>JBCBOD010000047.1:0-25784 GCA_039821425.1 Pseudomonadota bacterium
CAGTAACCCGCGCTCACATCCCCGTATGCCGGGTTGATCCCTTGCGTCTTTGGCGTACTTCCTAGCGCAGACGCATTTCACAAAGGGCGCCCATGAGACGCATAATCGCCGCTGCCATAGCCAGCTTCACGGCCTTTGCCGCATCTGCAGAGGATGTGACGAACTTCATGCTTGAGAACGGGATGGAGGTTGTGGTGATCACCGACAACCGCGCGCCCGTTGTCACCCATATGCTATGGTACAAAGTCGGATCAGCCGATGAGCCAGAGGGCAAATCCGGCGTCGCCCATTTCCTCGAACACCTGATGTTCAAAGCCACCGACACGCTGGAAGCAGGGGAGTTCTCGGAAACAGTTGCCGCCAACGGCGGCACCGACAACGCCTTCACTAGCTATGATTTCACCGGCTACTTCCAACGCGTCGCCGCCGATCGGCTGGAACTGATGATGCAGATGGAAGCCGACCGGATGAACAACCTCGCACTGACAGAGGACGACATCCTGACAGAGCGCGGCGTGATTATCGAAGAACGGAACCAACGTACCGAAAACAGCGCAGGCGCGCTCGCCACCGAACAGTTCCGGGCCGCCCAGTTTCAGAACCACCGCTACGGCGTGCCGATCATTGGCTGGATGCACGAAATGGCAACGCTCGACATGGATGATGTGCTCAGCTTCTATGATGCCCACTACGCGCCCAATAACGCCATTCTGGTGGTTGCCGGTGACGTAGAGGTTGATGAGGTGCGGACGCTGGCCGAGACCTACTACGGTGTTCTGCCCGCCGAAGATATCGCGCCCCGCGTTCGCCCCATTGAACCCCCGCAACGCGCCGAGCGCCGGATCATTTTTGACGACCCGCGTGTCAGCCAACCCTACCTTGTCCGCAGCTATCTTGCCCCAGAACGGGACGCCGGTGCGCAGGTGGAGGCCGCAGCCCTGATTTATCTGTCAGAACTGCTAGGAGGCTCTTCCTTTACCTCTGACCTTGGCCGCGCGTTGCAATTTGACACGCAAACCGCACTCTACACCGCTGCGTCCTATAGCGGCAATTCCCTCGATGACGCGACTTTCTCGCTCGTTGTTGCCCCGTCACCGGGTGTTCCACTGTCCGAGGCAGAGGCCGCGATGGACGAGGTGATCAGCGCGTTTCTGGAGGCCGACATTGACCCTGCGCGCATGGAAAGCATCCGCACCCAGCTGCGCGCATCCGAGATCTATGCGCTGGACGACACCAGCGGCCGGGCACGCCGCTATGGTGCGGCGCTGACCCAGGGGCTGACCGTTGAAGATGTACAAGCCTGGCCCGAGATCCTGCAAAACGTCACCGCCGAAGAGGTGAAAGCCGTCGCAGCCGAGGTCTTCAATATTGATACCGCCGTCACCGGCTGGGTTGTCGCAGACCGGGAGGACGCGAAATGATGCAACGCTTCTTTGTTCTCATCCTTTGTATCTTTGGCGCGACCTCCGCGCGGGCCGAGATCGACATTCAGCAAATCACCTCCCCCGGTGGCATCGATGCGTGGGTCGTTGAAGAACCCTCAATTCCCTTCACAGCGCTCGAGATCCGCTTTCGCGGCGGCGCTTCGCTGGACGCTGAAGGCAAACGCGGCGCGACCTATCTGATGACGAGCCTGCTGGACGAAGGGGCAGGCGATCTGGACGCGCAGGCGTTCCAGACCGCCCGCGAAAATCTCGCCATGACCTACCGTTTTCAGGCGTTTGACGATTCGATGTCGATCTCATCCCGGTTCCTGACGGAAAACAGGGATGAGGCTCTCACACTGTTGCGCAAGGCGTTGACCCAACCGCGCTTTGATCAGGATGCGATTGACCGGGTGCGCGCACAGATCCTGTCCAGCATTGCAAGCGACGCAAATGACCCTGACGAGATCGCGAGCAGCAGATTCTATGCCGCAGCGTTCGGTGATCACCCCTATGGCTCGGCCATTGAAGGCACAGAGGAAAGCGTCGGCGCCCTGACCCGTGATGATCTGGTCACCGCACACCAGAATGCGCTGACCCGCGACCGCCTTGTTGTCTCTGTCGTGGGTGACATCACGGTCGAAGAGGTGGGCCCCATGCTTGATGCGTTGCTAGGTGATCTGCCGGCCGAAGGCCCATCGCAGGCTGCTGATATCGCTTACGCCATGCCTGGCGGTGTGACCGTGGTGGACTTCGAAACGCCCCAATCCGTCGCCTTCTTTGGCCATGGCGGGCTGAAACGCGATGACCCGGATTTCTTTGCCGCCTTCATTGTGAACCACATCCTTGGCGCGGGCGGTTTTGAATCGCGGCTCTTCCAAGAAGTCCGCGATGAACGCGGGCTGACCTATGGCATCGGCACGTTTCTTGTGCCCAAGTACCATTCTGAAATGATCCTTGGCACGGTGGCGTCTTCGAATGAAACCGTGGCCGAAGCGATTGAGGTCACCCGCGCCGAATGGGCCCGCATGGCCGAGGGTGGCGTGACAGAAGAGGAACTGACCCTCGCCAAGACCTACCTGACCGGTGAATACCCGCTGCGGTTTGACGGCAATGCCGATATCGCGCGGATCATGGCAGGGATGCAGATGGTCGGACTGCCGCCCGAATATGTGATCGATCGGAACTCTTTCGTGGAGGCCGTGACATTGGAAGAGGCGAACCGTGTGGCCGCCGAAATCCTACGCCCGGATGAACTGCACTTTGTTGTCGTCGGACAGCCCGTCGGATTGGAAAGCACGCAGTAGACGGCGCTTTCCCCTCGCAGAATCGTAGGGGGACATGCTACACCTTGTGGCATGTCCGTTGCTGACCCCCAGATAAAGCCACAGCCTGTCATTCGGCAGTTGGAGGAGGCCGCGATCAACCGCATCGCGGCGGGCGAGGTCTTGGAACGCCCTGCCTCTGCCGTCAAAGAATTGGTGGAAAACAGCATTGATGCAGGTGCCTCCCGCATCGAGGTGGTGATTGCCGATGGGGGCAAAACCCTGATCCAGGTGACTGACGACGGCTGTGGCATGGCGCCAGAGGATCTGCCGCTCGCCCTGGCCCGTCATGCGACCTCGAAGATTGACGGGTCTGACCTTTTGAACATCACATCCTTTGGGTTCCGGGGGGAGGCGCTGGCATCTCTTGGTGCTGTTGGGCGCCTGTCGATCACCTCGCGTGCGGCCGGGGAAGATGCCGCGCAGATTGCCGTCGCGGGTGGCCGGGCTGACCCGGTGCGCCCGGCTGCCTTGTCAGGCGGCACGGTGATTGCCCTGCGCGATATCTTCTACGCCACCCCCGCCCGCCTGAAGTTCCTACGCACCGACCGCGCAGAGGCGCAGGCGATCACGGATGTGGTCAAGCGGCTGGCGATGGCCGAACCCTTTGTCACCTTCATCCTGCGCGATCAGTCAAGAGGAGAGAGCCGCACAGTCTTCCGCGCAGATGCAGAGAGCGGCGATCTTTTCGACGCGCTGCACGGTCGGCTTCGGCAGGTCTTGGGCAAGGATTTTGCCGAGAATGCTCTGCCACTGGATGCCGAACGCGAGGGGTTTCACCTGACGGGCTTTGCCGCGCTGCCCACCTATTCGCGCGGCGCGGCGGTGGCACAGTACCTCTTCGTCAATGGCCGCCCGGTGCGGGACAAGATGCTGCTCGGCGCCCTGCGTGCGGCCTATATGGATGTGCTGTCGCGTGACCGGCACCCGGTCGCCGCGCTCTTCATCGACTGCGACCCGACGCTGGTTGACGTGAACGTGCACCCCGCCAAAACCGAGGTCCGCTTTCGCGATTCCGGGACGGTACGTGGGTTGATCATCTCGGCCCTGCGGCACGCGCTGGCAGGGGCCGGGCACCGGGCCTCGACCACTGTGGCGGACGCGACGCTGGGCGCAATCACGCCAGAGCCAACTACCGCACGGCTCTACCAGATGGACCGGCCAAGTTTCAGCGCCCGTTCCATGACGTTTCAGGCGCAAGCGCCACAAATGCCCGAGGGCTTTGCCGAGGCGCCATCGGCCCGAATGGAACCGGTGGAGGAGGACGCGCCAAAGGACCTTCCCCTTGGGGCGGCACGCGCGCAGGTCCATGAAAACTACATCATCGCGCAGACCGAAACCGGCATGGTGATCGTGGATCAGCACGCGGCGCACGAACGCCTTGTGTATGAAAAGCTGAAGCGCCAGATGGCCGAAAACGGGGTGGCGGCACAGGCGCTGCTGATCCCCGAGGTGGTCGAACTGACCACTGGAGAGGTCGCACAACTGATGGAAGTCGCAGAGGATCTCGCGCGCCTCGGGCTGACCATTGAATCCTTCGGCGGTGACGCCATTGCCGTGCGCGAAACCCCCGCGATCTTGGGCGAAGTGAATGCAGGCGCCATGATCCGGGATATCCTGGACGAACTGGCAGATCAGGGCGACAGCGCCTCGCTGCAAACCCGGATCGAGGCGATCCTGTCCCGCGTGGCCTGCCACGGCTCCATCCGCTCGGGCCGCCGGATGCAGGCAGCTGAGATGAACGCGCTTTTGCGGGAAATGGAGGCAACGCCGCTCTCCGGGCAATGTAACCACGGGCGACCCACCTATGTGGAACTGAAGCTGTCTGACATCGAACGGCTATTTGGGCGCACATGATCCAGATCGGTGACATAACACTGGATCTGAGTGATCCGCTGACGCTGGCCGGGCTGATTGCCGCCGGAGTTGGCCTGCTTGTGCTGATCCTTTTGGTGATGACGGTGCGCCGGGCCGGGAAATCGGCAGAGGCCGTGCAAACAGTGGCTGCGCAGGTCGGGCGACTGGGACAAGACGTGCAGGCGCTGGGCCATGGCCAGCAGCAACTGGCGGGCAACATCCAGATGGTGAGCGATGCGCAGGCGACCTCGCAGATGCAGGTCGTGCAGACCATGGAAACGCGGCTCGCCGAGGTGCAGGCGCAGATGGCGGAACGGCTGGCTGATAACGCCCTGAAATCCGCGCGGTCCCTTTCGGACCTGCAGGAACGGATGAAAGACACGCTTGCCGGGTCGTCTGAGAAGACAACCAAGAGCCTGACGGAACTGCAAGAGCGGCTGGCCACCATCGACAAGGCGCAGACGAACATCGAAAAGCTGTCTGGCGATGTGCTCAGCCTGCAGGACATCCTTTCGAACAAGCAGCGGCGCGGCATGTTCGGGGAAATCCAGTTGACCGATATCGTCTCCAAGGCGCTGCCAACGGACAGCTATGCGCTGCAGGCGACGCTTTCCAACGGCAAGCGCGCCGATTGTCTGGTCCACCTGCCGAATCCACCCGGGCCGATCGTGATCGACGCGAAATTCCCGTTTGAGGCTTACGAGGCCTTTGCCGCGGCTGAAACCGCTGATCAGCAACGCATTGCTCTGCGTGATCTGGGTCAAGCCGTGCGCAAGCACATCAAGGATATCAGTGACCGCTACATCATCGACGGTGAAACGGCGGATGGCGCGATCATGTTTCTTCCCAGCGAAGCGGTCTACGCAGAACTGCATGCCCGCCTGCCAGAGGTGGTGCGCGCCGGGTTTGACGCGCGGGTCTGGATCGTGTCGCCGACCACCTGCATGGCGACGCTGAACACGATGCGCGCGATCCTGAAGGACGCGCGTATGCGCGAACAGGCGGGCGAGATCCGCAAGGCGCTAAAGCTTCTGCACCGGGATGTGGAGATCATCGGCGAAAAGGCCGGCAAGCTGGAAACACACCTGCGGCAGGCGGGCGAGGATGTATCAGGCGTGCTGACAGCGGCGACAAGGGCGAGTAAACGGGCGGATCGCCTGGACAACTTCGACTTCGAAGAACTGGCACCTGATCAGCCTGACGCCCCCTCCCTGCTCTCCTCAAGTGGCTAGGGCATGACGCAGCGCGTCTTTATCACCGCTGGCGCAGGCGGGATCGGACTTGCGATAGCGAAGGGTTATGCGGCGCTGGGCGCGCATGTATTCACCTGCGATCGTGACGCCGATGCTGTCGCCGCACTGCCAGAGGGGATCGTTGGCGCGGTAATGGATGTCACCGATGAAGCGGCACTGGATGCATGGCTGGACGAGGGGATAGCCCAATTTGGCGGCTGTGACGTGCTGATAAACAATGCTGGCATCGCGGGGCAGACTGGCCCGGTCGAAGACCTTGACCTCGCACAATGGCAAAACTGCATGGCGGTCAATCTCGACACCCAGATGCTGACCTGCCGCCGAATTGTACCCTTGATGAAAGCGCAGGGATCGGGCGTCATTACCAATTTGTCCTCGACGTCCGGTCTTTATGGCGTGCCGTTCCCGGCACCTTATGTGGCGGCCAAATGGGCCGTGATCGGCCTCACAAAAACGCTCGCAACCGAACTTGGCCCGTTCGGTATTCGCTGCAACGCGATTTGTCCCGGCGCAGTTAGCGGCAAAAGAATGGAGAGGGTACTTGCTGCAGAAGCCGAGGCACGCGGCTGTCGCCCGGAAGATGTCTACACTGACTACGTCTCCGGCACGTCACTTCGACGTTTTGCCCAACCTGAAGAGGTTGCCCAGCTTTGTCTGTATCTGTCTTCAGAGGCAGCGCGGTTTGTCTCCGGTCAAGCCATTGCGGTTGACGGCCATACCGAGACCTACCACGCAACATAGACGACAGTTGGCATCGCAAAAGAAAATGCCCCGGCGCTGACCGGGGCATTGGAGTGGTCTTGGGAATGCGGGCTAGATCCCGATAAAACGTTGTGCGATGCGCGGGACGAGGCTGTTGAACTTCAGCGGCGCGTCAGTCGCGGCGAGGCAGATGCAGTCCATCCCTTCCTCGGCGACAGGCGTATGGTGCAGATCTTCGTTCGCAACCTCAACATCGCCAGCGGCGAAACGATCTTCATCGTCGCGGAAGGCGCCTTGCAACACCAACGTAAGTTCTGTCCCGCGATGCCCGTGATCGGGCACCGCTGTTCCGGCCGGGATACGCAACAGACGTACGCTGGCATCTTTTGATGTGTTCAGGACAAGCTGGCTGACGCCACCGCCCACCTTGCGCCACTTCAGGCTGTCGATATCGCCTGACAGGTATTCCTGCAGCGGTGCGGGGAAGATGCTGCTGGGAACAGGTTTCGCTGCGACCGGGCCATCGGATGCGGTTTCGGTGATCCGTGCCAGCGTAGCTTCCAATGCATCTTCGGCGAGTTCAACCGGATCTGCATCCAGCATGACCTCTCCGCCAACGGCTTCATATTCCGCCAGCGCCGCGCGGCAGGTGTCGCACATCGAAATGTGGGTTGCCACGACGAGGTTGAACGCCTCTGGCAAGGTGCCTGCTGCATAACCCAACAGGATCGGCTCACTCAGGTGATGTTTGATGTCATTCATTGCGTTTTTCACTTCATTGCGTGGCGCAGGCGGTCCAGCGCCAATCTAATCCTCGATTTGATCGTGCCCAGTGGCAGCCCCGTTTCGGCAGCGATCTCACTATGGGTCAACTCGCCAAAGTAGGCGCGTTCGATCAGCTTCCTCTGTTCTTCGGGCAATTTGGCCATGGCCTGCCCGAGACGTTCCGTTTCTTGTTGTAGGCCCATCGCCTCGGCCTGGTCCGGCTCTGGCTCGGGGCCCCATGGCAGTTCTTCGGGTTCAGGACGCCGCTGCTTGCGCAGAATGTCGATCTGGCGGTTCCGTGCGATCGTGAAAATCCATGTGGACACACTCGCCTTCGTCGGATCGAACATATGGGCCTTGTTCCAAAGGGTCGCCATGACCTCCTGTGTGCATTCCTCTGCCAGATCCGGGCTGGCCCCCGACTTCATCAAAAACGACTTCACGCGTGGCGCAAAGTAGGCGAACAACTCGGCAAACGCTTTGCGATCCTTATTGTCCCGCACGGCATAGACCTGAACCACCCAGGCCATCCGCTTTGATCCCATGTCAGTCGTCACCTGCTGTGCCCCTGCCCGTCTTTTCTGCGCGGTCGTGCCATCACCATAGGCAGCGATCTTAAACAGCGCATCCGTTTTTGCCGGGGCTTGTGGTTCCGTCAACATATGGTTGATACGGCCCGGGTTAGATTTTAGATCACCATGCAGGCATTTTTTGTTGTGATCCACGCAAGTGCCCGCTGCGTAAAGAAAAACATAAAGATAAAAGAAGGACGCAGACCGAATGCCATTTGAGACCGGGACGGCCGTGCCCCGAAAGATTGCGGTAATTGGGGCAGGTATTTCGGGCATGGGTGCTGCGCACGCACTGGCCAAGGACCACAGGGTTGTCTTGTTCGAAGCTGAGAAGCGTCTTGGCGGCCACGCCCGGACCCGCATGGCAGGCCAAGACGCCGACATTCCGGTCGACACGGGCTTTATCGTCTTTAACTACGCCAATTACCCGAACCTGACGAAGCTTTTTGAACACCTCGATGTCCCTGTCGTGAAAAGCGATATGAGCTTTGGGGCCTCTTTTGCAGGTGGGCGGATGGAGTATGGTCTTGCCAGCCTCAACGCCCTTTTCGCCCAACGCAGCAACATCGCCAGCCCCAAGTTTCTGCGCATGGTCCGTGACATCCTGCGCTTCAACGCCAAAGGGCTAGAGGCTGCATCCGATCACACAATGACGATTGGCGAGCTTCTGAAGAAGCTGAATCTCAGCGATTACTTCCGCGATCATTACTTGCTGCCGTTTTCCGGCGCGATCTGGTCGACACCCAAAGAAAAGATCCTCAACTTTCCCGCTTATGCCATGATGCGGTTTTTTGACAATCACGCGCTGCTGAGTGCGACCGGCCAGCATCAGTGGTACACCGTGGCGGGCGGCTCACAGGCCTATGTCACGCGTCTGGGTGCCGACATGGCACAGCGCGGTGTGAACATCCGGCTTGGTGCCCCGATTGATGCGGTCAGACGCACAACCACCGGTGCCCAGGTCAAGACACAAGGCGCAGACTGGGAAGAGTTCGACGAGGTCATCTTTGCCACCCATTCTGATGACACGCTCGCAATGCTGAGCGACGCGACAGCCGTCGAACGCTCAGTCCTTGGTGCCGTACGCTATCAGCCTAACCGGATCGTGCTGCACTCTGACACGTCGATCATGCCAAAGCGGCGTCAAGTGTGGTCCTCTTGGATCTATACAGAGGATGCGGCAAAAACGGACAAGGAAATCAACCTGACATACTGGATGAACTCGCTGCAGCCATGGCTGAAGGGCGGGCAGGACATGATGGTCACGCTCAACACCAAGCGCCCGATCCGGGAAGAGCTGATCTGGGACGAGGTAACGTTGCGCCACCCGATCTACGATCTTGAGGCACTTGCCGCGCAAGAGGCGGCGGCGGCAATGAACGGCTCAAACCGCACGTGGTTCTGCGGCGCCTGGATGAAAAATGGCTTTCACGAGGATGGTCTGGCCAGCGCGTTGGATGTCGTCCACTCCTTGAACGCGCTGGAACATCTGGATATCGCAGCAGAGTGACCAACACCGTCGATCATATCGCGGGAGAGACCTATCACGGACGGCGCGGGCCAACCAAAAACGCGTTTCGCTATTCCATCGACTATGTGCTGCTGGACGCTGAAGCGGATTTGGCGACCCCGGGCCTTTTTGCACGGGACCGCGGCAACCTGATGGCCCTTCATGACCGCGATCATGGCGGTGCGCCGCATCAGGGGCGCGGTGCGGCATGGGTGCGCGAGGTGCTGGCCGCCCACAACATCACCGACTGCGCGCGCATCGAGCTTCTGGCCCAGCCCCGCGTGCTTGGGCATGTTTTCAACCCGGTTTCATTCTGGCTCTGCCGCAATGCCGATGACGCACTGACGACGGCAATCGCCGAGGTGACCAATACCTACGGTGACAGGCATTCCTATCTCTGCCGCCACGAAGATGGGCGCGAGATCACGAAGGATGAGACACTCTCGGCGCAGAAGCTCATGCATGTTTCGCCATTCCAGCCGATCGAGGGCGGTTACGTCTTTCGCTTTGATATCCAGCCTGAAAGCATCGGAATCTGGATCGACTATTCGCGCGGCAACGGCGGGTTGATTGCAACGCTGAAAGGCGCGCGCAAACCGATCAGCAACTTCTCGATCATCCGGGCGGCCTTGCGCAGGCCCTTCGGATCGCGCCGCGTGCTGGCGCTGATCCACTGGCAGGCGCTGAAGCTCTGGTGGAAGGGGGCCAAGTTCCGGTCGCAGCCGGCGCCGCCGGTGGAAGAGGTCAGCAGATGAAAGCCCTGCAAGAGCGGCTGCCGGCCTACACCGTCTTTGCCGCCGTTTTGTCAGGGGCCGGGCTGCCGATCTACATCTACGCGCCCAAGTACTATGCCGACACCTACGGCGTCAGCCTGACGGCGCTTGGCACGCTGCTCTTTGCGCTGCGCCTATTCGACATGATCCAGGACCCGGTATTGGGCTGGATCAGTGAACGGCTCCGCGCAGCCAAGAAG
Organism: Pseudomonadota bacterium; assembly: GCA_039821425.1. Taxonomy (GTDB): domain Bacteria; phylum Pseudomonadota; class Alphaproteobacteria; order Rhodobacterales; family Rhodobacteraceae; genus Yoonia. Next base: position 10,382 of record JBCBOD010000047.1, read on the forward strand.
CTGGCGATCACAGGCGTGGCAGTGATTATGGCCGTTTCAATGCTGGGACTTTTTGCCGTGGCCCCGCCGATTGCCCCGATCTGGTGGTTCGGGATCACGGTGACCGGGCTCTTCACCGCGTTCAGCTTTCTGACGATCAACTTCTACGCCCAAGGGGTAGCTAAGGCAGGCGATGACCCGCAAGGGCATGTGCGGCTGGCAGCATGGCGGGAAAGCGGGGCGCTGATCGGCGTCTGTGTGGCGGCCGTGATCCCGACGGTTCTGATCGGTGTTGTGGCAAACCCTTTTGCCGCCTTTGCATTCGGGTTTGCGGCCCTGACCATGGTCGCAGCCCTCTTCATGTGGCCCGAGTGGCAAGGCCGCGTGGACCAAGAGCCTTCACAGATCCGCGAGATCATCCGCGACAATACCGCGCGCAAGCTGCTGATCCTTGCACTGGTCAACGCCACACCATTGGCCGTCTCTTCTACCCTTTTTCTCTTTTACGTGGAAAGCAAACTGGGTGCGCCGGGGTGGGAAGGGGCGCTTTTGGTCCTTTTTTTCTTGGCGGCGGCGGTCTCTTCACCCATCTGGTCAGCGCTCGCCAGGCGTTACCATCCAAAGCCGGTTTTAATCTGTGCGATGATCCTGGCCGTAGCCTCATTTGCCTACACGCTGACTTTGTCACCCGGCGATGTGATCCCTTTCGCCGTTATCTGCGTACTAAGTGGTGCAACGATCGGGGCGGACCTCACGCTTTTGCCCGCGATGTTTGCAAAACGCATGGCTGCAATCTCGCCCAACGGGGGACAGGGTTTTGGCCTATGGAATTTGGTGAACAAGTTCACGCTTGCCTTCGCCGCGGTGGTTCTTCTGCCGCTTTTGGAAAGATCAGGCTTCGTTGCCGGGGCGACAGACCTGCCCGCCGAGGCCATCACCATGCTGACGGTGCTTTACGCACTTGTGCCGTCGCTTTTGAAATTTCTGGCGATTGGGTTGCTGATCGCCACAAAGCTAGAGGACTAAACGATGTCGTTTATGACCTACATTCTGATCGGTGCTGTCCTGATGGGTATCGCGGTTTTCCTCAAGGAACGCTACGTCTCCTTCTGGGCGCAGAAGTCCGAAGATTATGCCGACGGCCCGATCTTCGACATCCGGGAACGGTTCAATGGTCCCGTCGCTTGCGAGGGCGTGATCTATGGGCCGACCGGCAAAGTGTCGTCGCGCTTCGTTGCCGATTTTGAGGCATCCTGGGAAGGCAACGTCTGCACCATGGTCGAACGCTTTCACTACGACAGCGGCGCGGTGCAGGATCGCGTCTGGACACTGACACTTGGCAATGACGGCCGCATCAAGGCCGAGGCCCCCGACGTCGTCGGCGCGGGGAGCGGTCAGCAGCAAGGGTCTGCGGTTTTGCTCAACTACCGCATCAAACTGACCGAAGAGGCGGGCGGCCACGCGCTCGACGTGACCGACTGGATGTATCTGATGGCCAACGGCAACATCATCAACCGCAGCCAGTTCCGCAAGTTTGGGATCAAAGTGGCAGAGCTTGTGGCCACGATGCGGCCCAAAGACAAAGCCTACGCAGGAGAATAACGCGTGAAGAACTGGCAAGGGAAACGGTACTGGCTCGTCGGTGCGAGTGAGGGGTTGGGGCGTGAGGTTGCGTTCTGCCTGTCGCGCGCCGGTGCCGAGGTGATCGTCTCCGCCCGATCCGAAGACCGGTTGAAGGAGCTTGTTGCAGAGCTCCCAGGCAAATCATCCTACATCGCTGTCGATGTGGCTGACCGCGAGGCGGTCGAGGCCGCCGCAAAAGAAGCCGGTGAACTTGACGGTGTCGTCTACCTCGCCGGTCTCTACTGGCCGATGAAGGCCGAAGAGTGGGACAATGAGAAGGTCGACCTGATGGGCCAGGTCAACTTCCTAGGCGCGGGCCGTGTCGTTGGCGGTGTCATCAAGGACATGGTCGCAAAGGGTGAGGGGCACATCGTGCTTGTCGGCTCCCTTTCTGGATTCCGCGGATTGCCTGGCGCAATTGGCTATTCCTCATCCAAGGCAGGCATGATGGCACTGGCCGAAAGCATGCAAGCCGATCTGCGCACCAGCCCGATCAACGTGCAGGTGATCAACCCTGGCTTTATCAAAACGCGCCTGACCGACAAGAACGATTTCAACATGCCGTTCATCATGTCGGCAGAGGACGCGGCGAAAGAAGTCTTCGAACACATGAACACCGACACCTTCAAGAAGAGCTTTCCCATGCTGTTCTCGTGGGTGTTCCGCCTGTCGCAGTTTATGCCTGACTGGATGTACTACCGGCTCTTCGGGGCGAAGTAGGCGAACCACCCCGGACTTGCGCCAGATCAATCTGATCGCGGGATCCACCTGCTAATATCTCTGCAGGAGGATCCGATCATGTTGTCCATCACAGCAGACAAACTGGCAGAGGTGATCATTCTGGCGCGGGAGCTTGACCGGGCCGAGAATGAGTTTGACGGCTTTGTCGATCAACTGACAGAAGATGAGCAGATCGCGCTTGTTGCCGTCTTCTGGATCGGGCGTGGCAGCTTTGAACCTGCTGATCTGGAAGAGGCGCTGGATACCGCGGCGCGCGAGGCGACGACAGCAACGGCGCATTACCTCAAGGGCTCGCCACATCTGTCGGACCATCTTGAGGCGGGGATGGAAGCACTTGGCCTTGACCCAACAGGTGAGGAAGACGCTCTGTTTCGCCCGACCTGAGGCCACTCCCTGTCTTTCCATGTCCCATCAAACTTCCGCCGGAGGCATCGGCGCAGGCAACACGCACCTGCGGCTGGGCGGAAAAGGGCAAACAGACCAATCTGTAAGGTGGGTCTTGACCCACCTACCCCCAATCAACCGTGGGACCGATCGGAATAATCCCGAGCGGGTTGCGCTTCTCGCTCGCGCTGAAATAGCCCTGCTTGTAGATGTCGAACCGCACAGTGTCCGCCACTCCCGGCAAATGGTAGATTTGCTTCGCATAGGGCCAGAGGTGCGCATAGTCCGAAAGCTTCCGCAGGTTGCAGCGGAAGGCATAGTGATACGCCACATCGAAGCGCGCGAGCGTCGGGAAGAGCCGAACATCTGCTTCGGTCAGCTGATCCCCACAGAGAAACGCATGATCCGCCAGATGCGCATCGATCCGGTCAAGCGTCTCGAACACCTGATGGGCTGCCTTGGCATAAGCCTCTTGCGTGCTGGCGAAACCGGCGCGGTAGACGCCGTTGTTGACCGTGTCGTAGATTAGCGTGTTCCATCCGTCGATCTCCGCCTTTAGTGGTGCGGGGTAGAAATCGGGCCCATCACCCAGGTCATTCAGCATCCGCACGATATCCGCGCTTTCGTTGCTGACCATGCGGCCCTGCACCTTGTCCCAAAGCACCGGCACGGTCAGCCGCCCGGTATAGCCCATCGGATCCGCGCTATAGACCTCATGCACCGCCGATACGCCCAAAAGCGGGTCACTGAACGGCCCATCGGCGTCGTAGACCCAGCCTTGATCAGTGCGGTTCGGGCGGGCGTAGGACACGGTGATTGCGTCCAGCCCTTTCAGCGCGCGCATCAACAGCGTGCGATGCGCCCACGGGCAGTTCCAGGCGACAAATAGGTGATAGCGTTCTGGCTCTGCGGGGAAGTCGCCTTGCCCGATCCAATGACGGACTGTGCTGCGGCTCCTCTCCCATTCGCCTGATGGCAGGGTCTGGGTGACATCGTCGCCCACATGATAGACGCCGTCGACCATATACCCCATCAGGCCACCGCCCGATCAAAGACCGCCTTCGCCCGGCCCCAAACGCCCGCATCCATCGCATTGAGTGTGAGCAAATGCGGGAGCAGCTGTTCGGCAAAATCAGCGCTACTCTCGGCAGGCAGCATGGAGGGCAGGTTGTCAATGGCGGTGACATCGAGGATCGGCTGGTCATGCACCCGTAGCGCCGGGGCCTCCCATGTTGTCGTACGGTCGTAGACCTTGATGGGGGAGAAGTCGCTGTCGGGGTCGCAGGCGATGTCGCCGATGACCGAGAGCGTCCTTGGTGCCGTCTTGGCACTCGCCGGCACGAAGACCGGCGTGCCCGGCCGCGCGAGGATGCAGTTGAGAAAGATGTCATGGGCCAGGACCTCCGGAAACGGCCCTCCGCTCGCGGTCTCAGCCATGTCCCATTTGGTCGTCGCCACCCCCATCGCCTGACAGAGGTCGGCAGCACCCGTGCCGACCCGGCCCAATGCGCCGATGATCAGCGCGGTGGGCCGTATCGTGCCATCGGCCATCAGGCTCTGCTGCAAGTCCATCAACAGGTGATTGGCGCTGGGATAGGCGTGCACCGGTCCGGCCAGTCGCCCCTTTTGCGCAGCCAGCCAGCACATCAACGCGACAGCTGCCCCCGCGTAGCCTGCCCAATAGCCAAATGCCGCAACGCGACGGCCGTCCGCATCGGTCAGATACTCCAGATCATAGAGCGCACCGCCACCCGCCTTGAACCTCGACAGAAGCACCTGCCCCGCGGGCTGCCCTTTGTACGCATGACCGAACATAATGTGGCGGTGGGGGAGCGATGTGCCATCGTCTGGCAGCTCCTTCAGGCCAAAGATGATCGCGTCCTTTGGCGCGTCGGGCCACGCACCCTCTGCCGCAACCTCGCACCCGGCGGCTGCATAATCCGCAATCGGTAGAATACGCTGGCCGCTTTCCTCCACCGTCACCTGCATACCCGCGGAAATCAGTTTCGCGGCCCCCTGCGGCGTCAGACCGACCCTCTCTTCATTGAGGCGGCTTTCCGCGCGGACCCAGAGGTGCAGCATCAGAGCATGCCTTTCTGATAGACCGCCTGCACCGCCGCATGAGTGTTCATCCGGCGCTGGAATGCCGTGATGCGGGGGTAGTGAGAGACATCGACACCATCCCCCGGCAACCACGACAAAACGACGTAGAGATAAGCATCTGAGACGGCGGTCAGACTGCCGGGGTCAAAGGGCAGCGTCGGCAGCACCTCTTCGATGTGTTGGGCACAATCACGCATCCGGATCGGGACCATGGCGCGCATATCCGCGAAAGAGCTTTTCTCCCGCGCCCAGCGTGACCCCCGCATTGCGTGCGCATGGTGCGGGTGCATCGTGCCGTTGAGGTAGCTCATCAACTCGCGCATCTTTGCGGCGGCAAAGGCATCCTCTGGTACCATGTCGGGTGCGATGTATTCGAGAATGGCAGCAGTTTCCGTCAGAATGCCACCCTCGGTTTGCAAGGCGGGCACGCGGCCCTTGGGGTTGATCTCATGATACTCCGGCTTGGTCTGCTCGGATTTCGCAAAGTCGATCCGCACACCTTCGTATTCGATCTTTTGGTGTTCCAGAACGATCGCAACGGCGACCGAGATTGTGCGCGGGGCGTAGAAGAGTTTCATCGCTTGCGGGCCTCCTAGTAGTGCGTCAGCGCGTGCTGCCTGTCCGGGCGGTCAAGATGCGGGACCGCGTTGAAGCCCGCAAGGATTGGCCCTTGCGGGATCACATGCACGCGGTGAAGCGAACTGTTCATGATTGGCAGCAGGACATGCGCCATGCGAGTGGGATCAAGGTTGAGAAGATGGCGGATGATCATGCCGATCACACCGCCTGAGGTGACACAAAGAACGCGCGCGCCGGGCCTTGCAGCCTCTTGCAGCACGGATGTCACGCGATCCTCGAAGCTGGCAAAGGTCTCCACCCCTTTGATCTCGGCCCGGTGCCAGGCTTCCATCACCTGCGGGACATGTGCGGCAAATTCCTCGGGCCCCGGAAAAGGCACCCCATGCACGTCCTGCAGTGCCTGTCCGAGGTTAAAGTAATCCATCTCATTCAGGCGAGCGTCGATTTGGGGGGTGTCATATCCGATACCCGCGGCGGTTTCCCGGTGGCGGCGCAGGCTGCCCGAGATCACCTTGTCAAAACCACCCTCGCGGTCGCGCAGATAGTCGCCCAGCCATTCCGCCTGCTGATGGCCAAGGTCCGACAAGCGATCATAGCTTTCCTCATCGGTCGCACCGGAATTTGCCTGCCCATGCCGGACCAGAATGATTTCGCCCATTTTTCGACCTCCAGAAGGTCAGGCGTAAGGCCTGATTGCAGCCAAGGCAACGCCGGATCAGCGCCAGTATCCTCTCTTCTCACCCCTCTTCCGAAGGTCTGATACCCCCAATTTCCTGTCACATGCGTCACGGGGGTGGGAGCGGTGCGAAATATTTGCCGCTCACGGAAAAAAGTGCGCCTGTAATCTGTGATCACCTGAAAAAAATCTGATCCGGTTTCGCCTGACCTTCGGTCACCTGCTGCACAGATCAGGATAGGTTTGTGTGCGGGTGCGCACATCAGCGCCCCAGTAGACCCTGTTCTGTGATTTCAAGCCCCTTTTCCCATCACATCCATCACCTTTTTCGTGATCGCCCCTGCCCTTCACCGCGGCCCTTTCATCCCCAATTCTACTCCCATCAACACCGCGGCACACCCGCCGCACACCACAAACCAAGCCGCAGTTCTCCCGCTGCATCACACAACGAAAAGGAACAAACACATGTCTATCAAAACAATCGCACTCGCCGCCGCTACCGTTGCTGCAACCGCTTCTGTCGCTTCTGCTGACAGCTACTTCCAGTACGGTGAGCGCCTGGAAAGCCGTTCGACCCTGGATCTGGGTCTGGTCCGCTCTGCCGACGCTGGCGTCGTTGAGATCTACGACTTCCACAAAGGTGAGATCGGCGCACTGCTGGGCACCGAGATGGTCAACGCCGGTGCAAACAGCGACGTGCAGGTGAACGTCGGTATCCGTCCAACACAGGACGTGATCGTACTGCTGAAAATCGACGGTGAGACCGTGGCCGAGCGCGACTTCGACGTCGAACGGTAAGGCATTCACATAGCCAATCACATACCTGATTAGCGAAGGTTACAAAGGGGGGTTGCCTCCCTGTTCCTTGGGGCCGGCACCTGTGATGGGTGTCGGCCTTTTGGGTGGCTGCGGCAGGACATCCCTTGCTGCCCGATTCCGCCCGTGAGAAGATGCCCCAAAGAGGCAAAACAGGCCCACAGCGGTGTCACCACAGGCGATCTTGAAGGATGTGTTCGGGTTCGAGGGCTTTCGCCCCGGGCAGGCCGAAATTGTGGAGGCCGTGACCACTGGCCAGAACACCCTCGCCATCATGCCCACGGGCGGCGGCAAGTCGCTTTGCTTTCAACTCCCCGCCCTTGTCCGCGACGGCGTTACGGTCGTGATTTCCCCTCTTATCGCCCTGATGCGCGATCAGGTGCGCGGGCTGCGTGAGGCAGGCGTTGCAGCGGGCGCGCTGACCTCCGGTAATACGCCCGAAGAAACAGATGCCGTCTGGCAAGGGCTTGAGAATGGGTCGCTCAAACTCCTCTACATGGCGCCCGAACGCCTTGGCTCCGGCGGCACCATCAACATGCTCCGCCGTGTCGGTGTCAGCCTGATCGCGGTGGATGAGGCGCATTGCGTCAGCCAGTGGGGCCATGATTTCCGCCCCGACTATTTGCGGATTGGGGAGTTGCGGCGCACCCTGAACGTGCCTCTTGCCGCCTTTACCGCCACAGCAGATGCCGAGACGCGGGACGAGATTGTTCAGAAGCTCTTTGACGGTCAGGCGCCCGCAACCTTTCTGCGCGGTTTCGACAGGCCCAACATCCACCTTGCGTTTGCCGTCAAGGACGGCCCCCGCAACCAGATCCTGAACTTCGCCGCCGCCCGCAAGGGCCAGTCTGGCATTGTCTATTGCGGCACACGGGCGAAGACCGAAACGCTGGCAAAGGCACTGGCCGAGGCGGGACACGCCACCTGCCACTATCACGGTGGGATGGAAGCAGAGGACAGGCGTGAGGTCGAGGCGCGCTTTAGCCGCGAAGACGGGTTGATCGTCTGTGCCACCATCGCCTTTGGCATGGGCATTGACAAACCGGATATCCGCTGGGTCGCCCACGCCGACCTGCCAAAATCCATTGAGAGCTACTACCAAGAGATCGGGCGCGCCGGGCGCGACGGTGCCCCGGCTGAAACGCTGACGCTCTTTGGCCCTGATGACATCCGTTTTCGCCGCCAGCAGATTGACGAGGGGCTGGCCCCCGCAGAACGGCGCGCAGCGGATCATGGCCGCCTGAACGCTCTGTTGGGTTTGGCAGAGGCGCTGCATTGTCGGCGACAGACGTTGCTCAGCTACTTCGGCGAGGATCCTGCACCATGCGGCCATTGCGATCTTTGCGACAAACCGGCAGAGGTGTTTGATGCCACAACGCCCGTACGCATGGCCCTGTCTGCAGCTTTGCGGACCGAAGAATGGTTTGGTGCAGGCCATCTGATCGACATCTTACTGGGCAACCCGACGGACAAGGTCACCGCGCGCGGCCACGATAGCCTGCCAACCTTTGGCGTCGGCAAAGACTATGACAAACGTCAGTGGCAGGCGATTTTCCGGCAGATGATGGGGCATGACCTGCTGCGCCCGGATCGGGAGCGGCACGGCGCCTTGCGCATGACAGAACACGCCCGCCCGATCCTGCGGGGTGAGGCGACGATAGAACTACGCCGCGATACGATCCGTGCGGCCAAAGGGTCCGGTCCCAAGGTCCGGATGATGGTGAGCGAGGAGGATGCACCGCTTCTCTCTGCCTTGAAAGCCAAGCGCCGCGCGCTGGCCGAACAGGCGAATGTGCCTGCCTACATCATATTCAACGACCGCACGTTGATCGAGATGGCCGAAAAGCGGCCCAAGACACTGGACCAAATGGCCCAGATCGGCGGGGTCGGCGCGAAGAAGCTTGAAACCTACGGGCAGGCGTTTCTGGAGGTCATCGCCGGCGCGATGGAAGAGATGCACCCACGCCGCCGCAAACTGGCAGGCAGGGACGAAGGGATGGTCTACGACCGTTTGATGCAGGTGCAGGCCAGCCTGTCGCGCGGACCACATGGGGCGGACAAACCGATGAGCCTGTCTGCCTCGCAACTGGCCAAGGTGGCGCAGCTACGCGATGCGGATATGGACAGGCTCACCCGTGTGATCGGCGACAAATACGCCGAACGCTTTGGAGAGGCGTTTCTGGAGGTGTTGGCAGAGGCCTGATCAGCCGCTGCCAAACCCCCTGTTCGGCGCCTTATTCGACGATCAGTGTGGCCGTCATGTTGGGGTGCACCTCGCAGAAATAGTCATAGGTGCCAGCGCTGTTGAAGGTCAGCGACGCTTCCTGCCCGCGCGACAGGCGGCCCGTGTCAAAGCTGCCATTGTTCGCAGTGGCGGTGTGTGGTGCACCATCCTGATTGACGAATGTCACCGTATCACCGGCCGCGATGGTCAGCGTCGCAGGTTCAAAGGCAAAGCCCTGAATGTTGACAATATGCGTTTCGGCAAAGGCCACGCTGGCCGAAAGGGTCATGGCGGTTGCGGCGATCAGTGTTTTCAATGTCATGTCAGTCTCCAATAAAGTTGGCCCGATGGGCAGTGACGAGAGTGTTCTCAACCCGTCTACGTCCGGCCCTCAGGGTTTATTCCTGCAATCTCGCACTTTTTTCGTTTTTTGCCGAATCCGGCCCCGCGATCAGGCGCCAGCGGGTGTTGACCCGCGCGCGCCACCGCAATAGCCAGCGACCCCACACGCACGAACGGACCAAAGGCATGGCACGCAAACGCAAAGGGCGCGATATCTCGGGTTGGTTGGTTGTCGACAAACCGGCTGGCATCACCTCTACCGCGGTGGTGAACAAGGTGCGTTGGGCGTTTGAGGCCAAGAAGGCAGGCCACGCCGGCACGCTAGATCCCGAAGCCACAGGCGTTCTGGCCGTGGCCTTGGGAGAGGCGACAAAGACTGTGCCCTACATCACCGATGCGATGAAGGCCTATCAGTTTACCGTGCGCCTTGGTGCGGCGACAAACACTGACGACGCCGAGGGTGAGGTTATCGCAACCAGCGACACCCGCCCCACAGATGATGAGATCAAAGAGGCTTTGGGCGGCTTCGTCGGCGACATCATGCAGGTCCCGCCGCAGTTTTCTGCCGTGAAGGTCGATGGCGAACGCGCCTACAAAAAGGCCCGCGCCGGCGAAGATATGGCACTGTCGGCCCGCCCGCTCTGGGTGGAGGAACTGCTGCTGATCGACCGTCCGGATGAAGATCGTGCAATCCTTGAGATGACCTGCGGCAAGGGCGGCTACGTTCGTTCCATTGCACGTGACCTGGGGCAGGCGCTCGGGTGTCTCGGGTATGTGCAGTCCTTGCGACGCATCTGGTCTGGCCCATTCTCTGCCGAGGACGGGGTCTCGATTGAACAAATCGACGCATTGGCGAAGTCGCCAGATCTGGACGCGCTCTTACAACCGCTTGAGGTTGGCCTGACAGAGTTACCAGAAGTGCGCTGCCCTGCGGAAAGTGCTGCGAAATTGCGCCACGGTAACCCGGCCATGGTGATTGCCAGCGATGTGGATTTCGGGGAAGAGGTCTGGGCCTCTCACGACGGGCGCGCCGTTGCTGTCGGCATCTATCGCGGGGGTGAGTTGCACCCCACCCGCGTTTTTGCCGCCACGTGATCACCCGCACGCATATCAAGGATGATGCGCCTTCAACGGCTGTCTATTCGGACTGTGAACGGTACCGCTATGCGCTGACCCGCACGTGGGAACCGGCAGGCGGGCGGGTGCTGTTCGTGATGCTCAATCCTTCGAAAGCGACCGAGGTGCAGAATGACCCCACGGTCGAACGCTGCGAGCGGCGGGCACGGGCCTTGGGCTATGGCGCGTTTCAGGTGACCAATATCTTCGCCTGGCGCGAAACGGACCCTGCGAAGATGCGGCAGGCGGCGGACCCGGTTGGGCCCGACAATGATACGGCGATCCGGGACGGTGCCGCTTGGGCGAATGACATCATCGCTGCATGGGGCGCGCACGGCGCGCACCTCGATCGGGGCGCCGCCGTGGCGCGCCTTTTTGCGGACCCAGCCAAGCCGCTCCTGACGCTGGGGCTCACACAAGCCGGGCACCCGCGCCACCCGCTCTACATCAGCTACAAGACCCTTCCGCAGCCTTGGGATGTGGACGCTTTGGCCGCCCTCGCGTTAACCAACGCTTAAGAATTACCCCTGCCAACCGTAGCCTCTGTGCTATCTTACCTGCCAACGCGGGTGGGGCGACCCTGCAAACGAGACAGATCATGCTGGCAATACTTGGCGTATTGGGCGTGTCACTGGCGGCCATGGCGCTGGTGGACACCGAAGAGGATGTAGAGACGACAGAAGACACCACAGAGACGGATGAGGATCCTTCCGTGCCTATGGTGGCGGTCGACTCTGTTCTGCCGCCATCTGACGACGACACGGTTATCTTTCCCGGTGACGCAGATGATACGGTGATCACTGGTGCAGGCGACGATCACATCGACGGGCAAGACGGCGATGATCTTCTATTCAGCGGCGATGGCGACGACCGGGTCGAAGGCGGGCGCGGCGATGACGTGATCAGCGGCGGCGATGGTGACGATGTGCTCAATGGGCATGTGGGCGACGACGTCATCGCGAGTGAGGCCGGTGATGATGCCCTGAATGGTGGCGGCGGTGATGACCTCTTGATGGGCGGCGACGGTGACGATGCGTTGCTCGGGTCGCTGGGGCATGATCGTCTTGCGGGCGGTGCCGGGGCAGACACCCTGCATGGCGGGGCGGGCGATGACCTGATCTATGACCGCGGGGATCTTGACCGGGATTATCTCAACGGCGGCGCTGGCGATGACCGGCTGCTGGGCGATACCGGCGACGTGCTCAACGGCGGCACCGGTGCGGACAGTTTTGTGCTGCAAACCGGCGGTGCCGTGATCGTCGAGGACTACACACCGGGCGACGATAGGATCGAGATTGCCCATGATGGTGATGCGCCCGAACTCGCGACGGCGGTGACGCCGGACGGCCTGACACTTTCTGCAGACGGAGAGGCCATCGCAACTTTCCCGAACCTCACCGAACTTGATCTGGCCCAGGTCACGCTGGTCCCTGCAGGATAACCCTTTCCTTTTGCAGCATTTGCCTTTATGCGACCGCATCCACGCAGGGAATCCCCTGCCGGACCCTCCACGGGCCTTTCTGGACGACATCCCGGATCGCGCCATAACCCTAACCTGATGAAGGAGACCCCGATGTCGATTACTGCTGAAGAAAAAGCAAAGATCATGAAGGAATTTGCGACCAAGGACGGCGACACCGGTTCGCCAGAGGTTCAGGTCGCCATCCTGTCCAGCCGCATCGCGACGCTGACAGAGCACTTCAAGACTCATAAGAAAGACAACCACGGCCGCCGTGGCCTGCTGAAAATGGTCGCCCAGCGCCGCAAACTTCTGGACTACACCAAGTCCAAGGACGAGGCCCGCTATCAGGACCTGATCAAGCGTCTGGGTCTGCGCCGCTAAAGCGGAACTGACTTTTCGGAATACGAAACGCCCACCGGATCGGTGGGCGTTTTGCGTTTCAGTCGATGACGCGCGTGTCGCCCCTTTCGGCCGGATATTCGCGTTGAATGTGAAAGGCGAGCTGTCTCCACCACATCGCGAGTGTGAACTTATCGCCTTCATCGACAGACCAACCGGCATGCAGGGAATGGGGATGCGGCTCTGACGTACCCAGAAGCGTGTTCCCGAAGACCAGAACGCGACCGCACTTCGGCTTGATCTTGATCTTCAGGTCTGGGAATTCGGTTTCGCCGCCGGACGCGACATCATTCAGGTAGCAAAGGACGGTAAAGAGCCTCTGGCCGCCTTGTGCCAGAAATCCGATGCCCCCCGCTGTCCTGTAGAACGCATCAGAATGCGGATCAAACTTCTGGTCACCGCGATAGCGCAGCAACTGACAGGGTTCGCAATTCTCTGGTGGCAGGCGCACAAGTGCCGAAATGCGCGTGACCAATTCGGTGATCCTTGGATCTGCCCATTGATCAACCTTGACCTGCTCGTTCGTTCGGGTGTCCTCTTCCTTTGAGCCACCCTTGTTGTCGACGACGCGGCTCCTCTGAAACGCGCTGCCAGCAGTTGAGAGAATATGTTCAGCCAAATCCTTGTCGAAAAAATCGTCATAGACGGCAACAAGGGGATTAACGCTCAGTAGCTTGGCAGCCTGCACGGACATTCCAAACGTGACCTAGCGAGACGGTTAGCTGCAGACCGGAGGAGCGGGAGCAGTACAAACAGGAGGTGTAGGGGTTGGAGCGGTGCAGACTGGCGCAGGGGCCGCTTCGTCATCGTCATCACTGCCTGCCAGCGCAACGGCTGCCAGCGCACCAACGATCAATACGGGAATCATCCATCCGGCACTGCCTTGCGGCTCTGCCATCACTTCCGGTTCCATCACCTCTGGCGTCTCAACGATAGCGTCGGACAGGCCGCCAGCCGCGGCTTGTGTTGCGACAAGTGAAATGGCCGCTGCATGTGGTACGAACTTCATTGAACAGATCCTTCCCCAAGGACTTCCTTTATGCCTCAACGTAAGGTTAACAGTGAAACCGGTTTTTGCCAACTCTTAAGACTTTGCCCGCACCGCGCGATCCGGTGGCGCGACCGGAAATCCCGTGCAATAAACCCACATGGCAGAAAGCTTTCTCAAAATCATCACCAGTGCCGCCAACGATTTGGCGGGGCGTGCCGATGCGATGTCGGCGCTGCGCCGCGGTGATCTGGGTGCCATCATCGTCAAAAACGTGTATCCGGCGGAGGCCTTGGCGCAGCTTCCCGAAAGACTCGCCACCAATGCCCCGGGCTTTGTCAAAACCACCTTTCCGCCCGCCTTTTGCGCCTACTTCTACGGCATCAATCTGAACCTCGCGTCTCGCGATCTGGCCCCTTACTTCGCCGCGGAACCTGCGTTTCGGGATCAGCTCTCTGCGCTCGATTTTGGTGGCGCCCCCTTGGAGGAGCGCGTGACCGCGATCCTGTCTGCCCTTGATGAAAACCGCCCTTACAGCGCCGCCCCCGGCCCTGACGGCGCGCGCCATTTCTTCACCACGCTGCGCGCCCATGAAACCGGTGGTTACATCCCGCCCCATTTCGACAATGAGGCCGCAATCAGGCCGACCTACAAGCATATCGCTGCACTCTGCGAGCCCGACATCTATTCCTTTGTCCTCTGCATTGATCAGGCCGAAGCGGGCGGTGCGCTGGATGTCTACAACGTGACCGCAGAGACTGATGCGCAACATTTCGTCAACCGCGATACCGGGCGGCCAAAGCGCGATCTCTCGAGGGCCGAGAAGGTTTCCATCCGGCTAGACCCCGGTGAGATGATCATCCTGCATTCCAGCCGTTATCTACATGGGGTGGCCAAGGTGGAAGGCGCCCGCACGCGCTGGTCCGTCTGCAGCTTCATGGCCTTGTCAAAGGACGGGTCAGAGGTGTTCTGCTGGGGATGAGCGGGATCGGCCTCGACTACATTCCCGGCTTGATCAAGGCTTACCGGTCGGGCTATGCCACGGATGATGTGCATCTGGGGTATTGGCCTGTCGGTCAGTCGCTGAGCTGGCCCGACGCACAGGCCGCGATGACCGAACTGCACCTGGAAGCACTGGAAGTCACCGATGGTGCGACAGTTGTGGATATTGGCTGCGGCTTAGGCGGAAGCTTGCGGCGGCTGAATGAACGGCAAAGCAACTGCCACCTGAGCGGCATCAACATCGATCCGCGGCAACTGACGATCTGCCAAGAGATCGTCGCACAGAATGGCAACAGACTGTCATGGGCGGAGGCTGACGCCACCGCAACCGGATTGCCTGCCGCGAGTACCGACCGGGCGCTTTCGGTCGAGGCGATGTTCCACTTCCCCAGTCGTGCCGCCTTCTTTGCAGAGGCCGCGCGCATCCTGCGACCTGGCGGGAGGTTAGTTTGTAGCGATATTCTCTTTGAATTGCCGCAATCGGCAGAGCATAGCGCGTGGCTTGCGGTCGTGATGCAAGGATACGCACCCTGGCCCGAACCTGCGATGACGACTGAGGAACGCAATGCGTTGGCGTATACCGAGGGGCTGCAAACCCTGTCACTGACCGACATCAGTCCGCAGACCGACCAGACATGGGATCACATCGTTTCATCCCGTGCCGCGCCAACCGACAACCCGCAAGCGGCGATGAAAGCACTGCACCGAGCAGGGCGCATGCGCTATCTGTTGCATGTGCTCGAAAAGCCCGGGCCATAGGCCACACCTACACCCCCTTTCCAAACGTCCCGATCTGCGATAGTGCCCGCGCATCTTGAAAAGAGCGGCGCCCGCATCCCAGCGCCTGAACAAGATACCGGGATGAGGGGGAATACGCCCCCTACGCAAAAAGGCCGAAAGCGGCCAAAAGGAAAACATGATGTTTAACGAAGTGAAAAAATCAATCCAGTGGGGCGAGGACAAGCTGAC
>JBCBOD010000157.1:0-7347 GCA_039821425.1 Pseudomonadota bacterium
CCTGCGGGTGCTGTCATCATTCGAAGAACCATCTGACGACGCGGGCACATTGGTCTGCGATGAGGAGGAGATCATGGAATCCAATGTTGTGGCCGGTGTGGCCTATTCCCGGGATGAGGCGAAAATGACGCTGATCTCGGTCGCTGACCGCCCCGGTATCGCCGCCGCGATCTTTGGCCCCCTGTCGGATGCGGGTGTGAACGTCGACATGATCGTGCAGAACATCTCGGAAGAGGGGCGGACGGACATGACGTTCTCTTGCCCCGTCGATCAGGTGATTCGCGCCGAAAAGGCGATGCAGGATGCCAAGGCTGCGGGCGACATCAACTTCCACGATCTGGTCGCAGACGAAGCTGTCGCCAAGGTCAGCGTCGTGGGTATCGGCATGCGGAGCCATACCGGCGTGGCCGCCAAGATGTTCCGCGTACTTTCTGCTGAAGGTGTAAACATCAAGGTCATTACAACCTCAGAGATCAAGATATCCGTTCTGATTGACAGAAAATACATGGAACTTGCCGTGCAGGCCCTGCATGATGCCTTCGAGTTGGAGAAGGCAGGCTAGGCCAGACACGCGGGTCGGCCTGTTTCAGGGGGGCCAATGCCACAACGGCTGGAAACCGAAAGTCGGAAACTGCTGGGCCGCTTGCGCGAAGCGCTTGCGGCTGAGGGTGCCGGTCAGGAACGCCTAAACGCGGTTGTTGACCTGATCGCGGATTCGATGGGGACAGAGGTGTGTTCCATCTATCTGTTCCGCGACAAGGACACGCTGGAGCTTTGCGCGACCAAAGGCCTGCAAGCGGAAGCGGTGCATCAGACGCGCATGCGACTGGGTGAAGGTCTTGTTGGTAAGACGGCCAAGACACGCAATGTGATCAATACCGCCGACGCCCCTGCCGCCAAAGGTTTTCGCTACATGCCGGAAACGGGCGAGGAACGCTTTTCCTCGTTCTGTGGTGTTCCGATCCAGCGGTTGGGCGAGGTTCTGGGCGTGCTGGTGGTGCAGTCAAAAGACGCCCGCGAATATACGACCGACGAGGTCTACGCGCTGGAAATCGTCGCGATGGTCATCGCCGAGATGACCGAACTAGGTGCGTTTGTCGGTGAAGGTGCGGCCCTTTCCGCCCGCCACCAACAACCCGTCATGCTGCGCGGGTCTGTGGCGCAGGAAGGGGCGAGCGAGGGTGTTGTCTTCCTGCATGAGCCCCGTGTCGTTGTCACCAACCCGATCGCCGAAAACCCCGAGGTCGAGGCAACCCGGCTGGAAGAGGCCACAGCAGAATTGCGCCAAGGCGTCGATGCGATGCTGCAAGGGGCCCATACCGTGGATGCGGACCAACGGCAGGTGCTCGAAACCTACCGGATGTTCGCCAACTCCAGCGGTTGGCTGAAGCGCATGCAGGAAGACATTCAAAGCGGTCTGTCAGCCGAAGCCGCTGTCGAGAAAGAACAATCACTGGCCCGCGCGCGGATGTCCCGCGCCGCTGACCCCTACCTGCGCGAACGGCTTTCTGACCTTGATGATCTTTCGAACCGCCTCCTGCGGATCCTGACCGGTCAGGGCCGCGATGCCAGCAGCGACATGCCCGACAATCCGATCCTTGTAGCGCGCAACATCGGGCCCGGTGAATTGCTGGAGTATGGCAAGAAGATCAAGGGGATCGTACTGGAAGAAGGCTCTGTCGGGAGCCACGCCGCCATTGTGGCCCGTGCCTGGGCGATCCCGCTGATTATCAACGCGCGTGGCGTGACCCGCGAAGCGCTGAACGGTGATCCGATCCTCGTTGATGGCGATCAGGGGATCGCACATCTGCGCCCCGATGAAACCGTGCACGGCGCTTTCCGCGACAAGATCGCGATGCAGACCCGCGCGCAGGAACGCTATGCGTCGATCCGTGATCTGCCAGCGGAGGCGAAATGCGGCAGCGTCGTCAGCCTGCAGATGAACGCCGGGCTGATCGCTGATCTGCCGTCACTAGATGGGTCCGGTGCCGAGGGCGTGGGGCTGTTCCGGACAGAGCTGCAGTTCCTGATCCGCAACCAGATGCCACGCCGCGCCGAGCTTTCAGCGCTTTATGCCCGGGTGATGAACGCCGCGGCGGGTAAGCGCATCGCCTTTCGCACGCTTGATATCGGGTCAGACAAGGTGCTGACCTACATGAAGCCGAATGACGAACCGAACCCCGCCATGGGCTGGCGCGCGATCCGTGTGGGGCTGGACAAGCCCGGCGTGTTGCGGATGCAGCTCCAGGCGCTTCTGCGGGCGGCGGATGGGCGCCCGCTGGCGGTGATGTTCCCGTTCATCACGCAGATTGACGAATTTCGGGCCGCGCGGGCCGAAATGGAAAAGGCCATCGCGCGGGAAAAGAAACTCGGCCACCCCCTTCCCGCCAAACTTGAAGTGGGTGCGATGCTAGAAACACCCTCTCTGGTCTATGCGCCTGATGCGTTTTACGAAGAGGTGGATTTTCTTTCGATTGGTGGCAACGATCTCAAGCAGTTCTTCTTTGCCGCCGACCGCGAGAATGAGCGCGTGCGCAAGCGCTACGATACGCTCGACGTCAGCTTTCTGTCGTTCCTCGAACAGGTGATCAAGCGCTGCAAGGCCGCTGAAACGCCGCTGTCCTTTTGTGGTGAGGACGCGGGCCGCCCGGTGGAGGCGCTTTGCTTTGCGGCCTTGGGCTTTCGGTCGTTATCCATGCGCCCTGCGTCTATCGGGCCCGTCAAACACCTGTTGCGCCGCGTGAACCTTGATGAGGTCAGGGCCGTCATGGATGAAGCCATCGCCAATGGTGACCAGTCCGTGCGCCGCGCCGTGTCTGACTGGCTGGTTTACCAAGTCTGAGAATTTTTGCGCGGGCTTCCCCAGATCGGGTGATGGCTGCCACACAGTAAGATCGGCCAAGATACCTTCAGATTTTTCTGGAGGTTATTTTGCGCAAAGCTGTTTTTTCCGTTCTTTTCGCAACCTGCGCCGCACAGATGGCTGCGGCAGATGAATGCGTGATTGTTGAAGATGCTGCCGTGACCATGCCGCTGCGGGATCAGAGCTTTCCCCTCACAGCCATTGACAACGTGAACCTGCGCGCCGTCGACGGCAAGATCCGGTGCGAGGCTGCGGGGGCCGAAATGGTCTGCAGTTTTGAAGGCCCGGGCATGTTGATCGTCGATGCACCGGGCCGCCCGCTTTTGCTGATTTCCTTTGCAGCAGACGGTACCGGCGAAGCGCGGATCAGCAACAGCGGCGATGTCAGCTGCCTGGTGAATTGATGGACGGGGTGACGGCATATCAGGATCAGACCACGGTCTGGGACCCGATCGAGGATCAGGTTGTGGCCAGCGTGCCTGACGCATCGCAGATCACGCAACACCCGCTCGACGGCTTCTTTCGGATGCTGAGCCTGCCGATCCTGCTGGGCATGATGATCGGCTTTTTCGTCGGGGTCTTTAGCGAAACCTGGCGTTTCTACGGGCTTGGCTTTTTCTGCTTGGGCTTTGTCGTCTTCTTTGCGGGTGACGCAATCACGGGGAGGGAAAAGAAGAGCGCCGCCCGCATCACCAACGCTGTCGCCGCCAACGGCTTTCTTGGCGGCACGAAGATCCCCGAGGCGAAGGTCGGTAAGCTCGCACGCCGAATTCGCAGCCTTATGACGCTGCGCGTCGGTGGTTCCATCCCGCTGGTTCTGGAGCACGAACTTTGGGGCGAGACAGCCGCCGACATACCGTTTTGGATGGGCATGTCGGTCATCCAGTCAACTGTCTACGGCAAGGGCCCCAAGGCCAACATCCGCAGCCCGCAAAGCGGCGCGCATGGTGAGTTCGCATCCTTCATCGTGGCCTATCAGTTGGACCGTGACACCCGTATCCGGGCCGAGATCATGCCGGAGTTCGCCACCGCCGTCTGCCCGCTGGACCGTGACATCAAGACTGAAAGCACCGAGTTCAACGCCAAGTACAACATCCGCCTGACGATGAGCGCAGGCGAAGAGGTGGACGCACAGACCGCAACCGCCGAACTGCTTCAGGTCCTGACACCTGCGTTTCAGACCGTGATGATCGGCCTGGCAGAGACCTATGCCGCCCGTGTGATTATTGACCATGACACCGTGTTTTTTGGTGGCTACCGCAACATGCAAACGACGGATGAGGCCGCGCTTGCAGCGCTTTTGCAGCAGGCCATCGTTGATTTTGCCGATGCCGCCACCGCCTTCAAGACCTACGCAGAATAGGAACCACCCATGTTCACCACCATCGTCATTCTGATCATCATCGGCGTCCCCGTCACCTTTGCCATCTGTCAAAACGGGCTGGTCGCGGCGCGCGAGAAAGTCTCTGAAGGCTGGGCCGGGATCACGGTGCAGTTGAAACGGCGCCACGCGTTGGTCCCAAACCTCGCGCAGGCAGCACAGACGGCTATGCAGCACGAGAACGCGATCTTTGATCGGCTGTTGGAGGCGCGACAGGCCGCAGCAGCCGCGCTGACAGGTGGCGGTCAGGACGCAGTGAATGAGGCAGAGGCAGAGCTGACAGCCGCCCTGAACCAATTCGCGGGCTATGCCGAAGACACGCCAGAGATCACCGCCAACGAGAATATTCAGCTGCTGCAGAAACAGCTTGAGGAAACCGAGGACCAGATCGCCGCGGCCCGCCGCCTCTACAACGGGAATGTCGCGGCCTACAACACCAAGCTGGATCAGATCCCTTGGAGCTTTGTCGCCAAACGTGGCGATTTTCAGAAGGCCCGCCTGTTTGAGGTTTCCCAGTCCGAGATGCAAAAGATCTCGCAGGATGTGGTGCTGTCTGACCTCGGGTTCGGGGCAAAATCATGAGGGCACTGGCCCTTGCCCTGATCCTGCCCGGCGCAGCCCATGCCGCCTGCTCCAACGACCTGCCCGGAAGCGGGGTGCTGAACGTCCACATGTTCCCGACCGAAGACAGTGTGGTTGGCGGGATTGGCGCCAATCAATGCGGGATTGAGGTTACCGATTTCTGTGAAAACGGGCGGTGTCTTGCGTTCTTTCAGGGGTTGAGCGGCTATATCGACGTCACCGGCCTGCAAAGCGGCACCATTGACGGTCCGGTCACAGGGTTCAGCTATGAACTCTACCGGATTGAGCGGGGCAATGCGGGCGATGCATCTGTCCTGCCAATCTCAGACGAAAGGCCGTTTCAAATCGACGTCACGCTTGCCGCAGACAGCGTGACCGTTCTGTTGCCGCCCCCCTACCCCGCTGCGGTGTTGGAAAGCACCGGAAGCTCTGGCTGGGAAGGCGTCGTGTCTGATTGGCCGGGCAGTGCCAATCCTGTCATTCTCTATTTTGACAAGCTAGGGGCGACGACAGCCATCATGGAGGTGCTTGTCGATGGCGAGATCCTCGTTCTGGATGCGATGCTTTTTCTCGAACGTGTCGATGCCCGAAACCCCAACCCGATTATCGGCAGGCTTGGCACACCACCTTGTGTCCTGCTCTATGGATATCAATTCAGCGTCGAAGAGCTAGGGCAGCCCGTGCTGACATCCGCATTTGAGCAGGCCACGCAGGCGGCAGAGATCACCGATTGGGACAACCTGACAGTTGATGAATGCGCGGCCGCGCTCGATGTCTTTGACAGCTTCAATATCGAAATGCTGATCGAAGCGGCAGAAACGGCCGCCCTGCCGGTGGATTGATCAAACTATCGCAACCACGTGACTGTGACAGCCGCGAAGTTGACCCAGCGTTATCAATTATTTAGTCACTGAGGCTGAGCTGCCGCCCTATCTTGGGCGCAGGGTGACTTGGAAGCGCGCGTGAATCTGCCCACTGATCCCGAAAGGGACATCGAAAAGAACTCCTTTGATGCCAATGGCAGTCTGGACGTGGTGCAGGCCATGATTCAGGTCGCCTATCGGACCGCCGTTGATCCCGACAACTTTGAAGAGTTGCTGGAAACCTGGGATGCGTTTTATGCAAAGGCCGCGTCGTCTGCGAATTTTCTGTTGCTGGCAGAGCATTTTGAACAAGCCACCGCGATTGCCGCAGACCCAAAGCTGGACCGGTCACGCGACCTGCCTGTCATTCTTGATCTGGTGACGGCCCCGGCGATCCTTGTCGATAAGGATGGCACGTTCCTGATGGGCAACAGCCGTGGTCAAGCGCTTCTGCCTGATGTGACGGCAGGTGATGCGCTTTGCGGTCAACTCAACGGCGCATGGCGCCCGGAGAGCGAGGGCGAGACCCCCCATTTTCAATTCATGACCAGCAATGGTGATGCCTTGATGGCCTCCAGCCGTCTGATCCCGATGCCCGACAAGATTGATGCCCGATATCTGATCATGTTCGAGGCAGCTGGCTGGTCAGAGGCGCTGACGGAAACCTTGCGCGATAGTTATCAGTTGACCGATGCTGAAATCGCAGTTGCGCAATTGCTGCATGAAGGCCAATCCGCCGTTGAGATTGCCGAAGCACGCGGGCGCAGCCTCGAAACCATCCGCACGCAGATCAAATCCATCCTCGTCAAAACGGAAACGCGCAAGCAGTCCGGCTTCATACAGTTTCTGTCGCATCTGCAGTATGTGGTGGGCGGCAAGCGGCCCCAGATCGGCAAGATCGGCAAACCGCAGATCGATCAGACAGGTTATGAGGTTTCGCAGCTGACAATGCCCTGCGGTCGCAGGCTTGATGTCGCGCGCTATGGTGATCCGGATGGCCAGCCCATGGTCTACTTCACGACCTCCAGCCACCCGGCGGAAACGCCGGATTGGCGCAAAGCGGTTGCCACGGCGGGCCTGAATGTCATCGCGCCGTTTCGCCCGGGGTTTTCCGGATCGGATGCCGTGGGGGGATGGGACGAGATCGGTGCGCATCTGGCGACAGCCTGCGAAACCTCATTTGACCTTGATCCTGCGACACCCACAGTTTTTGTCGGGCATCGCGAAGGTGGCATCCTTGCAGCGGACGTGGCTGCGCGGGTCATGTCCAAGCTGTCCATTGCGAAGGTTGTTCTGATCTCGACCGGTGCCCCGGGTGGCAAGCTGCCAACACAGTCGATGACGCGCAACTCGCGCGCGTTGAAAAGCATGCCTGTGGCACTGCGGCTTGGCTATCGCGCAGCGCGGCGCATCTACGATTCAGGCGAGGTCGGCAGTCAGCAGATCGTGTCCTTCTTCGTCAAGGACAGCCCCCGCGATCAGATGCTGATGAAAGACCCCTACTACAACCGCATTCTGCATGGGAACATCGGCTACTGCTTCCAGAACACCGACATGATTGTCGAGGACGTGGCCTGCTGGACATCAAACTGGGCGGACGCGATCCGCAAGAAGGGGCCGCAACCGCATTGGCATTTCATCCACGGCGATGCGCATGA
>JBCBOD010000107.1:0-14171 GCA_039821425.1 Pseudomonadota bacterium
ATATGTCATGCGAACACAGACACAATGACCAACGGGGGCCTTAACAATGACAATTCAGACCGGTGATACGCTGCCAGATGCCACGCTTTTGCACATGGGGGCAGAGGGGCCGCAGCAGGTCAAACTGTCGGACAAGCTGAAAGGGCGCAAGGTTGTCCTGTTTGGTCTGCCAGGCGCCTATACCGGCACCTGCACGACGGCACATGTGCCCAGCTTCATGGTCACCTTTGATGATTTCAAAGCCAAGGGCGTGGATGAGATCATCTGCATTTCCGTCAACGACCCCTTCGTGATGCAAGCCTGGGGCGATAGCACCCGCGCGACAGAGGTGGGGATCACCATGCTGGCGGATGCCGAAAGCGAGTTCACCAAGGCGATCGGGATGAATTTCAGTGCAGCACCTGTGGGCTTTGTCGACCGGTCCAAGCGCTATTCCATGCTGGTGGACGATGGTGTCGTTACTATTTTGAACGCGGAATCAAGCCCCGGTGAATGCGAAATCTCTGCTGGTGAGACACTGCTGGAGGCGATGGGCTAGACGTTGATCGCGGGCGAGCGTCCCGCGGTGGCAACCGCCAGCGACCAGATCAGCTAGGGCCACCGATGTGCCTCGGTCCCGCCCGTGCTGTGTTTGGCACGCCGGTTGGGGCCAAGGTCAAAGGACAGGCCAGCGGCCCAGACGCCCTCGAAGTAGGCGTTGGGCGGAGCCGGCATCACTTGGGCGGACCAGACGTCATAGCGTGCCTGCACACCACCGATCAGTTTCCATCCCTGCTCGTCACTCTTGCCGAGATCATCGTAATAGGCCGCACCACCAAAGAGGCCCGCGCTCCAATTGCTGCCGGTGAGCACGTCGAGCGATGCAAAGGCTGATGGCGCTGTCCCAGTGGTGACCATGTGATCATCTATGTCGTGGCTGTGCCGGTATCCCCCGACATGCACACCCCACGCGCCGCATTCCCATCCGACGAAGGCGCCGTAGATATCGTTGTTGAGCTTGACCCCGGGCGCCTCATTGTAGTGCGCACCATCAAGCATCATGGAAAACTGGTCTGGCTCTGCGTCGCAGGCCAGCGCTGGGGTTGCAAAAAGGATGGCAGAGAGGGCTGCCAGGGCACGCAGTGACTGGCAGCGCAAGAACCGATGGACTTGCGACATGGTGATACCGAACTTGTTAATGAAGGGTGGGCGATTCTCGACCTAGGCTGCCGACCCATTGTGCGGCGAAGATCGACACCCCTCGCCCGCCATCTAGGCGAAGCCGCCCGATACACACATAGACTGATAACTGACCAAACCGGGCGACCTCACACTGCGCTGCACGACTTCACGTACAGCTCGATGACCCGTTAAATATTCTTTAACCGGATTCGCGACAATACGTTGAAAACACGAAAGGTTAACGCGTAGGCAATGCCCACAGCGGTTCATGCGACTGGCGACTCCGGTAGTCGTCAGCTGTGTTTGTGGGATGCTGGGGAAGCAGGCCGTTTATGATCACAGCCTGCTCGGAAAGGTGCTGCGGGTCTAGTCGACAGCCTCTGCCGTTCCGACATGCATGATCGTGCGGGTGGGGAAGGGGATGTCGACGCCTGCATTGTCCAGCGCTTCTTTCACCTTGCGCTTCATGTCGGCCTGATAGGCGAAATAGTCACTGCTGTTGCACCAGACGCGGACCAGAAAATCAACGGAACTGGCGTTCAGGTTGTTGACCTGAATGAACGGTTCGGGATCGGTCTTTGATCGTGGGTCTGCCATGATCGTGTTGCGGATCGTTTCTTCGGCCAACTGCAGGTTCGCCCCGTAGCCCACACCAAAGGTCCATTCGGCCCGGCGTGTGTCGTAGATCGAGTAGTTGACGATTGTGTTGCCCCAGACCTGGCTGTTGGGAATGATGATCTGGAAATTTCCGACAGAGGCGAGCTCAGTATAGTTCAGCGTGATTTCCTTCACCGATCCCATCTGGCCGTTCACCTCGACAAAATCGCCAATTTTGATGGGCCGGAAAAAGACAATCATCACGCCTGCAGCCACGTTTGACAGCGTACCTTGCAGCGCCAGACCAATCGCCAAACCGGCGGCACCAATAACGGCGACGACAGAGGTCGTCTGCACACCGAAGGTGTTGAGCACAAAGAGGAACGCAAAGCCAATGATGACATAGCGCGCCACATTGCCCAGGAAGTTGAAAAGCGTGACATCAAGATGTGCGTGCCGCCCGCCGATACTGGTGATACGCTTGCGTGCCCATCCCCCGATGGTGAAGCCGACAAACAGGATAAAGAGCGCGGCCAAGACACTGCCGACCGCAGATGCCAGAAATTCAATGGTCAGCAGATCAGCGATGGTGCGGCCATCCCAGATCGCGGTGTTCAAGAGACCTTCCATGACGTTTCCCCGGTGTAGATGTTCAATTTGGCGGCCTTAGGCCACTTGTGGCGTGGGCCGTCAAGCCTGTGCCGCGCTCCTGTAACGTCCGTGGTCCGTCAGGCGTTCCGTTGCAGACTAGTCGTCACGCGTGGGATCATCAGGATGGCTGGAATAAAGCGCGATCTTGTTGCCTTGCGGGTCGCGCAGGTAAGCCACATAGAACCGCGGGCCATAGTCAGCGCGAAACCCCGGCGCGCCCTCATCCCGCCCACCTGCAGCAAGCGCCGCGGCATGCAGCGCGCGCACCTGTTCCTGATCATACGCTTCGAACGCCACCATATTGCCGTTGCCTGGCGCGGCCGGGGCGCCATTGAACGGTGATTTAACGTAGAACTCGGGTGGGGCAAAAGCCTGACCTGGCTTCTGAGGCAACGCATAGCTCAGGTCGCCGTGGTAGTATTCAAGCTCGTACCCAAGGACGGGCAGAAAAGCGGAGTAAAACCGCTCTGCCGCCGTCATGTCATCGGCACCCACAGTGACATAACTAATCATCGGGGCAGGCCCCTACTTGCTTGCAAGCGCATCCATCGTCCCTGCCAGCTTTGCATCCAACGCGCTGAGCCCATCCGCGTCATGGGTGGTGAGCGTGACCTCGACCGTCTTGTAGACGTTTGACCATTCGGGGTGATGGTTGAGTTTTTCGGCGTGGATCGCAGCCTGCGTCATGAAGCCAAACGCCTCTACGAAGTTCTTGAAGACAAAAGTCTTCTGGATCGCGTCGCGCCCGTCGGTCATCGCCCACCCATTGCCAAGCAGCGGGTTGATGTGCTCGGCACGTTCGGCGTCGGTCAGTTTGTCGGTCATTGGTGTTCCTCCACGTCTGTTTTGCGAAAGGGGCCGTAGCTTGTCAGCACTTCGATTTCGTGATCGACCGCATCACGCTCGGCCTGCAGGTAGCGATCCACCGCATCCTTGAATCCCGGGTCGCCGAACCAGTGCAGCGAATGGGTGGCGACGGGCAGGTAGCCGCGTGCCAGTTTATGCTCACCCTGCGCGCCGGCCTCCACTTTGCCAAGGCGCTCTGCAATCGCATAGTCGATGGCCCGATAATAGCAGACCTCGAAGTGCAGGCAGGGATGGTGTTCGATGCAGCCCCAGTAGCGGCCATAAAGCGTGTCGCGCCCGATAAAGTTCAGCGCGCCTGCCACGGGCCGCCCATCGCGCACCGCCAGCACCATCAGCATATCGTCCCGCAATGTTTCATGTGCCAGACGGAAGAACTTTCGCGTCAGATAGGGCGTGCCCCATTTGCGGCTGCCGGTGTCCTGATAGAAGATCCAGAAAGCGTCCCAGTGTTCCTCGGTGATCTGGTCGCCCGTCAGGCTCACGACCTCACCCCCGAAATCGTTCGCTTGCCGCCGTTCCTTGCGCAATGTCTTGCGTTTCCGACTGGAGAGCGAAGCAAGGAAGGCGTCGAAATCGGCGTAGTCGTCGTTGACCCAGTGAAACTGCTGCCCGATCCGGGTCAAAAGCCCCATTTCTGCCCCGGCAAGCGCTTCTCCTTCCGTGCAGAAGGTGGCGTGCAGGGATGAAAGTTGGTTGTTCGCCGCAATCTGCACGGCCCCTTGCACGAGGGCAGACATGCCTGCGGCCTCAAACCCTGGCCGGGTCAGGAACCGCCGCCCAGTGGCGGGGGTAAAGGGCACGGCGATTTGCAGCTTCGGATAATAACGCCCGCCCGCCTGCTCATAGGCATGCGCCCAATTGTGATCGAAGATGTACTCGCCTTGACTGTGCCTCTTGGCATAAAGCGGGGCGGCGGCGATGATCTGCCCATCCATGCGGGCGGTCAGGTATTGCGGCTGCCAGCCGCTACCCGGGCCGACTGATCCGCTGTCTTCCAAAGCTTTCAGAAACCGGTGCGTCGTGAACGGATCATCGGGTCGTCCACCGTCTGCTGCCTCCGGGCAGGCGCAGGCATCCCAGTCAGCGGGGTCAATGTCGTTGATCGACGGGTGTGCAGTGACTTCGATCGCGCTCTCGCTCATATCCCGCAACCTGTGCGCCGGGGCGCCCGGGTCAAGCCAGATAGCCCTCGAATGTCACATTATCCACGATGCGGCGGGCGGCGGCCTCTTGCTCGGATGACCGGATCGTCCAAGTGAGGATCGTCGCGCCTTGCGCTTTGAGTTCGGCGACGCGCGGACGGTCGAGATCCCTGGCCTCGTGGCTGATGAAGCAAGCGCCTGTCCGCGCGTAGTCCGGGATATCGCGCAGCACGTTCCGGACATGCTCTGGCACCTCCGGCCAGAACTGGGCGAGATAGCTTGAGGTGACGATGCCACGCGGGACATCGGGGGCATGCTCTGCACATTTTGCGACACTGTGCGGGTTGAAGGACATCAGGGCGACATCGCCGGTGTAATCAGCCAAGGCAGCGCATGTCGCTTCTTCCAGCGGTCCGACATCCGGCCCCATCGCCCCATCCTGATCCTTGATCTCGATCAGCAATGGAACCTGCCCGGCGACAGTCTCAAGCACCGTCTCCAGCGCAGGGATCGTCCCGCCATCATCACTCAGTGCAATGCTTTCCAGTTCGGCGCGCGTCCGGGCCTTTACCGGCCCTGCCTCAGCTGTCAACCGGTCCAGCATATCATCGTGAAACACCATCGCCTGCCCGTCACGGGTCAGCTGCACATCCAGTTCGATGCCATAGCCCGCCGCCAAAGCCGCCTGAATAGATTTCAGGCTGTTTTCGACCCGGCCCGCCTTGCGATCATGGAAGGCGCGGTGCGCGATGGGTTTCGTCAGAAAGCTGGCGGGCAGGGTCATGCGATCTGGAAGATGCCTTCGATCTCAACCGCGACGCCGAAAGGCAGGCTGGCTGCGCTGACGGCGGATCTTGCATGGCGGCCCTTGTCACCGAGCGCCTCGACCAGAAAATCAGAGGCCCCGTTGATGACCTTGGGCTGGTCGCCGAAATCAGGGGTGGAGTTGACGAAGCCCACCAGTTTCACGACCCGCACCAACCGGTCGATGTCACCACCGCAGGCGGCCTTGAGTTGTGCAAGCAGGCTGACGGCACAGGTTTTGGCAGCGGCAGCGCCAGCCTCGGCTTCCATGGTGTCGCCCAGCTTGCCCGTGATGAACCCATCTGCGTCTGCCGAGATCTGGCCAGAGACATAGACCATGTCGCCTGCGATCACGTATGGGACATAGTTTGCCGCCGGGGCGGGTGCGTCTGGCAGGGTAATGCCAAGTTCGGCCAGTCGGGTTTCAATCGCGCTCATCTCATCCTCCGCTGTTTTCGCGGCGACGCTAGCCTCACACCCCCGCCACCGCAATCAGGTTTCGCGGAAGGCCTTGGTGAAATAGTCCGCCAGCGGCTTGATCAGGTAATCGAGCGGGCTGCGCTCTGCCGTGCGCACGAAGGCCTCTACCGGCATGCCGGGGATCAGGGTCATGTCTGCAGGCAGACGGTCCGCCTCCCCTTCATTCAACTGCACTTCGGCGCGATAATACGACAAGCCCGAGGTTTCGTTCTGGAACGCATCGGCGGAAATAAGAGTCACGGTGCCCTGTAGTTCGGGTGTGCGCCGCTGGTCAAAGGCTGAAAAGCGCAGGGTCACGTCCTGGCCGACAAAGATCTGGTCCACATCCACAACTTCCACCTGCGTAGCGATCACCAGTGGCCTGTCCTGCGGGATCAGGAAGAGCACGGGATCAGCGGCACGAATGACCGATTGCGGGGTGAAGACTTGCAGCCCGTAAACGACGCCAGAAACCGGCGCGCGGATATCGAGGCGGTCCAGTTGACGACGCAGCGTGCGGCGCCGTTCTGAAAGCTCCAGCTCGTTGAACTGTAAATCCCGCAGCTGCGTGATCGCGTCTTCGCGGCGGGTTGAGGCGAGACCGAGGATCTGGATCTCGATCTCTGTCATGCGTTCGGCGGCCTGCGCGGCTTGTGCGGTCAGTTCTCCAACAGTACCGAGCAAGCTCGCCTCTTCGCGCTGCAGCGCCAGCACGCGGCTGGCTTGCGCTAGGCCCCGATCAAGTAGGTCCTGCTGATCCGCCAATTCCTGCGCGATGAGGTCACGTTGCGTGGTTAGGGCCGCCTGCTGCGCTTCAATCCCGGACAACTGGCTGGCGATTTGCGCGGCCTGCTGGCTGAGTTGCTCGACAGAGCTGCGGTTGGTTTCCAGGCGCGCCTCGAACAGGCGCTGCTGCCCGTCCATCAGCGTCTGTACCTCGGGCGTTGCGGCCTCAAGCAGGACGGGGCTGAATGTCAGTGTTTCGGTTCCGTCGCGCTCTGCCTCCAGCCTTGCGCGGCGGGCGAGGATCTCAAACAGCTGGCCTTCGATCACGGCCAGTTCGGACTGCAGGACCGTCGCATCAAGCCGGATCAGCAGATCGCCCTCGGCAACGGTATCACCTTCGTCAACGATGATGTCCTGCACCACGCCGCCGTCCGGGTGCTGGACGACCTGCCTGTTGCGGTCGACCTCGATCTGGCCGGAGGTGATCACCGCGCCGCTGATCTGCGCCATCACCGCCCAGGTGCCAAAGCCACCCACAAGGATCAGCAAGGCAATGCCGCCAATGGTCAGATGCTTGCGGGCGGACCAGCGTTTTGTCACCTCGCTCATGACACACCCCCGGCTTTGCCGCTGCTGCGTTGGATTTCACTGCTGTTTTGAAGCACCTCTGCCAGAACCTCATCTTTCGGCCCGAAGGCACGCCGTGCCCCGTTTTCGATGACCAGCAGAAGATCGCACTCCTGAATGGCCGAGGGCCGGTGCGCCATGATGAAGACGATTTTGCCGTCCACCTTGAGCTGTCGGATCGCCGCGTTCAGCGCTTGGGACCCTTCGTTATCAAGGTTGGAATTCGGCTCATCCAGCACGACAATGACGGGATTGCCATAGAGGGCGCGGGCCAGCCCGATGCGCTGGATTTGTCCCCCCGACAGGCGACCGCTGGTGGCAGAGACGCGCGTGTCGTAACCGTCTGGCAGTTTCAGGATCATCTCATGCGCATCGGCGGTCTTGGCGGCGGCAACGACGGCGGCATCGTCCGGCATCATTGCCATGCGGGCGATGTTTTCCTTGATCGTCCCGTCAAAGAGCTGCACGCGCTGCGGCAGGTATCCCACGTGCTGGCCAAGGACATCGGGGTCGTATTGATCCAGCGCCGCCCCGTCGAGCCGCACCTTGCCCCCTGCAGGGTGCCAGACGCCTGTCAGCACACGGGCGAGCGTGGACTTGCCCGCACCAGACGTGCCGATCACCCCCACCGCCTGACCGGGGCCAACCTCAAAGCTGATCATGCGCAGGGCGGCGTATTGTTCGCCGGGCGGCACAATGGTGACCTGATCTGCCAGCAGGCGCGCCTGTGGTTGGGGTAACTCTGTGCGCGGTTCGTCCTCGGGGATCTGGCCCAGCAGGACGGTGAGGTTGCCCCAGGCTTCGCGCGCCCGCTGAAACAAGGCCCACTGGCCGACAAGCAATTCGATAGGCGCCAATGCGCGGCCGAGCAGGATCGAGCCTGCAATCATTGCCCCGGGTGTCAGCTCATTCATCAGTACCAGATAGGCCCCAAGGCCCAGCATCGCGGACTGCAGGAAGAGGCGGAAGGCTTTGGTCAGCGCGGTGAAGGTCCCGCTGGCGTCTGCAGCAGCGATGGATGTGTCGAGTGACTTACCCCGTGCCAGCTGCCACCGGTCAAAGGCGGCGTTCCGCATACCAAGCGAATGCACCATCTCGCTCTCCGTGCGGATCTGCGCGCCCATCTGGTCAGAGGAAAAGCTGGCGGCATTTGCTGCCTCCAATGGTTTGCGGCTGACCCATTGGTTCAGCAAGGCCACGATCAGCAGAATCACCGCCCCAACCACCGCAAGGATGCCCATCAGCGGGTGGAAGATGAAGATGCCAAGAAAGAAGAGCGGCACCCACGGCAAATCAAAGAGCGCCATCATCGCTGGCGAGGTGATAAGCCGTTGCACCGATTCCAGATCACGCAGTCCCGTCGCCGCCTCTGCCGGGGCGCGGTTCAGGGTTGTTGCTTTCAGCACGGCGCCAAATACACGCCTGTCCAATCGCGACTGGAACCGCGCACCAACCCGGCCCATCACACGACCACGCACGAAATCGAGGATCCCCATCATCCCGTAAAGGAACCCAACCAGCACGGAGAGTGCGATCAACGTCTCAAAAGACCGGGACGACAGCACCCGATCGTAGATGTTGAGCATATAGATCGGCCCGGTCAGCATCAGCGCGTTCACAAAAAAGCTGAAGATGCCGACCATCCAGTACAGGTGGCGGCTCTCGCGTCTGACCGCGCTCAGTTCAGCGCGTCCTTGGGCGGTTAATCTGTCCGACATGCCGATGTGCGACCATTCATAAGCAACTCAGGGCAATCTATAGCAGTCAGGCGTATTGGGAACCACAACTGTCTTGCGGGACAATATGCAGAATCGGTAGACAAAATGTGGAATTTGGCAATGATCTTCCGATGATATCTATTTCTGCACCCACGGCATTGCGCGCCATCGTCATTCTAGCGCCCACCGCGCTTTTCGCTGGCCCATTCGACGGCACATACAAACAGACGGCAAATGCCGAATGCTCTCTGGTTGGTGTTGATGGCGGGTCACTTCGGATTGAAGAAAACATCTTTTACGGTGTCGAGGTTGAGTGCCGGATGACCCAACCGGTCGACATCAACGAGATGGATGCCACGATCTATACGATGGAGTGTATCGGCGAAGGCTCCACCTGGACGGAACGTGCCATTCTGATGAGCGATGCTGAGGCGCAGGGGCTGTATATGATCTGGGACGGCTATGCGTTCCGGTATGACCGTTGCGAAGAGGGCGAGCTTTAGCGGAAACGCCAACGGGGTTCGCCTGCTGTCGCCCGGCTGACACAAAACGCCGTCATATAGGCTCAAAACCAATTGCGAGGTGAGCCAATGCCGCAGTGCCCAGACGTCTATTCAGCCGAACCCATTCCGCAGGCCGCCTTTGACGAAGTTCATCGCCTTTTGATGACAGGCGATCTGTTTCGTTACACCGCCCCAGAGGACGCGCCGGTGTCGCTGTTGGAGCGGGAGTTCGCTGCGATGATGGGTGTCAAATATGCACTGGCCGTGTCGAGTTGTTCTGCCGCACTCTTTTTGTCCTTAAAGGCGCTCGACCTGCCGAAGTGTTCGCGCGTGCTGATCCCGGCATTCACGTTCGCCGCTGTGCCGTCGTCCGTCCTGCATGCAGACTGTGTTCCCGTCTTGGTGGAGTGTGGGGTGAACTACCGGATTGATCTGGATGACTTTGAAGCGAAAGTCCCGGGCGCGGATGCGGTCATCATCTCGCATATGCGCGGGCATACCTCTGACATGAACGCGATCATGGCGATCTGCCAGGCGCGCGACATTCCGGTGATTGAGGACGCGGCGCATTCGCTTGGCACCACGTGGCGCGGGCGCAAGATCGGGACGATCGCTGACATCGGCTGCTTCAGTTTCCAAAGCTACAAGATGGTCAACGCGGGCGAAGGCGGGATCCTGATTACCGATGACGCCGATCTTGTCGCCCGTGCCATCATCATGTCCGGCGCCTACGAACACACCTGGATGAAACACGCGGTCCCGGTTGCGGCCATGCAGCGCTGGCAGAACCGGCTCCCGCTTTACAACCTGCGCCTTTCAAACCTTTCCGCAGCGATCATCCGTTCGCAACTGGCAGAGCTGCCGCGGCGTGTCGCGCAAGGATTGCGAAACCACGATCATGTTGCCGCCCGTCTGGATGCCAGCCCGTGGATCACCGTGCCCGCACCCCTCGAAGGGGAGGCGCGCGCGCCCGACTCCATCCAGTTCAATCTTGTCGGGATGAGCGATGCCCAATGCGCTGCCTTTGCGCGTGCTGCTGCTGAGGGTGGCCTCAAGGTGCAGATCTTTGGCGCCTCAACCGATAACGCCCGCGCATTCTGGAACTGGGCGTTTCTGGAAGAGGTTGGCGATCTGCCCAAGACGCGCGCCATGCTAATGCGCGCTTGCGATGTGCGGCTACCCGCGCGGTTGAGCCTGAATGAATGCGACGTAATTGCCCAGATCCTGATCGCCGCCATTGACGGGGCAATGGGACAGGCCGCGGCCTAAAGCATTTCGACTTAGACTTGAATCACCTTTCGCTGCCTCTCCTCTTCGCTACGAACGCGAAAGGTGATGCATGATTTTTCAAGCTAAAGTCGAAACGCAATAGGCCGCGATCAACAACCGAGCGTGGCCTAGTTGCTGGGGATGATGCTTTCCAACAGGTTCAGGATGTCAGCATCGGTGACGGATCCACCTTCGCTTTGCAGAAGGCCAGAGTTCAATGGATCCTCTGGGATGATCATCGGCAGCGGGGTCGGCTGACGCCCGTCCAGCACGCGGCTCATGGTTTCCTTCCAGATGGTCGCCGGCAGCCCGCCGCCGGTGACCCCGGTCAACTGGCTGTTGTCGTCATACCCCATCCAGACGCCCGTCACATAGTCCCCGGTAAAGCCGATAAACCACGCATCGCGGGAGCCTTGGGTCGTGCCGGTCTTGGCGGCGATCTGCCAGCCGGGGATTTGCGCGCGGCGCCCGGTGCCTTCCTCAACCACCTTTGTCATCATCCATGTGAGCTGGCGCGCGGCCTCTTCGCGAATGATCCGCTCACCGATCCCCACACCTTGCGCATCCATCAGCGGGGTGCTGTCGCCTACCAAGCGTAGATCCGTCAGGCCGTAAGGGATCACTGCTGACCCACCATTCAGGATGCCCGCAAAGGCGCCTGTCATATCGAGCAGCGTGCTTTCAGACACCCCAAGCGCCAGCGCAGGGCCAGCGGCGAGATCACCATCTAGGCCAAAACCGTTGGCGACATTGCGCACGAGTTCACGCCCGATGTCTTCTGACAGAACAATCGCGGGGATGTTCCGGCTTTCGGCCAGGGCCTGCACCATCGTGACCGGTCCCTTGAACTCCCGATCATAGTTGGCAGGGCACCATTCGGGGCTGCCACGACGCTGCCAGCAGGTCGGCGCGTCGTCGATCATCGTATAGGGTGACACATTCAGGTCGAGCGCGGCTGCAAAGATAAATGGTTTGAAGGCAGAGCCGGTCTGGCGCAGGGCTTGCGTGGCCCGGTTGAATGCGCCTGTGGCCGTAATGTTGCGCCCACCCACCATGGCGCGCACGGCGCCGTCTGCCGACATCACAATGATAGCCGCCTGCGCTTCGGACCCTTCGCGCACGTCGCGCTCAAAGACTGTCAGCAGCGCCTCTTCCGCCGCGGCCTGAATGTCCTGATCCAGTGTGGTGCGAATGATCACGTCTTCGGTCGTGTCGCGGGTAAAGAATTCTGGCCCGCTCTCCATCACCCAGTCAGCAAAGAAGCCGCCGGTGCTGGCACGTGCGGCCTCTGACAGGGTGGCAGGGTTTAGAAGGGCGTTGCTGGCTTCGGCAGTGGAAAGATAACCTTGCGCCTCCATCAACCCGACAACAACGGCGGCGCGGTTCTGTGCGCGTTCCAGGCTGCGGGTTGGGGCGTTGGCGGATGGCGCGGTCAGCAACCCTGCCAGCATGGCGGCCTGTGCCGGGTTTACCTCGGCGGCTGAAATCCCGAAATAACGCTGGGCGGCGGCCTCAAACCCGCGGCTACCCGCGCCGAGGTATGCCCGGTTGAGGTAGAGCGTCAGGATCTCTTCCTTGGTGTAGGCAATCTCCATCCCCAGCGCGAACACGGCCTCGCGCGCCTTGCGCCAAAGCGTCGTGCGGCGGCAGTCGGCCTCGTAGGCGCGCTCACTCTCCCATTGGTTCGGGTCGTAGGGCACGCCGAGGCAAAGAAGCTTTGCCGTCTGCTGCGTGATGGTCGAACCGCCGTTGCCAGAAAGCGGCCCGCGCCCTTCGCGCAGGTTGATGCGGATGGCAGAGGCGATGCCACGGGGCGAAATGCCCAAGTGACGGTAGAACCGCTTGTCCTCTGTCGCGACGACAGCGTCGTGCAGATGCGGCGAGACAGTCTCTGTCGTGACCATGCCGCCGAACTGATCGCCACGCCAGGCAAAGACCTCTCCCTGCAAATCCATCAAGGTCACAGACCCACGGGCGCGGCCGTCAATCAGATCGGCCATCGGTGGCAGTTGCGATGCAAAGTAGAAGGAAAAGCCCGCGATGATCAGCGAGACCACGAGCCCGACGCGCCAGGTGAAGGCCCAGAATAAGCGAAAAAGCCAACGAAACGGGGTGAGGAGCCAGCCAATGATGCCGCGCGGCTGTTTGCGCTTCGGGGCTGTTTTGCGGGATGGCGACGTTTTTCGGGCTGCCGGTTTGGCGGCAGGCTTGCGGTTTGCGGTCTTCTTTTTGGCGGGGGTCTTACCGCTATAGCGTTTGTCCGCCACCAAAGGTGGTCGTTTTCTGCCGTTACCGCTCATGATCCGCTCGTGTGACTGTTTTCGTCAATTTTGCCCGATCATAGCCAAGGGCACACGCAAAGTAGAGCGGCAATTGGCAATGAGGCCGCTGTTTTTTGCGCGCACAATTATTAGGCATTTGCAGGTATTTGTGCAAAAATTGTGCAAGTGTTCCTGTTAACACCTCATTCATCACCCCCTCTGTCCTTGCCGACAAAGGGCCCACGGGCTTTGTGTCCCGGTGCAAGCGAACGCCGGCCGGGGCGACTCGCACTGAATATTGCAAGGGGAAGAACGTGAAACTCATCATTGCAACAATCAAACCGTTCAAGCTGGAGGAGGTCCGCGAGGCGCTGACCACCGTTGGCGTGCGCGGGATGATGGTGTCTGAAATCAAGGGCTTCGGGTCGCAGTCGGGGCACACGGAAATCTATCGCGGTGCGGAATACGCCGTGAACTTCGTGCCGAAAGTGAAGCTGGAGATCGTGGTGCAGGACAGCATGGCCGAACAGGTCGTCAGCACCATCGCGACAACCGCCAAGACCGAGAAGATCGGAGACGGCAAGATCTTCGTGCTCGACGTGGAAAGCGCCCTGCGGGTGCGGACCGGCGAAACCAATGATGACGCGCTCTGATCGCGGAATGAGGGACAAAACAATGAAACTAACCAAGTATCTATATGTCGGGGCTGCGATGATGCTGCTGCCGACGCTCGCCCTGGCGCAGGACGAGGCTGGACCAGTGTCGACCGAAGAGTTCGTCTGGATCATGAACTCGCTTCTGTTCCTGATCGGTGGCTTTTTGGTGTTCTTCATGGCCGCTGGCTTTGCCATGCTGGAAGGCGGTCTGGTGCGGTCCAAGAACGTGACCATGCAGATGACCAAGAACGTCGCACTCTTTTCCATCGCCGCGATCATGTACTGGCTGATCGGCTATAACCTGATGTACCCACTGGGTGACTGGGCGATCGAAGGCTATTTCTCGGGTCTTTTCCCATCGGTTGGCGTGCTTGAAGCCGTCGGTCTGGGTGGTGAAGGTCTGGGCGGTGCGGATGACGCAGCCTATGCGTCAACCGGGTCCGACTATATCTTCCAGTTGATGTTCTGTGCTGCGACTGCGTCGATCGTATCGGGTGCACTGGCAGAGCGTATCAAGCTGTGGCCTTTCCTGATCTTCACAGCCATTCTGACAGGTTTCATCTATCCGCTGACAGCAAGCTGGCAGTGGGGCGGCGGCTGGCTGTCCGAGATGGGCTTCTCTGACTTCGCTGGTTCGACTGTTGTGCACGCCTGTGGTGCGGCAGCAGCCCTTGCTGGTGCGCTGGTTCTGGGCCCACGTCTGGGCAAGTACAAGGATGGCAAAGTGAAC
>JBCBOD010000018.1:0-38003 GCA_039821425.1 Pseudomonadota bacterium
CCCTCGCCCCCGCGGCAGAGTGAGAAAAGGGCGCATTTGGCCCTTGCATCACGCCGCCGCTGGGTCTAAATGCCACCGCACGCGGATTGGTAGCTCAGCTGGATAGAGTACTTGACTACGAATCAAGGGCTACCAATCCGCGTGCGGTGGCATTTAGACCCAGCGGCGGCGTGATGCAAGGGCCAAATGCGCCCTTTTCTCACTCTGCCGCGGGGGCGAGGGCCATGTCTTCCTTGGGCAGGCGGATCTTGAAGGCCGTGCCGGTTTCGTCTGTCCGCTGCAAATCCAGTCGACCGCCATGCCCGCGGATCAGGTCCGCGGCGATCACAAGACCTAGGCCTGACCCGCCCTTGCGCACGCCACCCTGGAACGGTTGGAAGAGGTACTCTTGCGCCTTTTGTGGCAGGCCGGGTCCGGTATCAGTGATCGTCAAGCACCAGGCGTCATCGTCCTCGCTCGCTAGCAGACCGATCTCACCAGGCTCACCCGTCGCCATGATCGCCTGGCGCGCATTGCGCACGAGGTTGAAGATCACGCGGAAAAGCTGCTCACCATCGGCCCGGAGCGTCATGGACGCAGGCACATCCTCGGCAAAGGACAGCGGGTAATCCCCGACGGCGAGCCGCTCACTATCGACAACGTCAGACACGATCTGCGCGAGGTTGACGCGGCTCAGCGTCGGTGCCGGTTCATCCACGCGCCCGAACGCCAGCGTCGTTTCGCAGAGGTTCACCGCACGCGTGATCGCACTCACCAGTTTGGGCGCCATGCGTTTGACCAGCGGGTCATCAGAGCTTTCGATACGATCTGTAAAAAGCTGAGCAGAGGTCATGATATTCCGCAGATCATGGCTGACCTTTGCCACCGCCCCACCCAGCTGGGCCAGTCGTTCCTTCTGCTTCAACGCACCGGTCAGTTGCTGCTGCATCATCTGCAGGGACTCTTCGGCATCGCGCAGTTCGGTCACTGTTGCCGTGGGTTGGATGATCTGACGCGCATCCTCTGGCGCCTTGGCATAGGCTTGCATGTGCTGCACGACGCCCTTGATCGGACGCACCAGCAGGACCTGAACCGACAGGAACAAAAGGCTCGCCGTGATGATCGAGATAAAGGCAGAGAGGATCAGGATGTTGCGCCCATAAGCCAGAAGCGCATCGCGCAGTGGCATCTGATCCATCGTGACTTCGATCAGCAGGCCGCCATCGCGCACCGGGTTGCCGATCACCCTGATGATCCGATCTTCGGTATCAAAAAGCGTGCGCATCGCATCCGAGATCAGCATCATGCTGCTGGGGTCGCGTAAATCGTATGTCGCGGTGATGGGTGCAGGGATCGGGGAAGACAGGGCCAGTTGCCGGATTTCATCGCGGCGCAGGACGACGTTGTAGACTTCGGCGTTTTCCAGAAGCTCCGCCTCCAGCGCGGGGCTGATCATATCGTCAGCTTCAAGCGCCAGTGATGCGATCTGCGCCCGCTCCAACCGGGCGAGCAGATAATCCTCACGGAACCGCGCGACCGATGGCACAAAGATAAATATCTCGGCCAGCATCACGAAGATCACCGTGAGGATCAGAAATCGCCCTGAAAGTGAGTTGGTCATAACCCCTCGCGAATGGGCTAGGGCAGCCACCGCTGCACAAAGCCGACGACACGTTTTACGGTATCGCTCTCAAATAGTCTGGGGCTAAAATAGGCCCCCGC
Source organism: Pseudomonadota bacterium (assembly GCA_039821425.1). Taxonomy (GTDB): domain Bacteria; phylum Pseudomonadota; class Alphaproteobacteria; order Rhodobacterales; family Rhodobacteraceae; genus Yoonia. The sequence continues at coordinate 1,702 of JBCBOD010000018.1, forward strand.
AGCGCGTTTGTTAACCTCACTCACTGTTGGATAGGGCAGAACGGTGTTGGCGATGGCTGACATCTTCATCTTGTTGGCAATGGCCATGGCCCACATGCCGATCAACTCACCGGCCATATGGCCCGCAATCGAGGCACCAACAGGCCGCCCCTTGACCACCATCACCTTGATCAGGCCTTTGGTTTTGCGTTCTGCAATCAACCGGTCGTTGTGGTGGAGTTCAAACCGCGCCACTTCCAGCGCGCCACCGAATTTCTTCTTCGCCTGCGCTTCGGTCAGGCCGACTTGTGCAAGTTCCGGGTCGGTGTAAGTTGCCCAGGGGATGTGATCAGTACGCTGCTTTGATGGCAGACCCAGCAGCATGGACCGGATCAGCACACCCGCGTGGTAGCCCGCAACATGGGTGAACTGCAGCCCACCGGCCACGTCACCTGCGGCATAGACTTTCTTGTTCGTGACAGAGCGCAGGTCGGGGCCGACCTTCAACCCGGTCCGCTCATAGGCGATGCCGCCAGCCTCCAGATCCAGCTTGTCGATGTTCACCTTGCGCCCGACGGCGACCAGAAGGTGGGACCCGGTGAAGTTGCCCTTGGGGGTGTGGACCGTCACCTCACCTGCTTTGCCGCTGATCTTTTCGGCTTGGGCCTCTTCCACGATGTTGATGCCTTCGGCCTTGAGATTTTCCAGCACGATTTCGGCCATTTCCGGATCATCCTTGCCGAAGGCTTTCATACCTTCGATCACAGTCACCTCGCAGCCCAAACGCCTGTGCGCTTGCGCCATTTCCATGCCGATGGGGCCGCCGCCGATGACCAACAGGTGCTTTGGCTTGTCGCGCAGATCAAAGATGTTCTCGTTGGTGTAATGCGGCACATCCTGAATACCGGGGATTGGCGGGACGAAGGGGCCAGAGCCTGTGGCGACCACGAAGCGGCGCGCCTCGATGATGGTGTCACCGGCCTGCACCTCAGTCTTGGAGATGAACTTGCCGAACTCCTGAATGACCTGCACACCAAGCCCTTCGAAACGTTCAACGCTGTCTACCGGGGCGATCTGTGCGATCACGTCATGTACGTGGTCCTTGGCGGCGCTGTAATCCACCTGGGCCTCAACCTCGCCCACGCCGTATTTGGCGCCGTGGGACATCGCGTAGGCTTGCTTGGAACTTGCGAGCAGGGCCTTGGACGGCACGCAGCCATAGTTCAGGCAGTCGCCGCCCATTTTGTGCCCTTCCAGCAGGACCACCTTGGCCCCCATCTGGACGGCGCCGGCCGCGATGGACAAGCCGCCTGATCCGCCACCGATGATGCAGATATCTGTCTTGATCCGGTTCATGGTTCACAGACCTTTCTTGCCGCGCACGGCCTTGATGACGATGGGCAGTGCGGCCAGCGCACAAAGCCCGAGAATGGGGAAGAGGATGGCAGGTTCAAAGATGATGCCGAGGTTCGGCGTTTCACCGCGAGCAAAGACCTCACCCAGACCAGCGCCTACGGATGTGTAGACCACGGCGCCGGGGATGATCCCGAGGAAGGTGGAAACTGCAAAACGGAAGAGCGGAACACCGACCAACGCTGGCACAAGGTTGGCCACAAAGAACGGCACGGCTGGCACCAGACGGATCAGGAAAAGCATTTCCCACTGGTTGTTGTCGATGCCTTCCTTGATCTTCTTCACAGCGCCGTCCGAGCTTTCCATCTTGGCGGCCAGTTTTTCACCCAAGCCCCAGCGGGCGGCAAGGAAGATGCCAATGGCACCCAGCGTTGCACCGGTGATGTTGAAGAGCGCGCCAGGAAAGGTGGCGAAGAGGAAGCCGCCGGTGAGTGTTGCGATGGTTGCACCGGGCAGAGAGAAGGCAACGATCACGAAATAGGCAAAGATGAAGACCAGAACGGTCAACAGGTAGTTGTCATCGCGAAACCCGATGAGCGCCTCGCGGTTGTCGGCAAGCGCCTGAAACGACAGGTAATCGCGCAGGAAGATCGCCCCAAGGACCGCAACCACGATGATGGTCAGCAGGGGTAAATTGCGCAAGAGCGGGTTTGCAGGCTTGTTTTCGGTCATATCGGTCATCTCGTCTGTCCTCGGGGTGCGGGTTGTATCGGGTTGAGCTTTAGATGGACCGGGGGCGGCTTTCAGGGTACCCACTTCACGCCCCATTGATGCGCGCACCCCCTGATGTTTCAGTTTTGCGGGTTCTGATCACGACACTTGTAACATTTGATGTGAGCGGCCATCAGGAATTGTTGCAGTTTGGTGCGCCCATGCGCGTTGACATGTGCAAGTCGCCCGCTTAAACGGCGGGTCTGAATTGCAAACGGCTTCGAATCCCTCGTTCGGATTTGGCCATGAGACGGAGAGCACGCGATGAAGCGCACGTTCCAACCATCAAACCGGGTTCGCAAGAACCGCCACGGGTTCCGCGCACGCATGGCCACAAAGGCCGGGCGCAAGATCCTGAACGCACGTCGCGCAAAGGGCCGTGCGAAGCTGAGCGCGTAAGCGCAACTCAGCGATGACTGTATTGGAACCGCCGGTGGCGTCAGGCAATGACACACCGGCGGTTTCTTTGTGCGTATTGAAAAAGCGTGCTGATTTTGTCCGGGCGTCAGGCGCTCGGCGCTACGCGACCCCGGGCATCCACCTACAGGCGCGCAAACGGCGGGAAGGTGAGGCGGCGGGCATCCGCGTCGGCTACACCTGTTCCAAGAAGGTCGGAAATGCGGTCGCCCGCAACCGCGCCAAGCGGAGATTGCGTGAAGTCGCGCGGCTGGTGCTGCCAGAAATGGGGCGGGACGGCTGGGACTACGTGCTTGTGGGTCGCAAAGACACGACTGCGACCCTACCTTTTGATGTGCTGCTCGCTGACATGCGCCGCGCATTACCGAAGGTCCACGGATGACACCGCTCGCCCATATCGTCTCACTCCCGGTCAAAGCCTATCGCCTGACACTCTCGCCATGGGTCGGCATGAATTGCCGCTACCATCCGACCTGTTCAGCATACGCGCTAGAGGCCTTGGAAAAGCACGGCGGGATCAAAGGCACCTACCTGACCATCCGGCGGATCATGCGGTGCCACCCCTGGGGTGGGTCAGGTGTGGATAACGTGCCGGACTAGGTACACAGCCTAGGGCCGCCTGAACCGATAGTGACCATTGGCAATCTTCGCGCGCTGCAGCGTTTGGGATCGCCCGCGCAGCGTGTCAAGCGCATCCGCATAAAAGTCGGCATTGCGATAGTACCAATTGTGACTTTTACGCAAGCGAGGCCACCGCGAGACGTGGTTGGTATAGTAAGGAATGCAGTCGATAGCGACGAAATCTTTGTCGACAGATGCGCTTTGTACATGCCGCCCCAAACGCTTCGTCCCAGGGTGGGCGTTGTTCTCTGAAAACTGCAATACCTGATCGCGGTCCGAACAGTAGTAAGTCATCCGGCTACAACTCCGGGTCGGCATCTGCCTGACCCAGCCGCCGGCTTTGGTCCACTCGAGGTCGATATCGGGCGCCGTCATGACAACCTCATCAATCTTGCGGGTCAACGGCCGGGTTTGCGGGTCATTCCACGCATCACGGAGTGCCGCCGAAACAACGTAGCTTCCCATCGAATGACACAGAAGATGGAAGCGGCTGTTGGGCCGGTGGCGCAGGATCGTACCGATCCCGTCGGCGATCAGGAACTTGGCGATATCCCCGGCATCGGACCAATCGCTCCAGTATTTGAGAATGCCACCATCGGCGGGCCAGTCAAATCCGACGATCGCGCCTTTGAAACCCTTCGCCGTTAGCCGTGACCGAACACTGGCGACCTCATGGGTAAAGCTGTGCTGGAGGACATTGAAGCCATGGACTACGATCAGAACGCTGTTGTCTTTCGCGGTTTGCGCAACCTCGGCCACCCATTTCTTCGCAGCGATTACGTTACACGTTGCAATCTTCTGCCCCGCAGGCTGGATCTTCAGAAAGTTCGTCTGCTTCGCGATGACCCCGGTTGGGCGCGGCGGCGTGCCGGAAATCTTCCGGCGAGAGATCAGGTATTCCATATCAGGCCAATAAAGTTCAAATCCAATAGGATTGTAAGGCTAACAGGCCCCCTACTCTTTCTCAAAAGATATCGTCACCGTCCCGATATCCACGCCGAACCGCTTCACATAAGCAAGGTTCAGCAGCCGGTCTTCGGCCAAGAGCCACATCCAGTCGTCGAATGTCACGCGCATTGTTTCTGTCTCACCCGTAGCCGAGGGGATTGGCAGGTCGATCTCGTACTTCCAGTTGAACCTGTTGTCCTGTTCCACCCCCGTCGCTTCACCGATCACACCGGGGGCTGTGCCGACCCAGGCGTCGGGGCCGGTCTTGCGCAACGTCCAGATCCGCTGCTCTGTCGATCCGTCCTCATAAACGAAGTCTTCCACCAGCCGCAGCCGCTCCCCATCCCAGTCACCGTCAATCGTCACGACGAAACTGCGGCGCACAGTCCCAAGGATGTCCTGAAACTGCCCATAGGCCACCAGATCGCCTTCGAAGAATTCCTCAAGGTTGAGTTTGCGGTCACTCAGGCTCGGATCATCAAATGACGGTTTGCCTGTGCAGGCCGTCAACAGGGCAAGAGTTGCAATGACAAGCAAGCGCATGGGTGTCTCCTTCGTTTCATTTGGTACGTCAGATGGCGCGAAATGGATGCGCAAAGACACAGGCCTGTGCTTTACGGGGCCAAGTTCGCCCTTCCATTCCGGTGATCCGGGCGAACTGGCCATGAGGGTTTCACACCGATGTCAGGCGATCTATAGTTCTCGCGGGAACGTTGGGATGAGGGTGTGGCATGCTAGGAAAGGTGCAATCGCACTGCCCCGCTTTGGCGGAAAAAGCCGCCAAAGCGAGTGATGACCGTGATGTAGCCGACATGCAGCAAGTCGCACAAAATTTAGTCAAGCATACCCGTCACCACAGTTTTGCCTGTTTTCGGTGTTTTCGTTGACAAAAAATAGACATAAATCGCACACGACACGCTGCTGGAGTCAAAAGACCATGATTACCCGCCTCGCCTTCACCTTGCTATGCTCAGTGGCACCTGCTGCCATCTTTGCACAACAGGTTGATCTCCGCTCACCTGATGAATTCATCAGCGTCGAGGGAGAGATTGTCGGCTTTAACGGGGTGATGCTGCGGGTGCAGACCAATGTGGGCGCCATCAGCGTGCCTGCATCAGAGGTAATCTGTTACGGTACCGGATGCCTGCAAACCGTGCAGAACAACGATTTTGGCCTGACGGCTGATGCCTTCGTCGATCTTGTCACGGTCAGCGCCGAAGAGGCGGCAAGTGCGGCAGAGGCCGCAGCAGCGGCCACAGCGACAAGCGAAACGCTGACCGTTGGCATTGATGGTGCGGCTTACGAAGGCCTGTACCGCACGCTCGCCGGGGCCTATGCCGTTGCCAGTGACGCCAGCAATCAGATTGACTTTGCCCCGAATGCTGACCTGACGCTGACAGGTCCTGATCAGAACGAAACAACCCTGCTTTTCGATGCCGATGCCGGATCAGATGCGGATGTGGTTGTGGGCCCTGCAACATTGGGTGGTACGCTCGACCGTGCCTATGCCGGACCTGCCGACTGGGCCAGCGCCACCCAGCTTTCACATCATTTGATCGCGCTTGACGCTTTTGCCGTCATTGTTGCGCCAAATGCCGACATCTCGGCGATTTCGGTCAGTGATCTGGCACGCGTTTTCGCCGGTGAAGTGACCAACTGGTCGCAGATCGGCGGCGCGGATGTGAGTGTCCTTCCGCTGCAATTGCCCACCGATACTGTCCTGAACCAGGAATTCGTCCGTCTGGTGATGGAGCCTGCCGGCCGCGCAGTTGCCGGCAATGTGCTAACCATTGGCACGGCCGAAGGGGTCACCGCCTCGATCAACCAGTTTCCCGGCAGCATTAGCGTCGTTGACCTTGCCGATGCAGATCCCGCGCTGACCGTCGATGTGGCAGGCGCCTGTGGAATTCCCGTCCCACCAACCATGTTTCATGCCAAATCCGGCGACTATCCTTTGATCCGTCCGATCATGGCGCAGTTTGCAGCGCCGCGCGGGACAAACCTTGTGACCGAGCTGTTTGATTTTGCGTCCCGCGACGTGGCCCAGAGCCTTGTCGCGCGTGAAGGCTATGTCGATTACAGCGCCAGCCTGCAGGATGCCGTTGCCAAAAATGCCCGGCTCAGCAGCCTGCTGGAGGCTGACCTTGACGAAGCGCAGCGCGCCTCTGCCGCGCAGATGTTCCAGGTTCTCTTCGATGCTGATCGCACATCGCTTTCACTGACAGGCGGTGCTGCCAGCGGGCCGGAAGGCGGATGGAACCGTGCGATGTTCGTTGACCTGCTGGAGCTGATGGAAGACCCAGGCAACGCCGGGCGCGAGATCGTCTTTGTGGGCTTTGGTGAGAGCACGGCAGGAAGTGCCGCCGCGATTGACGCGTCAACCACCGCCGCAGCAGAGATGGTCGCGGCGGTTCAGGCGGTCGCGGCTGATGTGGTCTCGGCAAACAATCTGACACTATCATCCTTCGGCTTTGGCAATGTGGCACCCACAACCTGCTACGATGGCCAAGTCGCCGGGTCCGAATATACCCGGATAGAGGTCTGGATCCGCTAAGACAGCCGAAGTGTTGAAGCCGTCGCCGCTTTGCCCCACCCTGCGGTCAGGACAGGGGGCAGAATGACACAGATCATCGCGGCTGGCATTGACCTTGGGGGTACCAAGGCAGAGGCGCGCCTTTTTGATGCCGACTGGGAGGCCGTCGCGACGGAACGGCTGCCGACCCCCGACACCTACGATGACCTTCTAGCCGCACTGGTCGCGCTGGCCCGTTGGGCAGACGGGCAAACGGGCAAGCCAGTTCCGCTGGGTCTGGGCACCGCAGGTGTACTGCACCCCGCCACAAGGCTGATCACGGCAGCCAACCTAGCAAGTGACGGTCAGGCGCTTGGGAATGACTTGTCATTGGCCGTGGAACGTCATGTCACCGTGCTCAACGACTGCGCGGCGCTCGCACTGTCAGAGGCGCATTTCGGGGCAGGTGTGGACGCTGACAGGATGCTCGCGCTTGTGATCGGAACCGGCGTGAGCGCGGCAACAGTGGTCAACGGCGCTCTGCAATCCGGTTTCACCGGCACCTTGGGCGAGGTCGGACATATCGCGGCCCCGGCACATCTGGTCGCGCGATACGATCTTCCGCTGTCAGATGCCTGTGGACAGGTCGGGGCGATCGAGACTCTGATTTCCGGTCCCGGACTGACCCGGATCGGGGAGGTGGTCATGGGGCATGCGATGTCGCCCGAAGATATCGTCGCCCGAAAGGGCAGCGAGGATCATGCTGCAAAGGTCTGGACGATCTGGTGCGCCCTCGTTGCGGATCTTCTCAGAACATTGATGCGCACGGTTGATCCTGACTGCATCGTGTTGGGGGGTGGGCTGTCAGCGGTGCAGGGTGTGGCCGAGGATCTGTCAGCCGCGCTGCGCCCGCTGCAATTCAACGGCTTCCCGATCCCGCAAATCACTATCGCCAAGGGTGGCCCAACCAGCGGCGCGCGTGGCGCGGCCTTTGCTGCATGGCAAGCCACACAATGACGGCGTTGCGGATCAGGGCAGCACAGGTCTTCGACGGGCGAAACCTGCTGCAGGACCGTGTGATCTTGCTGGAAGATGATGTCGTAACGGGTATTGCCGCAGACGAAGCCGCATCTGACATCAGCTTACCCGGTCTGATCACCCCCGGCTTCGTCGATCTTCAGGTCAATGGCGGTGGGGGCGTGTTGCTCAACACCCAGCCAACTGCGGAAGGAGCAAAAGCAATCGCGGCAGCGCACCGGTGGTTTGGCACGGTCGCGCTGATGCCGACACTCATCACGGATCACCCTGACGTGTTGGCCAAGGCTGTCGAGATGGCAATTGCGACAAAGGATGACCCAAGCATCATCGGCTTGCATATCGAAGGGCCGCATATCGCACCCCAAAAACGGGGCACGCATGCCGCCGCGCATATCCGCCCGCTTGATGAGCTGACCATCGACCACGTCCGCACGTTGCGGCAGGCGCACATCCCAACGATGATCACCCTTGCGCCAGAGGCTGCGATGACAGATCAGATTGCGCAATTGGCCCGGATGGGGGCGATCGTTTCGCTGGGGCATAGCAACTGCACGGCTGTACAGGCGGAGGCCGCATTCGCCGCCGGAGCCTCCGCCGTGACGCACCTCTACAATGCCATGTCGGGCCTATCGGGCCGTGCGCCTGGCTTGGCAGGCGCGGCAATCAACAGCCATGCTTACGTCGGGATCATCGCAGATGGTGTGCATGTCGATCCGAGCATGATCCGGCTCGCATTGCGCGCGCGGCCCGTGCCAGAGCGGAGTTTCATCGTCTCCGACGCCATGCCAACGGTGGGCGGTCCGGACAGCTTCACGCTCTATGGGCAAGAGATCCGTCTGCAAGACGGACGGTTGATCAACAGCGAAGGCAATCTCGCCGGGGCGCATACAACATTGGCAGACGGTGTGGCCCGGTTGGTTGCGGACGTGGGGATTGCAACAGAAGAGGCTTTGCGGATGGCCATCACCGTCCCTGCGACACTTGCAGGACGGGCGGACCTTACCACGCTGATCGGGCGACGGGCCGCCGATATCATGGTGATGGGGCAAACCCTGACCCTGACAGGTCAGCTGTCGGCAGTTATCGAAAAGCAGCGGGCATGATATCGCTTAGCGCAGGTTCACATGCTGTTGTTCTGGCCATGCAATGGGTGCAAACGGGCACCGGTTCACATAGGTAAGACAGATGAAAAAACGTATCCTCTTCGCCATCCTCGCGCTTTCGGCCGTGCTCTACAGTGGTACCGTTTCGGCCCAGCAGCTCAGCTTAGGGCAGATCTCCAACTACCTCAACGGGTTGCAAACGGCCCAAGGTGGCTTCACCCAGATCAATGAGGATGGCACCCTATTTACCGGGCAGATCTATATCAAACGGCCCGGGCGAATCCGGTTTGAATACAACCCGCCGTCTGAATCGATGGTGATGGCCAGCGGCGGGCAGCTCGCCGTCTTTGACGCGCGCTCCAACACCGGGCCGGAAAGATTTCCGCTCAACCAGACGCCGCTGAGCATTATTCTGGCCGCAGATGTGAACCTGGAACGCGCGCGGATGGTGACGAATGTCGTGTCAGACGGAACATCCACAACCGTCACAGCACAAGACCCCGACAACCCGCAGTACGGCAATATTCAAATGGTGTTCACCGCCAACCCGATTGAGCTGCGCCAATGGGTCGTGACAGACGATCTGGGGCGCGAGACGACGATTATCTTGAACGATCTGGTGGCCGGTGGCGCGATCCCCGATATCCAGTTCAACATCCGGGCCGAGACGCGGCGGCGCGAGAACTAACCATCCGACAAAGCTGGGTGAAAGGCGGCCAAAGGGCCGCCTTTTTCAAATCTTGCGACAGCTCCGAAGTTGTTGATCGTACATCACGGCCCGCGCTTCCACCTCGCCCGCGATGCGGATCAGCCAGCTCTTTGATCGCCATGTGCCGCGGTTAAACCCGGTGCGCCCATCGTGATAGGCCAGATACTGGTTGCGAGTGTCGTTGATCGGCACACCTGTTTCTTCCACCGTCTGAACCATGTACCAGCCCATGAAATCGGTCGCATCGTAGATGTCATCACGACGGGCGCGGCGACCACCCTCTTGGTCCTGATACTCTTCCCACGTCCCATCCAACGCCTGGCTATAGCCAAAGGCGGATGACTGGCGCCCTACCGGGATCACGCCCAGTGCGTAACGATGCGGGGTGCGGTTATCGCCGATGAATTTGCTTTCCTGATAGATGATCGCCATCAGCGATGGGATCGGCACGCCGTACTTGCGTTCCACCGCGCGGAACGCACGCAGATATTCGGGGCGCTCTGACACGATGCTGCAGGCGTCATCAAGGTCACGCGGGGCGGAGAAATCACCGGACCCGCTGCAACTGCCAAGCAACAGCACACATACCGCGGCGCGAAAGAAACTGCTCATCTGCCTCTCGCTTATGTTTGTTTTTTCCCAGCATAGCCTGCTTCGGGCGATCTGTGAATCGTAAAGGCAGCTGTTCAGATCACAAATGCGAGGATCACGGGCAACGTGAAGACTGACAGTAGGGTCGACGCGACAACAAGGCCTGCGACCGGCTGCGCCTCGGCCCCGTATTTCTCGGCCAGAAGGTAGGAGGTTACAGCGACCGGTGTCGCCACCTGCAAGATCAGCACGCCCGCCGCAACCGGGTCCAGCCCGAACCAGACGGCAGCCGCCCACCCTGCTGGCGCACAGATCGCCACCTTTACAACGGACAGGACAAAGGCTCGGCCAATCGCGCCTGTCTCCAACCGCGCCACGGCCACCCCGAGGGTAATCAGCATCAAGGGAATCGCCATTTGTCCGATCAACTCAATCGCGTTGGTCAGGAACAGCGGTGTTTCCCAGCCTTGCCACAGAAAGAGACCACCCAGCAGCGTTGCGCCGACAAGCGGTTCGCGGATCACGCGCCCAAATGATCCGGCCCCGGCCACCAACCAGATGCCCAGTGTGAACGACAGAATGGCCATGATCGCAAAGACAACGACGGCATAGCCCAGTCCCAGATCTCCAAAAGCAAAGAGCGCGAGCGGCAGCCCTAGGTTGCCCGTATTGCCAAAGATCAGCGGCGCCAGATAGGTCCGACTGTTTAGCCCTGCGATCCGCACCACCGCAAAACAAGCTACCATTACAATGGCATAAGCGACCAGCGTCGCCAGCGACAACGCGCCCAGCGCCTCTGGCGTGATCTCTGTCTGCATCAGTGCGACAAAGATCAGGCATGGTACGGCGAGCGTCATGGCAAGGCGGGTGACAAACTCTACCCGGTATTCGAACCCCATGCGCACCCAGACAAAGCCGACCGCGGCCAGCATGAAGACAGGCGCCGTGATGTTCAGGACTGTCAGGGCAAGGTTCACAGACTGTTTCCCATCAATTTGAGCGGCAAACATGGACTTTGCACATGCAGCAACGTATGAGTGCCCTTGGGTAGAGTAATGTTCAAGTCACGTGCCAAATATCATTTGGGGCAAATAGTCCGCCATCGCAAACATCCGTTTCGCGGCGTGATTTTTGACGTCGACGCGATGTTTTCCAATACGGATGAATGGTACAACGCCATTCCCGAGGACAGCCGCCCCAGCAAGGACCAGCCGTTCTATCACCTGCTCGCCGAGAATGAGCAGAGCTTTTATGTGGCTTATGTGTCCGAGCAGAACCTGGTCGCGGATTATTCGGGTGAGCCTGTGGACCACCCCGATCTGGGTGATCTCTTTGGCCCCTTTGAAGACGGCCAGTACCCGCTGCAAGTGCAGCTGAACTAGGCCCAGTTTCCTTTGGTTTGATACATGGTGGCAGCCCGCCTTGCCGGGCTGGTCAAGCGCGCATGGCATGTTACATCCCCTTCAACATTGCCTAAAGGAGTCCCGCATGCTTGTCGTCGTTTCCCCTGCAAAATCGCTGGATATGGACCCGGTCGAGATCACCCCAACCGTGCCTGCATTTCAGGAAGATGCGGTGCGGCTGTCAAAAACAGCGCGGAACCTGACGCTCAAAGACCTCAAGGGGCTGATGGATATCTCGGATGATTTGGCCCGCCTGAACCGCGACCGGTTCAAGGCCTTCGCGGCAGAGCCTGCGGCGGATGCAGTGAAGCCTGCTGCCCTCGCCTTCAACGGCGACACCTATCAGGGGTTGGAGGCGAAAACGCTGACAGAGGATGATCTGGCATGGGCGCAGGACCATCTGCGCATCCTGTCCGGTCTCTACGGTCTGCTCCGTCCCCTCGACGCGATCCAACCTTACCGGTTGGAGATGGGCAGCAGGTTGAAAACCCGGCGCGGCAAGAGCCTTTATGACTATTGGGGCGATACGCTGGCCAAGGCACTGAACGCGCAGGCTGAGGCCGTGGATACCGACACGTTAATCAACTGCGCGAGCCAGGAATACTTTGGTGCGGCTGACCGCAAGGCGCTCAAACTGCAGGTGATCACGCCCACCTTCATGGAAATCAAGGACGACAAACCGCGCATCGTCAGCTTCTTTGCCAAACGCGCACGCGGTGCGATGGCGCGCTATGTGGTCGAAAACCGGCTGACCGCGGCGGAAGAGATCAAGGGGTTCACCAGCGGTGGGTACGCTTATGACGCGGACCTGTCAGAGGGGAACAAGTGGGTGTTTGTGCGGGATTATCCGGAGTAACCGGTGAAAGTTGCGATTATCGGGTCAGGTGCCATCGGCAGCTATGTGCGGGCAGCGCTGGCAGAGGATGACATTCGGGAAGTGGCGCGGATCGTGCGTGCAGGCAAAGAGGCGGACGGATCGCCACCCGCAGTCTCCGATGTCGGGAGCCTGCTGGAACGACCTGATCTGATCGTTGATTGCGGGGGTCATGCGGCGCTCGCTCAGCACGGGTCGAAGGCGCTGGCACTTGGGATAGACGTCCTGACCGTTTCCCTCGGTGCCCTCGCCGAGCAAGATCTCCACAACCGATTGGAAGCCGCAGCGGACGATGGAGGTGCCCGCTTGCATTTGTGCTCGGGGGCTATCGGCGGGCTTGATGCCCTGCGTGCGGCAAGCATGGGCGGGTTGGATGACGTCACCTACATCGGGCGGAAACCGCCGAAAGGCTGGGCTGGATCACCGGCAGAGGAACGCGTTGATCTCTCGACGCTGACAGTGCCAGCCACACATTTTGAAGGCACCGCACGGCATGCGGCACTCGACTATCCGAAAAACGCGAATGTGGCGGCGGCCGTTGCTCTCGCTGGCATCGGTTTTGACCAGACCCGCGTGCGATTGATCGCCGACCCGGGTGTAAGCGAAAACGTTCATGAGATCACCGCAAATGGTGCTTTTGGGCATCTCACCTTCACAATTGCTGGTGCAGGTCTGCCCGAGAACCCGCGCAGCTCTGCCCTTGCCGCGATGAGTGTTGTGGCGGAGATTCGACGCCTGAAAGCCCGGATCAGCTTCTAAAAATCCGCCGCCACCCGCATGTCGCGTAGTGGTCTGACCGCATCAATCGACTTTTGATAGATGGGATGCTCCTTGTAGGCCGCCAGATCCTCCGCACTTCCAAACTCCGCATATACCACCACATCCACCCGACCTGACAGCGTATCGGCGTGGGTGTTTTCGCGCACTTCAAAGTGGCGCGCATGCGGGATGTCCGCCAGCAGGTTCAGCCCGGCGATGATCCGGGGCAGGTCCGCCGGGTCTTTGGCGGTAAAGAACACGACATGGCGCAGGGCGGGGCGAGGGGACATGGCAGACTCCGAAATCACTCCGCCCTCACATGGCGTTAAATCCGCTCGATGGCCAGTGCGATACCTTGTCCACCCCCGATACACATCGTGATCAATGCGCGTTTCCCCGCGATCCGCTCAAGCTCGTACATCGCCTTGACGGTGATGATGGCCCCCGTGGCCCCGACGGGATGACCCAGTGCAATCGCCCCACCATTTGGATTGACCTTGGCCGGGTCAAACCCGAGCTCGCGGGACACAGCAATCGCTTGTGCGGCAAAGGCCTCATTGCTTTCGATGACGTCGAAATCATCGACCGTCAGGCGCAGTTTCATCAGCAAATTGGCAACGGCAGGGACCGGGCCGATGCCCATCACCTCTGGCCGGACGCCCGCGTGGTTGTAGCCCAGAATGCGGAACTTTGGGGTCAGCCCCGCCTTTTCTGCCGCCTCGGCCCGTGCGAGAACGAGAGCGGCCGCCCCGTCATTCAGGCCGGATGCATTGCCAGCAGTGACACTGCCATCTTTCTGGAACACCGGGCGCAAACCCGCCAGCGCCTCCATCGTCGTGGCCTTGGGGTGTTCGTCCTTGTCAAAGGCGACCATTTCGCGGCGTTTCTTCACCTCGACAGGCACGATCTGGCTGTCGAAATGGCCGGCGGCGATGGCAGCGGCGGCCCTTTCCTGGCTTTGCAGGGCGAATGCGTCCTGATCCCCGCGGCTGACGGTATGCTCAGCCGCCACATTCTCGGCCGTGACACCCATGTGCCCCGTGCCAAAAGGACAGTTGAGCGCGCCCAGCATCATGTCCTGCGTCCGCACATCGCCCATCTTGGCTCCCCAGCGCTGATCGGGGATGATGAAGGGCGAGCGGCTCATGTTTTCGGCGCCACCAGCAAGGCCAAAATCCGCGTCGCCCAGCATCAGCGATTGCGTGACCGAGACGATGGCTTGCACGCCGGAGCCGCAGAGCCGGTTGACATTCATCGCAGGGGTCGTGTCCGGCACGCCTGCGTCCATGGCGGCCACACGCGACAGGTACATGTCCTTCGGCTCGGTATTGATGACATGGCCAAAGGCCACATGACCGATCTGATTGCCCACAACGCCGCTTCGGTCCAGCGCCGCCTTGGCCGCCGTGGCCCCCAAGGCAATCGGCGGGGTGCCTGCCAATGCCCCCCCGAAAGTGCCAATCGCCGTCCGCGCACCACCCAAGATCACGATATCGGTCATTCTTGCCTCCCTCTCATTCGTCGCAAGTTTGCTACCTGATCACGCGTTTGGATACAGCAAAACGTTGCGGCACCACTTGAAATCAGGCCAGAGAGCCCCATCTATTGTATGCAATCGCATACAGATATGAGGCTTTCATGTTGCTCGACCTGACAGGGGGCAGCCCCTTTGTTGTGCTCGCTGTCTTTGTCGCAGTCGTCTGGGCTTTGATCCGTTACGGGAATGCTGGCAGCAAGGGGGAAAAACACGACAGAGAGAACCGCGACTAACGCCGCGAGAAGCACCATGTTATCCATGCCACAAGGATGATGACATGACACTTCCACCCCTGCCCTACGACATCCCATATATCGTGATCTTCATCGGGGTCGCCTTCCTGCTTCTCTTGCGTGAGGTGCAGCGCCGCTTTCAGCACGCGCGGCGCACCGCGCCGGTGGAGTTCGAGAAAAAGAAAAAACGGCGCGGCCCCGACATGGCCTTCAGCGCCGGGCGCGACGCAGCCCATCAGAACACGCGCTTCCAGCATATCTTCGTGCCCATGCCGCCGGATACAGAGCCCGCAATGCGGGCCTTCTACCTTGATCTTTTGGGACTGCAGGAAATGCGGGCCCCGAATTACCCAGAGGATTCCGATGGGTTCTGGGCCGTCAGCGGCACTCGGCGCATCTATTTCGGGACCCAACCCAGCTTTCCCTATGACACAGAGGCGCTGCCCGCTTTCCCAATCGCGCAAATCAACGCTGTCGCCGAAACCATCGAAGGCTCGGGGCGGCAGGTCACTTGGGACACATCCCTTTCTTACGTCAAGCGTTTCGTCTTTGAAGACCCAGCCGGCAATCACGTCATCCTGATCGCGGCCTAATCGCCGCGCCCCATTTCCTTTCGGCTTCCGTGTGTTACCTCCCCTCCCGAGGATAAGACATGCTGCTGACCGTTACCGATATTCACAAAACCTACGCGACCGCGGATGGCCCGTTCGAGGTGCTGCGCGGAATCAACCTGTCTCTGGACGCTGGCGAGACGCTGGCCCTGACAGGTGAAAGTGGCAGCGGCAAAAGCACGCTCTTGCATCTGATCGGCGGGCTCGACACCCCTGATCGTGGGCAGATCATGCTCGCCGGGCAGGATATCGCACCCATGAATGATGCCGCGCGCGCTTCCCTGCGCCGTGGTACTGTGGGCGTCGTGTTTCAGCAGTTCAATCTGATCCCAAGCCTGACGGTGGCGGACAATATCGCGTTTCAGGCAAGGCTCGCGGATCAGCATGACCAAGACTGGGCGACCACACTCGCGGACCGGATGGGTCTGACTTCGCAACTGTCGAAGTATCCCGAACAACTCTCCGGTGGGCAGCAACAGCGCGTGGCGATTGCCCGCACTTTAGCGCCGAAACCGAAACTTGTGCTGGCGGACGAGCCGACCGGCAATTTGGACGAGGCCACAGCAGCCACCGTGATGGATCTGATGCTGGAACTGGTGGCAGAGACCGCGGCCAGTTTGTTGATGGTGACGCATTCCGAGGCACTGGCGGGGCGCATGTCACGCCGTCTGCACCTGCGCGCGGGTCAGGTCGCATGACACAGGCGACGCTGCGCGCGCTCCTCTCGCACTGGTTCCGCAATCCCTTGCAGCTCTTCACGTTGCTCGCGGGGTTGGCGCTGGCGACGGGCCTTTGGTCCGGCGTACAGGCCGTGAACGCCGAGGCGCGGGCGAGTTATGACGCGGCTGCCGCAACCCTGGGCGAAGGTCAGTTTGATCGGCTGGTGCGCCGTGACGGACAGCCGATGCCGCAAGAGACCTACGTGGCCCTGCGACGGTCAGGCTGGCTTGTCAGCCCGGTGGTGCAAGGGCGGTTGGATGGCGTGCGGATCGTTGGGGTGGAACCGCTCACCGCCCCCGGTGGGATCGGACCAGTGGCACCGACCGAAGGCGCAGACATCGGGGCGTTTCTGACCGGCGACGGCCAGCTATTTGCTAATGCCGAAACAGCAGCGGCTTTGCCAGAATTGAACGTGATCATCAGCCCCGATGCCGCACCGAACACTGCGATCACGGACATTGGCGTCGCCCAGCGCCTGCTTGGCAAAGAGGGGTTGATCGACAGCTTGATCGTGCTGCCCCGGCAGCCCGTGGGCCGCGCAGCTTTGGAAGAGGTCGCCCCCGACCTCATCCGCCAGCCCGCGCAGGGCGGCAGCGACATCGGGCGGCTGACGGACAGTTTTCATCTGAACCTGACGGCCTTCGGGCTGCTGTCCTTTGCCGTTGGGATCTTCATCGTGAACGGCGCCATCGGGCTGGCCTTTGAACAGCGCCGCCCTGTCGTGCGGACCCTGCGCGCGTTGGGTGTGCCCTTGCGGCGGTTGATCGTGCTGATGGGGGCGGAATTGATGCTCTTTGCGCTGGTGGCCGGGGTGATCGGGGTTGCCTTTGGCTACCTGATCGCGGCGCTTCTGCTACCTGACGTGGCAGCGACTTTGCGCGGGCTCTACGGGGCGGATGTGTCAGGCAATCTGCAATTGCGCCCGGTCTGGTGGCTGTCTGGCCTTGCCATTGCGCTCGGCGGCACCGCACTCGCAGCGAGCGGCGCGCTTTGGCAGATGTCACGCATGCCGCTTCTCGCCGCCGCGCAACCTCGCGCGCTTGCCATGGCCGCAGGGCGCAGGGCCGTCGTGCAAGGTGTTGGGGCAGTCGTCCTGCTCGCAACCTCGGCCATCCTGATGAGCACGGCAACCGGCCTCATCGGGGGGTTCTCTCTGCTCGCCACGCTTCTGATCGGTGCTGCACTGGCCCTGCCACTCGTCCTTGACCGCGCGCTGGCATTGGCCAGCCGCATTGCCAGCGGTGTCCGGGCGCAGTGGTTCTGGGCGGATACGCGTCAGCAACTGCCGGGGCTGTCGCTGGCGCTCATGGCGCTCTTGCTGGCAATGGCCGCAAACGTCGGTGTCTCGACCATGGTGTCGAGTTTCCGGCTGACCTTTGTCGATTTCCTCGACCAGCGGCTGGCGTCAGAGCTCTACATCCGTACAGAGGATGCGGCGCAAAGCGCCGCCCTGATCGGGTTTGCCGCTGACAATGCCGATGCCCTGCTCCCAATCCAGAGCGCCGATGTCACCGTCGCGGGGCAGCCTACGGAGGTGTTTGGCGCGCGCGATCACGCGACCTACCGCGACAATTGGGTGTTCCTGCAGGCAAACGACGCCCCTTGGGACACCACGTTTGCTGGCCAGACCATCCTGATCAACGAACAACTGTCACGGCGCGCCGGGCTGAATGTGGGTGATGATGTCACGCTGCAAGGCCTGACCCTTCCTGTCGCAGGCGTCTATGGCGATTACGGCAATCCCATCGGACAGGCAGTCATCAGCGAAGGCCAATTCGCGACCCTGTACCCCGAGGTCACACCACAGAATTTTGGTATCCGGCTAGACCCAGCAC
The DNA here is from genome assembly GCA_039821425.1 of Pseudomonadota bacterium. Lineage (GTDB taxonomy): Bacteria > Pseudomonadota > Alphaproteobacteria > Rhodobacterales > Rhodobacteraceae > Yoonia. The sequence goes on from JBCBOD010000018.1 coordinate 19,716, forward strand.
AGGCCGAAACCTTCCTGACCAACCTTGAAAGCGCCACCGGCATCAGCCCCGGTCAGGCGATCAATCAGGCGGGGATCAAGGCGATATCCCTACAGGTATTCGAACGAACATTCACCGTGACCACGGCGCTCAACGTTCTCACCCTCGCTGTCGCGGGCTTTGCGATCCTGATGAGCCTCTTGACCCTCGCCACCATGCGGGTCCCACAACTGGCGCCCGCCTGGGCCGTGGGGATGACACGGGCGCAGATCGGGCGGCTGGAGTTGTTGCGCGCGATCATGCTGGCCGCGATGACGGCGGTGGTGGCGCTGCCCCTTGGCCTTGCGCTGGCATGGGCCTTGCTGGCTGTCGTGAACGTGGCGGCCTTCGGGTGGAAGCTGCCAATGTACCTCTTCCCGCTCGACTACGCGCGGCTTGGCCTCTTCGCGCTTCTTGCCGCTGCACTTGCCGCACTCTGGCCCGCCCGCCGGCTGGCGCGCACACCGCCTGCCGACCTTCTGAAGGTGTTCGCCAATGAACGCTAAAGCGATTTTTCTCGCCTGCCTTCTGCCCATCATGGCGCAGGCCCAAGGCTTTGCCGGTCTGGGGACAGATGCGGAGGGGTTCAGCGTGCCAGCCCCGGACCCCGTATTCGACTTCCCGGCAGATCACGGCGCACACCCCGACTATCGGATCGAATGGTGGTATCTGACGGCTAATCTGGCAGACGCCAACGGCACGCCCTACGGGCTGCAATGGACCCTCTTCCGCTCTGCCCTCGCCCCGGAGGCTGGAGAAGGCTGGACCGCGCCGCAGCTTTGGATGGGCCACGCGGCGGTGACGACAGAGACGGCGCATTTCGTGGCCGAACGCCTCGCCCGTGGCGGCATCGGGCAGGCAGGCGTGGTGGCTGATCCGTTTGACGCATGGATTGACGATTGGGCCCTGACGGGGGACTGGGATACGCTGCAAATGACGGCCAGCGGCACGGATTTCGCCTATGACATGACCCTGACCGCCGAAGGGCCGCTGGTCTTTCATGGTGATGACGGGTTTTCGGTGAAATCGGCCGCGGGCCAGGCCTCTTACTACTATTCCCAACCCTTCTTCGCGATCGAAGGCACGCTTGAGTTACCGGATGGCCCCGTGGAGGTCACTGGCAACGCATGGCTTGATCGCGAATGGTCATCCCAACCACTGGCCGAGAACCAGACGGGGTGGGATTGGTTCTCGCTGTCTTTCGATGACGGGAACAAGATGATGGGGTTTCGGTTGCAGCAGACCGATGGGCAGAACTTCACCTCAGCCACATGGATCACACCCGACGGGCACACGATGCCCTATTCTGACGGTGCGCTGACGGCCACGCCGCTGGCCACAAACGACGACGACGTGCCGGTGCGCTGGCGGGTGGAACTGCCTGCGCAGGATGTCGACGTCACGGTGCAGGCGATCAACGAGAACGCGTGGATGGCGACCAGCGTGCCTTATTGGGAGGGGCCAGTGACGGTCGAAGGCAGCCACAGCGGCATCGGGTATCTGGAGATGACGGGCTATGAGTGAGTGGTTTGAAACCGCCAATGGGCTCTGGTCCCGCGCCTGGGGAACATTGGGCCGTGGAGTCGCGGACGCCAAGCACCCGGCACGGAGGCCGACGTTTGCCACCGTATCGCCGGACGGCTGGCCAGAGGCGCGCACGGTTGTGCTGCGCAGTGCGGACCGTAAGGCGGGCGAGCTCAGCGTGCACACGGACCTTCACTCCGACAAGATCAAGAGCCTGCGCGCCTGTCCCCGCGCCGCCCTGCATATCTGGGACGCGAAACAGGATCTGCAGATCAGGCTGCAGGCAGAGGTCAGCATCACGACCGGGGAGACGATCCAACCTCTGTGGGACAAGATCCCAGATCACGCGCAGCAATCCTATGGCGTCACACCACCACCTGGCACGCCCATTGCAAGCGCGCTCGACTACGTCAAAGACCCTGATCCGGAGAGCTTTGCCCTGCTCACCTGCCGCATCACGCATATCGACCTTGTGCATTTGGGCGCGCAGCACCGCCGTGTCGCCTATTCACGGGCGCGTCACTGGGAACCACAGTGGCTTTCCCCGTGACCTGAGGCCCGCTAATACGGTGCAATGAACACCCTCCCCTTCACCCGTGACCTTGTGTTGATCGGCGGCGGCCATACCCATGCGCTGATGCTGCGGTCGTGGGGGATGACCCCGCTCCCCGGCGTGCGGCTGACCGTGATCAACCCGGGGCCGACGGCGCCCTATTCGGGCATGTTGCCGGGGTTCGTGGCGGGGCATTACACGCGGGATGAGTTGGACATCGACCTGGTCCGCCTTGCGCACTTTGCGGGCGCGCGGCTGATCAACGGGGCGGCAGCCGCCATTGATCCAAACTCGCGCACCATCACCGTGCCCGGTCGCCCGCCCGTCGCATTTGACGCGACCTCCATCGATGTCGGCATCACCTCGGCCATGCCCGATCTGCCGGGATTCACGGCCCATGGGATCCCGGCCAAACCGCTGGGGGCTTTTGCAACACGTTGGGATGCCTTTCGCGCAACGGCCAATGACCCACAGGTTGCTGTCATCGGCGGGGGTGTTGCAGGGGCGGAATTGGCGATGGCGATGGCCCACGCTCTGCAGGGCCGGAACCCGACGCTCCGCCTGATTGACCGCAGTCGTGCCTTGGATGCGTTGGGCTACAAGGCACGCCAACGGATGCTTGCCGCACTGACAACGGCGGAGGTTGAGGTGATCGAGGGTGCGGAGGTGACCGAAATCTTCGCCGACGGCATTGTCCTCAAGGACGGGCGCACCATCCGGTCCGACTTTACCACCGGTGCCGCGGGCGCGAAGGCGCATGATTGGATGACGGACACCGGGCTGGAACTGCAGGACGGCTTCATCACCGTAGATGCGCATTTGCAATCCTCCACACCCGGCATCTTTGCGGTCGGCGACTGCGCGCATATGGCAGCCTCGCCCCGGCCCAAGGCCGGGGTCTATGCGGTGCGGCAGGCACCCGTCCTTTTTGACAATCTGCGCGCGGCGCTGTCGGGCGGTGATTTACGTACCTACCGCCCGCAGCGGGACTATCTGAAGCTGATCTCCTTGGGCGAAAAATCGGCATTGGCCGAGAAGTTCGGAACGGCGCGGGCGGGGACGCTGCTCTGGAAACTCAAAGACGCCATCGACCGCAAGTTCATGAACCAGTTTGCCGAGCTTGAGATGATGGGCGCGCCCAACGTGCCGCGCACAACCGCGTTGGGGATGGGTGAGGCGCTCGGCGATAAGCCGATGTGCGGCGGCTGCGGTGCCAAGGTGGGGCGCGCGGCGTTGCAAGGGGCTGTAGGCGATGCCTTTGGCGATGACGCAGCCGAGGTGCAGCCGGGCCAGGTGATGAGCACGGACCACCTGCGCGCCTTCGTAGAAGACCCGGTGGTGATGACGCGCGTCGCCGCAACACATGCGCTGGGTGACATCTGGGCAATGGGGGCCACGCCGCAGGCCGCGACGATTAACCTGATCCTGCCGCGCGCCTCGGCCGAGCTGCAGGCGCGTACGGTGGCAGAGATCACTGATGTCGCTAACACGGTGTTTGCAGAGGCTGGCGGGCGGATCATCGGCGGGCATACGTCATTGGGAGCCGAACTCACCATCGGCTTCACGATCACAGGACTTGTCAAAAGGCCGATCACACTCGCCGGGGCCAAACCCGGTGACGCGCTGATCCTGACAAAGCCCCTTGGCAGTGGCACGATCATGGCCGCCGAGATGGCTGGCAAGGCGCGCGGGGCGGATGTGATCGCCTGCCTCGATCTGATGATGCAGGGGCAAGCTGAGGCGTCAAAGATCCTCAAAGATGCGCGTGCGATGACGGATGTGACGGGCTTTGGGCTCGCCGGGCATCTGCGCGGGATCTGCGACGCATCGGGCACGGGGGCGCAGCTGAAGCGCGATGCGATCCCGGTCATGGATGGCGCATTGGCCGTGTCACAGGCAGGCGTACGCTCCAGCCTCTACGCCGATAACGTCACAGCGGCTGGGCCGATTGCGGGGTCGGTGTTTGACCTGATTTACGACCCGCAAACGGCCGGTGGAATTTTGGCTGCGGTGCCCGGCAAGGGCGCAGACAAACTGCTGCAAAAGCTATGCGAGGCGGGCTACACTTCGGCGATCATCGGCACGGTGACCGATGACCAGATGATCACCATCGGCTGACGATTGCAGCCACCTCTTCGGCGGCGCGCGCCTGATCAGCGTCCTGCAAGCTGTTCATCGTGATCTCTGCGAGCGTCTCCCGCGTCTCTGTCTTGCGCGACTTTGCATAGGCGGGGTCGTAGTGTTGCTCCATCAGCGCCGCTGACAGCTCCAACAGTGCACCTTCGCGCGACAGTGCGATCCAATTGTCCACGGTAGCATGGCCCCGCAAGCGGCGCAGCGGCTTCAGCTTGTTAGCCAAGGCGTCAGCGTCCGAAATCACATCCTCATAAACGCGCGCCAGATACTCTGCACGACCCGCCAATGGGGCCTTGAGCACAATGCGCGGGGCGGTCAGCATCTTGCGCCAGAGCCCCTCTGGGATGTTCAGACGCCCGATCTTGCTGCTTTCCGCCTCAATCACCACAGGCTTGTCCGGATCAAGGTGATGCAAGGCAACAGCCAGCGCCGTCTCAAACGCCTTTTGCGCAGGCTGCCCGCCGGGCCTGCCCCCCAGCAGTGACCCGCGGTGATGCGCGAGCCCCTCAAGATCTATCACCTGCACGCCCATCGCGTCGAGCCGTGAAAGGAGTGCTGTTTTCGCTGTGCCCGTATTGCCATCCAGCAGCACGATCCGATGCGGTAGGTCCACATCATAGACCGCGCGTTTCACCAACCGGCGAAAGCTCGTGTAGCCGCCCTTCACCGTCTCAGCGCGCCAGCCAATCTCGGACAGAAGCGTCGCAAAGACACCAGAGCGCTGCCCGCCGCGCCAGCAGTAGACCAGCGGCTGCCACGCGCCATCATGGCGCGCCAGCGGCCCCTCGATATGGGCCGCCACATTGCGCACAACCATCGCGGCCCCGATCTTGCGGGCGTTAAAGGGGCTGACCTGTTTGTACATCGTGCCCACCTCGGCCCGCTGAGCGTTATCCAGCGCAGGTAGGTTGATCGCACCGGGTACGTGATCCTCGGCATATTCAGCGGGTGATCGGACGTCGATCACCGTATCAAATTGGTGGTCGAGGACCGCTGCCAGGTCAGGGAATTCAAGTGCCATCCCGGGGATTTAGGCTGTTTCCGGTACAAGCAAAAGGGGCGAAAGCCGTTGCGCGGCGCCAAGCACCCCCCTAGCGTGCCGGTATGAGTTACGACGACCTGCATCTGATCACCCGTTGGCGCCAAGTGGTAGAGCTGCGCGATGCGGGCCTGCTGACCCCGGCAGAGCTGCAGCTGCTGACCGCGGCACAGGCGGGCGAGGTGGCAGAGATCGGGTTGACCGTGCCGAACCTGATGGCGCCCAGCGTGCTGATCCGGGCCGCCCTTCTGCGCTATCTGATCCTTGGCGGATGTCAGGATTTTCGCACGCAGCCATCGGGGATCACCGTGCGCGGGGCCTGGATTGGTGGCACGCTGGATCTGAGCTTTACCACCGCACGCGGGCCGGTCGATTTCTTCAACTGCCACTTTGCTGCCCGCCCGCAGATGCTGCAGTTGCAGGTCGACGGTCTGGCAATCGTTGGATGCACGTTGACCAAAGGGCTGAACGCCGCGCGCATTCAGGTCGCCGGAAACCTGACGCTGAACGGCAGCCGGAGCGAAGGAAAAATCTCGTTCTCTGGCGGGGTGATCAAGGGGCATCTCTCCTGCACGCAAGCCAGCCTGCGCAACCCGGAGGGGTCCGCATTCAAGGCGCAGGGCCTTCAGGTCGCCAGCAGCGTGCTGATGGAAGGGACCACCGCCGAGGGGCAGGTCAGCCTTTTGGGGTCCAGCATCGGGGGGCAGCTTGTCTGCATTGGGGTGGCCTTTCACAACGAACAAGGCCATGCGTTGAATGCCCAAAGCGCGCAGGTGCGCGGTGATGCCTTTCTGCGCTATGCCGAAACCAGCGGCGAGGTCAGTTTTGTCGGGGCCGAAATCAACGGGGTGCTGGACTGCAGCCATGCGGCAATGCGCAACCCCGGCGGGCCGGTGCTGAATGCGCAGCGGCTCATCGTGCGCGAGGGTTTCATCTGGCGGCGGATCAAGGCGGCCAATGGCGCTGTCGATCTGACATCGGCCCATGTGGGTGACCTCTGGGATGATCCGGAAAGCTGGGCGCTTTGCGACCAGATCACGCTGGCGGGGTTCATCTACGACGTGCTGCATGGTGAGATCGACGTGCCCGCACGGCTGGAATGGCTGAAGAAAGGCGCGATTTCCCGGCGGGAGTTCTATCCGCAACCCTACGAACAGCTCGCCAAGCTTCTGCGCGATACAGGCCACCGGTCGGACGCGCGGGCGATCATGATGGCCAAGGAACGGGAACAGCGCAAAGCCTCCCGCGCGCGCTGGCGGCGCGAGGCGGACTGGCGCCTGTCGCTACTGCAAGCCAGCCGGGAAAGCGGAGAAGCCAGAACCAAGGCGCTTGCCCCATTGCAGAAACGCCGCCCCAACGATCCGCAATTGCAGCGCCTGATGCTCCTCTCCAGCCCCAACATCGACCTGCCGGTCATGACGCAGGACCTAGCACAAAAGCAGTTCCGGGATGAGCAGCGCTGGTTCGCGCTCCGCACCGGTTGGCGCAACCTTGGCAGCCTGATTGCCGACAAGGTGTTTGGTGTGGTCGTGGGCTACGGGCACCGGCCCGAGCGCAGCTTTTACATGCTGCTGGTTCTGGTGTTCATCGGCTGGTTTCTGGCCGACCGCGCGTGGGAGGCCGGGGATTTCGCCCCGACAATGGGGCCGGTGCTGATGTCAGAAGGTTGGCAGGCGCTGGCCACGGACGCGCGCATCCAGAACCCTGCGCAGGTCTGGTCAGACAAATTCATGCTGGCCGCAGATGGTGAGACGATCCTGACCCCCGGACGGGACTATGAGACGTTCCACCCCATCGCCTATGCGGTCGACCTTGTGGTGCCGATTGTTGCGCTGGGGCAAGAGGCCTCCTGGGCCCCCTCCACCACGCGCGGGCCCTGGGGCAAAGTGCTCTGGTCCGTCCGCTGGTGGCTGATCGCGCTGGGCTGGATCGTGACCGCGATCGGAGCTGCGGCGGTGACGGGGGTTATCCGGCGGGATTGATGGGCTTTATCGGCATGATCTACGAACGGGGAAACGTGATGCAACGTATCGCTCGCCTGCTATGTCTGGCCCTTGCCTGTCTCGCGCTCTCGGCCTGCTACGAACGGCATGAGTGGCGGCAGAAGCTGACTGTTGTTGTCGATACGCCGGATGGAAAGGTGTCCGGGTCCGCTGTCGTGCAAGTGAATGCAACCTATTGGGGGCAATTGCCTCCGACTGGGACGGAGGTGGAATATGACATCCGGGGTGAGGCGACAGTCGTGGAGGTCGCTCCTGGGCGGTATCTGTTCGTGCTGCTTGGCGGCTCTGCAGAACGGTTCAAAGCCTATTCAGGCGACAGGTTTCGCGGGATGAAGCGGCAGGAGTGGCTGCGAGAAATCCCCAGGCAAACGGAGCCCGTGACGATCCCGCTTGAGAATGCGCCGATGATGGTGACCTTTCTGGATATCAATGATCCAGCGAGTGTGCGCGAGGTTGATCCAGAGAATATTGCAGAAGTGTTCGGCGCGGGCTTCAATATTGAGCGCATGACATTGGAGGTCACGGATGATCCCGTCACGGCCGGAACTTTGGAACCGCTCCTGAACTGGTGGTTCCGGGAAGAGCTGTGGCCGGATCAAACTATTATGAGCTTGCAGTTGCCAGATGACAGTCCACGTGGTTGGCGCTCTATTTCTCGAACCAGATTTTGGTCCTTGGATCTGCTGTTTGAATTAAGGGAAAAGTACGATGACGATCTCTAAGGAACTCTTCCTCGCGATCCTTTCCATGGATGCCTACAACCGTGGACCAGAAGCCGGTATCGCTGACGCCGGAGATAACGATCCCGACGGTTTGGGTGACTCCACTAGCGGGAACGTTAGGGTTGGAACAGCAACGGTCAGTCACAATCTCGGTAGCGTTTCTGAAGCTTTTCAGGAAGATGCGCTTGCGACCGGCTTCTACGCCATCGCTTACGACGTTGCTGGTGGCACGGTAGAGGGCATCGACACAGATACCACTGTCATCTCCTACCGCGGAACGAACACCTCACTAGACTATACGCGCGGCTGGTCTGTTGGCGGTGGCTGGATTGAAGAGGGCGCGGACAAACCGCCGCGCCCAAATAGCTGCATTCGCCCTCACACATTAAACGTCAGCGGCTTCACCTGCGTGAACAGCCCCGTGTCCTCCAGCGCCTTGATCGCTGGGCCGGGCACCGGTTCATCCACGTAGAGAAGCGCAATCGCCTCCCCCTTCACCCCGGCGCGGCCCAGCGTAAAGTTTGCGATGTTCACGTCATTCGCGCCCATCGTCGTCCCCAATGCGCCGATGATGCCGGGGCGGTCTTCGTTGGTGGTGTAGACCATGTGCCGCCCGATCTCGGCATCGATGTTGATGCCCTTGATCTGGATGAAGCGCGGCTTGCCGTCGCTGAACACTGTCCCTGCGACCGACCGCTCGCGCTTTTCAGTCACCACGGTCACCTTCACATAGCCCTCGAACGCGCCGGACTGATCCTGCTTGGTGGTGGAGACCCTGATCCCGCGTTCCTTGGCGATCACCGGGGCGCTGACCATGTTTGTGTCGGGGTTGGCCTTCATCATGATCCCCGCAACCGTCGCCGCCGTCAGCGCCTTGAGGTTCAATTCGGATGCCTCACCGTCAAACAGGATATTGATCGCCTTGATCGGTTCATCCGTCATCTGGCCGATGAAGTTGCCGAGGTGTTCGGTCAGTTTGATCCAGGGGCCCATGACCTTCGCCTCTTCCGCAGTTACGGATGGCATGTTGAGCGCGTTCTGCACAGCCCCCGTCAGCAGGTAGTCTGACATCTGTTCAGCGACCTGCAGGGCGACGTTTTCCTGTGCTTCGGTGGTCGCGGCCCCAAGGTGCGGTGTGACAACCACGTTGGGCAGGTTGAAAAGTGGGCTTTCCGTGGCGGGTTCCACCGCAAACACGTCGAACGCTGCTCCGGCGACATGTCCGGAATTCAAGGCGTCGGCCAATGCTGCCTCGTCCACCAAGCCACCCCGCGCGCAGTTCACGATCCGCACGCCCTTCTTCAGCTTGGCGATGTTTTCGGCTGACAGGATGTTCTTTGTCTGCTCGGTAAGCGGCACGTGCATGGTAATGAAATCAGACCGGGCGAGCAGGTCGTCCAGTTCCAGCTTCTCCACCCCGATATCAACGGCGCGTTCCTCTGACAGGAACGGATCATAGGCCACGACCTTCATCTTCAGCCCCTGCGCGCGGTCGATGACAATGGATCCGATATTGCCGGCCCCGATGACGCCGAGGGTCTTTCCGGTCAGTTCCACACCCATGAAACGCGACTTTTCCCATTTGCCGGCATGGGTCGATGCGTTCGCCTCTGGGATTTGCCGGGCGACGGCCATCATCATGGAAATCGCGTGTTCAGCAGTGGTGATGGAGTTCCCGAAGGGTGTGTTCATCACGATGATGCCCTTCTTGGAGGCGGCCGGGATATCCACGTTGTCCACGCCGATCCCGGCGCGCCCGATGACCTTGAGATTGTCAGCAGCAGCGATGATCTTTTCCGTGGCCTTGGTGGCGGACCGGATGGCCAGACCGTCGTATTGGCTGATGACCGACAGCAGTTTGTCCTTGTCCTTGCCAAGATCCGGCTGGAAATCCACGTCGATGCCGCGATCCTTGAAGATCTGCACGGCGGCAGGGGAGAGTTTGTCAGAGATGAGTACTTTGGGGGCCATCTTGGCGCTCCTTCGAAAAATAAGGTGTCCGCGCCCCGGACGTGATCCGGGGCCTCTGGTCGGGGTCCCAGGTCAGGCCCGGGACGTGATTATTGATTGGCGATCTCGGTCTCGAAGGCCCATGTCAGCCAGGGCAGCATCGCCTCGATGTCGGATGTCTCGACCGTCGCGCCGCACCAGATCCGCAGACCGGCGGGGGCATCCCGATAGGCACCGATATCAAGGGCGATCCCTTCAACCTCCAGCCTTTTGGCCACGGCTTTGGCAAAGGCGGCACCGTCGGTGATCCGGTCGTCGGTGAACTTCAGGCAAACAGAGGTGTTGGACCGGGTTGCGGGATCAACGGCAAGGTTGTCGATCCACGGTTGCGCCGCGCAGAAGTTCCAGATGGCACGCGCATTTGCATCCGCGCGGTGGATCAACGCATCCAGCCCGCCGATAGACCGGCCCCATTTCAGGGCAAACAAGTAATCTTCAACCGCCAGCATGGATGGGGTATTGATCGTGGCCCCTTCAAAGATGCCTTCGATCAGCTTGCCACCCTTCGTCAGGCGGAAGATCTTGGGCAGTGGCCATGCTGGAGTGTAGCTTTCCAACCGCTCCACCGCGCGGGGGCTGAGGATCAGCACGCCGTGCGCGGCCTCGCCACCCATGACCTTCTGCCAAGAGAAGGTGGTGACATCGAGCTTGTCCCACGGCAGGTCCTGCGCAAAGGCAGCAGAGGTCGCATCGCAGAGCGTCAGGCCCGCGCGGTCCGCCGGGATCACATCGCCCGTGGGCACGCGCACGCCGGACGTTGTGCCGTTCCAGGTAAAGCAGACATCATTGTCGAAGTTCAGCGCGGCCATATCGACGATCTCACCATATTCGGCGGTGTGCGTCGTCGCCTCGATCTTCAGCTGCTTGACCACATCGGAGACCCAGCCCGCGCCAAAGCTTTCCCAAGCGACCATCTCGGCAGGGCGCGCGCCCAGCAGCGACCACATCGCCATCTCGAACGCGCCAGTGTCAGAGGCAGGCACGATCCCGATCCGATAGTCAGCGGGAATGCGCAGCACCTCGCGCGTCAGGTCAATCGCTTCTTTCAGCTTGGACTTGCCCACGGCGGCACGGTGCGACCGACCCAGCGGGGCGTCAGACAGCGCGTCCAGCGACCACGTAGGGGGCTTAGCACAGGGGCCGGATGAAAAACGGGGATTGCGTGGTTTTGCAACGGGTTTTGTTGCGGCGTCACGCGACGCCGGTTTGGTCATAACCATCAATGTGTATCCTCACAGATATGCGCCCCTCGTTGGGGAGGGGTGTCCCACGGACGCAAATACGCGCTCACCTGCGGACCCACAACAGGGAATCCGCGCAGATTCGACAGTCTGTGGTAATTTTCCGGCACCCGCGGCGCGCATCGGAAACCTGTGTTCTTGTGGCGGCCCGCGCGAAAAGGGGGTGGCATCGCCCGGCAGGACCGTTAGACCGCACCCAAGTCAAAGGAGCCTGCGATGTATACCGTCACCCTGATCAGCACCCCGACAGAGCGCGCGCTGGACGGCGTGCTGGTGGAGAACCTGCGCAATGCATGGGGCGGTGGCACTGTCACTTGGCTTGCGATTGATGAAGCCGCAGAGTTCACCATCCCTGCCCTGCCCGATAACCAATGGGCGGTTTGGGAAGACCTGCAAAAGGGCTGTGTCGATCTGGTCATCCAGCCCAGCGCCAATCGCCGCAAGAAAATGCTGCTCGCCGACATGGACAGCACGATGATCCGGCAGGAGTGCATTGATGAACTTGCGGCAGAGGCTGGTTTCGGCCCCCGCGTGGCCGCGATCACAGCCCGGGCGATGAATGGCGAGTTAGACTTCGAAGCGGCGATCATTGAACGCGTGGCCCTTCTCAAGGACCTGCCCGAGACCGTCATTGAGCAGGTTCTGGACCAGCGGATCACCTATATGCCCGGCGGGTACGAACTGGTGAACACGATGAAGGCAAACGGGGGCTACGCCGCACTCGTTTCTGGCGGTTTCACGGCCTTCACGGCAAGGGTCGCGGCGGCGCTTGGGTTCGACGAACACCGGGCCAATACGCTGATTGCAGCGGAGGGCAAACTGACCGGCGAAGTCGGGCGCCCGATCCTCGGCCAAGCAGCCAAGGTCGAGGCCTTGCATGAGATCACAGTGCGTCTTGGCATCACCCCTGATGACGTGATTGCCGTGGGCGACGGAGCCAACGATCTTGGCATGCTCAGGCTTGCGGGCACTGGGGTTGCCCTGCATGCCAAGCCCGCCGTACAGGCGGAGTGCGATATCCGCATCAACCACGGCGATCTGACGGCACTGCTTTATCTGCAAGGAATCGGGCGGGACGCGTTTGTGACCTGAGACACGTTTCGCAATTCCGCTTGCAGTTGGCCCATGTTCCGACTGACAAAGCGGCATGACAAAAAAACAAGCCCAAGCCACCATCGCCGCCCATGCCGCCGGCGCAACTGACCCGCAATCAGGTGGTGTCGTACCCGCCTTGCAGCCGGCGACCACGTTTCTGCGCGGTCCGGACTATTCCCCACTCCGACCCGACAACATCTATTCGCGCGCCGACAGTGACAACCTGCGGCAGGCCGAGGCGGTGATTTGCGCGCTGGAAGGGGCCGAGGACACGCTGCTCTTTCCGTCCGGGATGGCCGCGATTGCAGCTGTCATCCGGACCCTGCCGGTCGGTGCCAAGATCGTGGTGCAATCAGGAATCTATTGGGGCACGACCGCCTGGCTTCAGGACTACTGCCCGAAACAGCAAATCACCCTGATCGCCGTCGATGCCGACGAGGTGGAGGCGATCGCAGCGCGCGAAGAACCCGATCTCGTCTTTGTTGAGACACCGTCCAACCCCTGGCTAAAGTCCGTCGATGTTCAAGCCGTGCGGGACGTGTGCAAAGCCTTGCTCGTGGTGGATGCGACCGCGGCTACCCCAATCCTCACGCGTGCGCTCGATCATGGGGCGGATATCGTCATGCATTCGGCCACGAAGGGGATCAACGGGCATTCGGATGTGCTGGCAGGCGTGCTGTCAACGCGCGCGCCGGATGCTGCGGTCTGGCAGAACATCATCGCAGACCGCAAAATGGCAGGCGCGATCCTTGGCCCGTTCGAGGCATGGCTCTTGACCCGCGCGATGCGCACACTGCCTTTACGGGTCGAGCGGATGTCACAGAATGCGCTGGCTTTGGCAAAGCACTTGTTGGCGCATCCCAAGGTCGTGGATGTGTTCTATCCGGGCCTGCCGCACCACCACCGCTATGACATCGCACAACGTCAGATGCAGGGGGGCTTTGGCAGCTTGCTCTCGGTTCTGGTGCAGGGTGGCGCAGAAGAGGCGCTTGCCGTCGTCGGCAAGCTGCAGGTCTTCCTGCGGGCAACATCACTGGGCGGCGTCGAAAGCCTCGTCGAACATCGAAACACGATCGAACCGCACACGGGCATCCCCGAAAACCTGATCCGCGTCTCGGTGGGGATCGAGGAAATCAGCGACCTGATCGCGGATTGGGATCAGGCGCTGGAGTGAAGGGTCGTGGTTGGACAGTCACTGTTCTTGCTCCACCTGGAATTGCCGCAAAATACGAAACCCGCCGATTTCTCCACGCCAGTCCTCGTCTCCGCGCCCGCGAACGGCTGGCCGGGCACTATGAAAACTGGAGATGTACGAACCGCCTTTGGACACCCGTCGACATGAAATCTCTTGCGAAGCCAAATCAAGATATGCGCTCGATGTGGACAGCCCGACATGCCGCTCAGTCCAACACGACATTGTTCTTTCTAGCACATTGCCGCTCATGTGCCTTAACCCCCAAGGGTTAGATGCGTCCAGCCGATCTACCGATATCGGTGTCTTATGGTCTGTCGGGTCGCGCCGAACCTCACCCGACGGCGTTCCATCGCCCAAACCGATGAAGTTTGCCTGGTCTTTGGTTAAAGCGTTTCCTTGGGCAAAGATTGTTGTCGTACCTGCCCTTGCCGCGTATTCCCACTCCGCCTCGGTAGGTAGCCGATAAGCATCTTCACCGATGATGCTATTGAGCCAAGCAACGTATTTTAGCGCATCGAGGTAGGATACCTCGTTGACGGGACTACGACCGTCGAGCGCAATGTTACCGTCTTCCGTCAACGTGAAACGATCCGGCAGATGTGAACAGCCGCCATCCTCAACACAAAGCGCCCACTCATCATGTGTCACCTCGTTGCGACCCATCGCAAAGGGTATGTCAATCTGCACTTCGTGGACTGGCCCTTCAGTCAAACGTCCTTCGGTGTTTCCCCATAACCGCTCAAGCTCCTCTGATTCACTCTGCGGAGCACCCATCATAAAGGACCCGAGTGGTAGCACGATCATCTCAGGGCAGACATCGCATTCTTTGAACTGATCGAGGGGTTCAACGGTGCTGCCATCAGTGAGGGTATAGCGTTCTTCTGCCGCACTCGGCGTCCCAGCGAACCCGATCAAAATGCAGATGAGACGAACTACTAAGGTCGCCATGTCAAAACCTGACAACGAGCGGCCAGCCTGCGCCAACATCGTTGTGCTGAATGGCTTGCCCCTGCACCTGCGACCCCTACCCTTCTTCGGTAGGCCCGCCCGCCTCTTTCCAGGCCCCGAAACCACCGATGTTGGTCACCTTCTCAAACCCCATGTCCTTGAGCGTCTTGCCAGCGAGGGCCGCCTGCCCGCCTGCCCCACAGATCAGGTAGATGTCTGCGTCTTTTTGCAGCGCTTCGTTGTGGAAAGGGGTCGCGGGGTCTGCCACGAACTCCATCATGCCGCGGGCAATGCGGTGCGCGCCTTTGATGGTGCCGGATTGTGCAATCGCGCCGCTGTCGCGCACGTCGACAAAGACGCCACCACCGGCGTTGTATTTCGCAATCGCATCTTCCGGTCCCATCCTGGGGACGATGCCGTTAGCCTCTTCCATAAAGTCCTTGGCGGATTTCATCTTGGTGTCTCCTCACTTGTGTTTAAACGCAGGTAAGCACGGCTCTACGCATTGCCAAACAAAAAAAGCCCGGGCACGAAGCCCGGGCAAGTCCAACAGGGAGGTGGAGATATCACCCGATCTCCGGCGGGAACTTGGGACAGTGGTGACCACGAGGGGATGTTGCAATCACCGAAACAATCTCTACGCGACCAATCGATAACCCCCAGATTCGGTAACAAGAAGGCGCGCATTGGACGGATCTGGTTCTATTTTTTGGCGAAGACGGTAAATATGTGTCTCCAATGTGTGTGTGGTCACACCCGCATTGTAGCCCCAAACCTCGTGCAGCAGCACGTCACGGGCAACCACACCTTCGGTCGCGCGGTAGAGGAATTTGAGGATATTCGTCTCTTTTTCAGTCAGGCGTACCTTCTTTTCATCCTCGGTCACCAGCAGCTTTTGTGCGGGTTTGAAGGTATAGGGCCCAAGCTGGAACACGGCGTCTTCTGACTGTTCATGCGTGCGCAGCTGGCTGCGGATGCGGGCCAGAAGAACGGGGAATTTGAAGGGCTTAGACACATAGTCATTCGCCCCGGCATCAAGGCCCAGGATGGTATCCGCGTCGCTGTCTTGTGCTGTCAGCATCACAATCGGGCATTTCACGCCCTGCTTGCGCAGCACACGGCACAGCTCACGCCCGTCGGTGTCGGGCAGGCCCACGTCGAGGATCATCAGATCGTAAAGGCCTTCCTTGGCCTTCACCATTGCGCTGGCACCATCGTCTGCCTCGAAAACGTCAAAATCTTCGGTCATCAGCAGCTGTTCACCGAGCGCCTCGCGCAGATCATCGTCATCATCGACGAGAAGAATCTTTTTCAGTTGTCCCATGACAGGCTCCGTCTTTGGTCTCGTTCAGATTTGTGTCTTGTTTACGTGTCACACAACCAAACCATTCAGTCTCTCACACGGACGTGTGATTTGACCGGCAAATATTTCACTTTGCGGCAGGCGCAGGGTATCCCTTGCAACAATTGAGGAGAGGCGCGCATGGGATTCGCACCGGATATTACAGAACGGCTGGCGCGCGCGCGGTCCGATTTGCGAATGGGTGTGCCGATCGTGCTCGACGGTGGCGCCTTGGTGATGGCCGCAGAAACCCTGGACGGGGCGCGGCTGGCCGATTTGCGCACCCTAGGCGGTGATCCGACCCTTGCCGTGACCGCGTGGCGCGCGCAGACGCTCAAGGCCCGCGCGTATGACGGCGATCTGGCCCGCATTGTTTTGCCACCTGATGCGACCCTATCCTGGGTCCGCGCCGTGGCCGACCCGGCCGATGACCTGCGCGCCCCGATGAAGGGGCCGCTGCGCTCCGCACGTGACGGTGATGCGGGTCTGCACCGCGCGGCCATCGCACTTGCCAAGGCGTCGCGGCTTTTGCCAGCCGCGTTGGTGCTGCCGCTTGACGACGCGCCAGGTTTTGCTGCTGCGAACAACCTGACGCTGGTGCCTGCCGATGCCGCGCAGGATACTGACCTCAGCCCACTCAACCCCATTATCAGTGCGCGCCTGCCGCTCTCGGTTTCAGAGGCAGGGCGGCTCCATATCTTCCGGCCTGACGATGGGGCCGAAGAACACTATGCCGTTGAAATCGGCCAGCCTGATCGGTCAAAGCCTGTTCTGTCGCGCCTGCATTCCGCCTGTTTCACTGGGGACCTACTGGGGTCGCTCAAATGCGACTGTGGTCCGCAGTTGCGCGGGGCGCTGGCGCAGATGGGCGCGGAAGGAGCTGGCATCCTCCTGTACCTCAATCAGGAAGGGCGGGGCATTGGCCTTGCCAACAAGATGCGCGCCTATTCCCTGCAGGATCAGGGCTTCGACACGGTCGAGGCGAACCACAGGCTGGGGTTCGAAGATGATGAGCGTGATTTTCGGATCGGGGCAGAGATACTGAAACGCATGGGGTTTTCAGCCGTCCGTTTGATGACAAACAACCCCGCCAAGGTCGCGCGGATGCAAAGCTGTGCGATTGATGTTATGGAACGGGTGCCGCTGAAGGTTGGCGAAAACCCTCATAACCACGCCTACCTGGCGACGAAGGCCGCAAAATCCGGTCATCTGCTCTAGTCTTCTAAGATCCCGGTGTCGGCCCCGTCGATGCTTTTCACATTCTTGCGGCGCCAGTAATTGCTAACGCCGTCAGTCCCCATGTCCGCATAGAAAGGCAAAAGCTCCTCCGGCCCGCGCTGGCCTTGAAACTGCATGAGGGGCACACCGGTGCCGCAGGATGTCTGCACAGCATCGATTTGCATGTCGAAAATCTGGCGGCTGCCTGCCATCTCGGAAAACCGGCTCACAGCCTCCTCCCACCCCGCATCGCGAGGGTGCAGCGTCTTTGCGCTGCCGTAGACGCGCAGGATCAGCGCATCCCCCTCAAACGCGCAGAACATCAGCGTCATGCGGTTCACGCCTCGCAAATGTGCGGCGGTTTCGTTCCCGCTGCCAGAGAGGTTCAGCCAGATGATGCGGTGTTCATCAATAACCCGCAATGAATCGAGGCCCTTGGGCGAAACATTCACACGCCCGTCAGCCGCCGCAGTAGCCACAAAAAACATCTGCTGGCGCTCGATGAAATCAATCAGGGTGGTGTTGAGTTTCTTGCCTAAGGCCATGGCGGTCCCCTTCTTTTTCGATAGGAACATATCATGAACAAAAGTCAACGCATAGACTAGATGCTGATCGCCGCCGCCGCAGCAATCTCGCCCAGATCATCCGTCTCTGGCGGGCCAATCACCACGTAGTCAGCCCCGTTCGCCGTCCATGACACGAAATCGAACCCGTTCAGGCGCTGGGTATTGAACGGCACATCCGCCTCACGCCCGCTCTGCTGCAGGCAGAGCGCAACGACGGTCCCTTCAGGATCGCGATACATCAACTGCGCCACCGGCTTACCATTGGCGACCAGCAAACGCCCCCCTTCGAAGGTCAGATCAAAGGCGGTGAGGTCTGGGATGCTGAACGGTGTCCCGATCGTGTTGCCGAGCCAGGTTTCGATATGATCCGACTCATCCGCGCCAACTTCCACCAGATGGCGGCCCTGGCTGGCGTAGACGGCGTGGTAGTCCGCGATATCTGCAAGCCAACCAGCGGTCTGCACTGGCGCATCAGGCTTCAGGCTGTAGCCCCCGATGCCGCCGATCACCAACATCACGAGGCTGGCGGCAATGGCCCCCCAGATCGGGCGGGGTGCGTTGGCTGGCGCAGCTGGCGACGCGGCGGGTTCGGAAGCGGGCATGTCAAACGTCTTGATTGTCTGTGCCAGTTTGAACGGCACAGGCTCTGCCAGCATGGCGTCAAACTCTTCGGCAATC
>JBCBOD010000218.1:0-2487 GCA_039821425.1 Pseudomonadota bacterium
TACACGCTCGACCCCGCCACACTGGGGTTTGAGGCTGAAGCCAAGGACGCCAGTGCCTGATCTGCGCCAGCGCCTGTTGGATGCCCTTGCGCATCCGGGCGGGCCATCGACGGATTTTGACCTCAACAAGGACGTGACACCGCCGCAGGGGAAACTGACCCCTGCGGCGGTATTGATCGCTTTTGATACAGAAGAAAGGGTCGTGCTGACCAAACGCTCGGCACGTCTGAAACATCATCCGGGGCAAATCGCCTTTCCCGGCGGCAAGCAGGATCCGGAGGACGCGACGCTTGTCGATGCGGCATTGCGTGAGGCCCGTGAAGAGGTGGGATTGTCACCCGATGCTGTTGGTGTGCTCGGCACCCTGCCACCGCATCAGACCGTGACGGGCTATCAGGTGACGCCGGTGATCGGGTTGATCTCTGGTGCATTTGATCCGGTGGCTGAAGCCGGTGAAGTAAGCGAGATTTTTACTGTGCCACTTTCGTATTTGGCCGAGCCTGCAAACTACCGCGTCGAGGGCCGTCGATGGCAGGGCCGCATGCGCCATTACTACGCGGTGCCCTATGGCCCTTATTACATCTGGGGGGCCACCGCGCGGATCCTGCGCGGGTTGGCCGTGCGGTTGGAATGACCCGGATCGATGCAGACTGGCTGACAAAGACCGCCTCGCAGCGGGCATGTGCGGTGTTGACGGATGCGGGCTATCAGGCGTGGTTTGTTGGGGGATGCGTGCGCAACGCGCTTCTGGGCGCGCCGGTGAGTGATCTGGACCTGACGACGGATGCACGCCCGGACAGGGTGATGGCGCTTGCAAAGGCGGCAGGGGTGAAGGCCGTTCCGACCGGGTTTGACCATGGCACCGTGACGCTTGTCATTGATGAGGAACCTTTTGAGGTCACAACCTTTCGCCGGGATGTGGCCACTGACGGGCGTCGCGCGACAGTAGCCTATGCTGAAGACATCGCAGAAGACGCGCGCCGCCGCGATTTCACGATGAACGCACTTTATGCTGCGCCCGACGGTGAAATAGCCGATCCCCTGGGCGGACTGCGCGACCTGCGGGCGCGCCGCGTGCGGTTCATCGAAGATGCCGACCGCCGGATCAAGGAAGACTATCTGCGTATCCTGCGCTTCTTTCGTTTTCACGCTTGGTACGGGGACGATGGCAACGGCATTGATCCTGATGGGCTCGCTGCCTGTGCCGAGAATGTTGAGGGTTTAGCGCAGCTTTCGCTCGAACGGATCACCGCCGAAACCCTGAAACTTCTCGCGGCCCCCGATCCCGCACCGGCCCTTGCGAGTTTTGCCGCAACCGGTGGGCTTGGGCAGATCTTGCCGGGGGCTGTGGCAAGTGAATTGGCCCCGTTGGTGCATCTTGAGCACTTGCATGGAATCGCGCCTGACCCGATCCGTCGGCTCGCGGCGCTGGGCGGTGATCCGGCGGCCTCCCTGCGGTTGTCAAAGACTGAGGCCAAGCATCTGGATCAGGTCACCGGCGCAATGTCACCGCAGGAGACAGCCTATCGATTTGGTGCTGAAGCTGGGATTGCTCGATTGTTGTTGGAGCATGCTGCAATGGGCACAAACCCCACACCAGAGCTGCTGTGTGATGTGAAGGACGCAGCAACACAAACCTGTCCCGTCACCGCCGCTGACTTCATGCCGCATCTGTCTGGCCCGGCGCTGGGCGCGGCCTTGCGCAAGGCAGAGGTGCGGTGGATACAGTCCGGGTTCACGCTGACCAAAGACGACCTGCTTGACTGATTTCCTGCCCCTTTTCGGATTTGTGTTCTTCGGGCTCTTTTCGCCCGGGCCGAATGTGATCCTGATCACCACATCCGGCGCCCGTTTTGGATTTCAGCGCACAATCCCGCATATCCTTGGCGTTGTCGTGGGTGTCGGGGTGATTGCCTTCGTGACAGGGATCGGTGTTGGCGCGTTGATCAATGCGGTGCCCGCGCTGGAGTTCGTGCTCAAGGTCATTGCGAGCCTCTGGATTCTCTGGATGGCCTATACGCTCTGGCAGGCGGACCCGGCGAAGCGGAAAGAGACGGACAAGCCGTTCACCTTCTTGCAGGCGGTGCTCTTCCAATGGGTGAACCCCAAGGTCTGGGCCGTCGCGCTGAGCGCGATGGTCTATGTGCCGGAGATGACCACCGTGGCGCAGGCCGCGACGCTGGCGGGCACGTTTTCAACGACCAACCTTGGCGTCTGCACATTCTGGGCTGTGGCGGGAACCCTGCTTTCCTACCTGCTTAAAAACCCTGTGGCATGGCGCATCTTCATGCGCATCATGGCGCTGGCACTTGCGGGTTTTTCGGTTCTTGTTTTCCTTTGAAGATGCATTTGCTATGACGGGCGCCTGACCACCAAAGACAGTCCGATGTTTCGTTTTTTCGAACGCCTTGTCGATCCCTACGTTGCCTACGCAGAGAACGACACGCCGCCCAAGCGGCTCTACCCGTTTCTGCGTGCCTATGCAGA
>JBCBOD010000035.1:0-28804 GCA_039821425.1 Pseudomonadota bacterium
GGCTTACGCCGTGATCCTTTCAAACAGCGATCCGCTACCGTTCGTTCTGGCGGGGTATCTTTGGGTGTTTGGCATCTACCTTCACGTCAGCAACACATTCGGCCTTCTGCCGCTTTATAACTGGAGCCAGATGGGCGTCGCCTTTGCGACGGTGTTTGTCATGTTATGGAACCTCTCGCAGAACCCAGTGCATGACGCGCCAGCCATGTTCTGGTGGGTGACGGTCCTTATGACGGTTGTCTACATCGTCACCACCTCCGACACGATGAACCTGCAAAAAGACACGCACGCTGCACTGGAAAAGGCGCGGACCGAGGCAAACATGCGCCTGGAGGACCTGGAACGGCTGTCGCGCAGTGACCCCCTGACAGGCCTGATGAACCGCAGGGCATTTGACGAGATGGTGCAAAGCATGATGCACCAGCATGCCAACCGGCTGGGTGTGACGGTCTTCGTCATGGACCTCGACGGGTTCAAGCCAATCAACGACAGCTACGGGCACGAGGCAGGCGATGCCGTCCTCTGCAAAGTTGCAGAGCGGTTAGAGCGGCTTGTCCGCGCAACCGAGCGCGCGGCACGGGTTGGCGGGGATGAATTTGCAGTCTTGTCGACCGCGATGACCTCTGTCGAGATGGCCGAAGAGTTCGCAAAGACAATTTTGGACGCGCTTTCGGAGGCTATTCCGTCCGGGGAAAAGCAGCTCGAAATTGGGGCCAGCATCGGGATTGCTCGACAATCGGCAGAGGTGAAGACACCGACGGACCTCCTCTCGGGGGCGGATCAGGCGATGTATCTGGCCAAGCAGGAACCAGAAACGCAGATCAAGGTCTATGACAAGGGCGCCTTTCCAGTGCGCGCCACGCTGGAAGACAGTCATGTGCTGATCGAAGCGATGGAGACAAACCAGATCATTCCGCACTACCAGCCCAAGGTTGACCTCAGGACCGAGGAAATCGTCGGGTTCGAGGCGCTGTCGCGGTGGCATCACCCGACCCGCGGTATCCTTGCGCCTTCGTACTTCCTTCCGATGATCAATGAGTTGGGACTTCAGAGCGCCTTCATGCTGCATATGGCCAAGCATGTCCTGAAGGACATTGCGCAGGTGGTTGAAGACGACCTCGATCCGGGACAAGTGTCGATCAACATACCAGAGGTGACGCTGGCAACCCTGTCGGGGCGAAACGATCTCTTCGCGGTCATTGATACCTACCCACAACTGCGTTCCCATCTGACCTTCGAGATCACGGAAGACATCTTTATTGCGCGTTCCAGCGATATCATCCGCCGTTCGATCCAGGCCTTTCGAAAGGCTGGCGTACGGGTCTCACTCGACGATTTTGGCACCGGCTATGCCTCTTTGCAGCACCTCAAAGAGCTGGAGTTTGACGAGTTGAAGCTGGACATGGGTTTCGTGCGCGACCTGACAATTGATCCGGCCGCCAAGGTGCTGACCGCCGGTTTGGTGACGATCAGCAAGGGGCTGGATGTTGACCTGATTGCCGAAGGCGTCGAGACCCGCAAACAGCGCGATATGCTGGAGGATATGGGCTGTCGCTTCGCACAGGGTTTCTTCTACGGCACAGCACTGCCATTTGATGAGGCTTACCTGCGCCTTGCGGCTGAGCAAAGCTCTCGGGATACGCTCAGCAACGTCAAGCGGAAGACGTCGCGCCCCGTTGCAATTTGACAGCCTCTTGCCGGGCCAAGCGGATCAGATGCGCCATGTAGGGGCGGGTCGTGTCATCCTGCCGGGTCGCCGCATATAGACGGCGGGTGATGCCACCCTTCGTCAGTGGCTTGGTGACATAGTCCGCATTGTACTGCACCTGTCGCACCACCCAGTCCGGCAGTACTGCCACACCACGGTTCGATGCGACTAACAGCAGGATCACTGCCGTCAATTCCACCTGTCGCACCTCCCCCGGTTCCACTTTTGCGGGCGTCAGAAGCTGCGAGAAAACATCCAGCCGCGCACGATCCACCGGATAGGTGATCAGCGTCTGCCCCCGGAAATCCTCTGCCTCGATCACATCCCTTTCCGCCAGCGGATGCTGGGACGAGGCGACAAAGACGGGTTCATAGTCAAAGAGCGGTGTGAAATCGGTTTCTGGCAGCGACTCGGGGTCGGACGAGATGACGACATCCACCTCTTCCTTGCGCAGCGCTGGCAGCGCGTCAAAGGCGAGGCCGGGGCGAATATCCACGTCGACCTCTGGCCATGACTTGCGGAACTGTTCCAGTACCGGGAACAGCCATTCGAAACAGGCGTGGCATTCGATGGCGATGTGCAGTCGGCCTGCGCTGCCGGCGATTAGGCCTGAAAACTCCGCCTCCAACGCAGCGACCTGAGGCAGGATCTTCTCTGCCGCGGCCAACATCTTCATCCCCGCCGCAGACAGTTTCAACGGTTTGGAGCGGCGCACGAAAAGCTCCACCCCCGCCTGATCCTCAATCCCCTTGATCTGATGCGATAACGCCGACTGGGTGATGTTCAACTGGTCAGCGGCCCGCGCAAGGCCGCCCGTGTCATGGATCGCCTTGATCGTGCGCAGATGCCGGAACTCGATATGCATATGTGAGCAGCCCTCATATCGTTAGTGAGGTTTATGAATTTGCCTCAATCAATTACCGCTGCGAAAAGGTGTTTGCAAGCCAGAGGTCCCACCATGCCCACACCCACCGTTTCGTTCGAATTCTTCCCGCCCAAGTCGCTGCAAGCCTCGTTCCGTCTGTGGGATTGCGTCACGACGCTTGCCCCACTCGACCCCACATTCGTGTCGGTGACTTACGGCGCAGGCGGCGCAACGCGACAGCTGACGCATGAAGCCATAACAACGATCCGCCAGACGACGGGCATGAACGTCGCGGCGCACCTGACATGCGTGGATGCGACGCGCGAAGAAACGCTCGCAATCGCGCAATCCTATGCGGATGCCGGCGTGACGGAGCTAGTAGCGTTGCGGGGCGACCCGCCAAAAGGGGCCAGCAACTATGCCCCCCATCCCGAAGGTTTTGCCAATTCAGTCGAGCTGATCTCGGCGCTGGCCGACACAGGCAAGTTCAACATCCGCGTTGGCGCCTACCCTGAAACACATCCGGAGGCCGCCGATAGCGACGCTGACATCGCCTACCTCAAGCGCAAACTGGAGGCTGGGGCCGTCTCCGCCATCACTCAGTTCTTCTTTGAGGCTGACACCTTCTTTCGCTTCCGTGACGCCTGCGAAAAGGCGGGGATCGATGCACCGATCATCCCTGGGATCCTACCGGTGGAAAGCTGGACTGGCACACAACGCTTTGCGGCCACATGCGGCACCACCATCCCGCCAGTCGTGACGCAGGCGTTCGAGAATGCCGCACAGAATGACACGACAGAGCTGCTGGCGACGGCCCTCGCGGCAGAGCTTTGCGATGACCTGATTGCCGGCGGCGTCGATCACCTGCATTTCTATACGCTCAACAAGCCTGACCTGACGCGCAACGTCTGTCATGCCTTGGGTGTCACGCCGAAACTGCGGTTGCAAAACGTGGCGTGACGCGCGAGCGTCCGGGCAAGACCAGACCGGAGCCCAACCATGTTCATTGCCACCACCCCCGAAGAACTGCCGGATCGGGAGGCGATCCTGTCGATGTCGGGCCTTGATTTCATGCTGGCCATGCAGGCGGGTGAGTTCAGCCGCCCGCCAATCTCCGGCCTGATGAACTATGCCGTCGAGAGCGTGAAAGAGGGGGAGGTCGTGTTTCGCGGCACCCCCGAATTCGCCCATACCAACCCGATGGGTGGCGTGCATGGCGGCTGGTACGGCACGCTGTTGGACAGTGCGATGTCTTGCGCGGTGATGACCGTCACACCCAAGGGCTCGGTCTACACGACACTCGAATACAAGGTGAACCTGACGCGCGCGATTCCGATCGGGTCGGAAATTCTGGCGACCGGCACCATCGACCACGCCGGACGCAGCACTGGCGTGGCCCACGGTGAGATCCGCGATGCGGCCAATGGCAAGCTCTATGCCACCGGGTCAGCCACTTGCTTGATCATGCAACTCAGCGACGGGTAGCGCCTCCTCTGCCGCGTCACTGACGCTTTCATGCACGCGCTCTGACGGGTCCTGCCCGATCTTACGGCGACGTCGGTGCAGAAAGATCTTGGCCCAACCGTGCCAATGCCCGATCGAGGGCGCTGTGACATCCTGCGGAAAGCGGCCCTGCCACCCTGCGGGCAAGGGCACGCCACAGGCGGCCAGGCGTTCCAGCATCCAGACCAGCGGGATGTTGGCGAGCGGGCGGCAATCGGGCCGCTGCCAGACCTGCCCGCCGATATCGCCATGGGTGCCGCGGAACCAGACCTGCTCCATATGCCCTTCCCACTCTGGCGGGCAGTGCCACATCACCGGCGCATAGGCCGCGCGGCGTTCATCCATCGCCAATGCGTGAAAACCGTTGCGAATATGCGGACCCAGTGCATCGTTGTGAAAGTCATGGTCACGCTTGCCGAAACGCCAGACAAGCGGCAGCCGCACGCCTAGGGCCTTCACGGTGTCCCAGACCGCAACGGCCTCCACCTGCGTATCGGGATAGCAATGCTCCTCACGAAAGGCCGCCGCCGCCGCGCTTTGCCCGCCAGCCTCGTAATGGCGATAAGCCTGCGTTACAAAGCGCTCTGTCGCACATTCCGCGCGCACCAACCCCACAAGGTCGATCACCCCTGCGAGCGACCGCACCGCGAAGGCCCCGCGTGAGTAGCCCACCAGAACAATCTGATCGCCGGGGCGATAGCGGCTGGCGACGACACCATAGGCGCGTTTGATCGTGCGATTGATGCCGACGCCTGTCATCACATCCCAGGTGCCACGCCAATCGCGCCACTGGATCCCAGCCTCGTAATACACCGTCAGGTTTGCCGACCCGCTGACCTCTTGCAGCAGCTTGAATGTCAGGCCGGCGTTGGTTTCCTGCCCGGGTTCGAGCGAGGACATCGTGCCGTCAAGAATGACCACATGGGTCGCCGGCCCGCGTCTGCGGATACCGCCCTCTTCGGTGCGCGCCCGGCGCCCGAAGAGGCCGAAGAACCAGTCACGCAGCGGCACTGCTATCCTTGGCGGCCTGGATCGCCGACCAGACGCGGTGCGGGGTGAATGGCATGTCGATCTTGTCAACGCCGACCTCGGCCAACGCATCAACCACCGCATTCGCAACTGCAGCCAGCGCGCCAACGGTGCCAGCCTCGCCACAGCCCTTCATGCCCATCGGATTGTAGAGCGACGGCACGCATTCGGTCGAAAAGTCGATCATGGGAATATCATCAGCGCGGGGAATCCCATAGTCCATGAAACTTGCCGTGAGGAGCTGGCCGGTTTCATCAAAGACAACACGTTCCGTCAGCGCCTGTCCGATCCCCTGTGCAACGCCACCATGTACTTGACCTTCGGCCAGCATCGGGTTGATTAGATTTCCAAAATCATCGACGACGGTGTAGCGATCCACGGTCACAACGCCAGTTTGCGGGTCGACCTCCACCTCGGCCACATGGGCACCGTTGGGGAAGCTGCGATTGTCGAGCGTGATGCGCGCGGAATGGGCCAGCAGGTCATCGCGCCCGGCTTCCCGCGCCATCTCGGCCACCTCCAGCATCGTCGGCGTCAGGTTGGAGCCTGCGATGCGGAAACGCTCGTCATCAAAACTGACGGCAGCGGCATCAACGCCCTCGCCCTCGGCCAGAAAGGCGCTGAACGCTGCGATCATTTTGGCGACGGTTTCCAGCGTCGCAGTATTCTGCACCGTGACAGAGCGTGAACCGCCAGTACCTCCACCCGTTGGGATCAGGTCACTGTCGCCCTGCACCACGGTGATCTGATCGGCCGGGATACCTGTGTGGTCCGCCAGAAACTGCGCATAGACCGTCTCATGCCCTTGCCCGTTCGACTGGGTGCCGACAAAGATCTGCGCGCCGTCCTCGGTAAACTCCACCTTCGTGGTCTCGGACGGGTTCCCGAGGATGCTTTCGATGTAGTAGCAGAGGCCCTGCCCGCGCAGCTTGCCCGCCTTCGTCGAGGCCGCCTTGCGTGCCGGAAAACCATTACGGTCCGCCTCGCGCGCAGCACTGTTCAGCAGCATCGCAAACTCACCCACGTCATAGGTCACCCCCGTGACGCTGGTGTAGGGAAACTGGTCCGGCGCGATGAAGTTCTTCTTGCGCAGCTCCCAAGGATCAACGCCTAGATCACGCGCGGCTTGGTCTATTACGCGCTCCAGCACAAAGATCGCCTCTGGCCGTCCTGCGCCGCGGTAGGCGTCCACCGGTGTGGTGTTGGTGTAGATACCTCGCGTGCGCATGTAGGCTGTCTGCACGTCATATGTGCCCATCATCACTTTCGCGAAAAGGTCAGTCTGGATGCCTTGAGCGAACTGCGAGTTGTACGCACCCATATTTGCAATTGTATCAAGATGATAGGCTGTGATCTTGAAGTCCGCGCCAAAAGCCAGCGTCGCAGTCGTCGTCAGGTCGCGACCCGCGTTGTCGGAGAGCATCGCCTCTGACCGGTCAGACATCCAGCGCACGGGTTTGCCCAGCGCGCGGGCGGCGTAGGCGGCGCAGAAAGGCTCTGCATAGCGCATCGCCTTCATCCCGAAACCACCACCTACGTCAGGGTTGGTGACGCGTACATTCTCGGCCTCCAGCCCAAAGTGATATTGCAGGTCCGCCTTGGTGATCCAGACGCCCTGCCCGTTGAAGGCCACATGCAGCTTTTCGCCATCCACCTCGGCATAGCAGCCGCGCGGTTCCATCGCATTGACGATCACGCGGTTGTCGAAAACATCGACTTTGACGACATGCGCTGCGGTCTCAATCGCGGCCTGCGTCCCTGCCTCATCCCCCATGCCCCAATCGAAGGCGAGGTTCTCGGGCACGTCATCATGCAACGCCTCTCCGCCAATAGCGAGGTCCATGTGCACGGGCAGGTCATCAATCTCGAGCATGATAGCCTCTGCCGCGTCCATCGCCTCTGTCATGGTTTCGGCCACGATCATCACCACAGCCTCACCCACGTGGCGGACGCGGTCACGCGCCAAAAGCGGGCGCTCGGGCGCCGCCGCAGGGCTGCCATCACGGTTCTTGACGGTCGAGGCTTTGAGGCCGAGCTTGACCCCTGCTGTTTCAATATCTGCGGCGGTCGCCACTAGATGCACGCCGGGCATCTCGCGCGCATCATCCACATCACAGGCAGTGATCACACCATGCGCCACGGGGCTGCGCAGGAAATAGGCGTAGAGCGCGCCTTCGGGCACGATGTCATCCACGTAGCGCCCGTGACCAGTGAGAAACCGCAGGTCCTCTGTCCGTTTGACTGCCTGGCTTTTTCCGAACTTTTCCATGCTGCCCTCGTTGGTTTGTCCTCGCAGACCGTAGCGGCCCGCGCCCGCGTGTCCAGTCGGAAGCGCGCCGCAGTCGGTCCCAGACGCGACATGTCGCAAATTGCCTCTCAAGGTAAAGGGGCAAATTGCCGGGAGGTTGCAATGCTCACATCGTTGACACTGCAAGACGGGCGCCTGAGCCCTGCGCAGCAAGAACAGTATTGGGAAGAAGGATATCTCTTTCCCTTGCCCGCTTTGCCTGCCGCACTGGCACGAGATTATCGCGGCCAGCTTGAAGGTATCGAACGGGATTGGCTGGATGCGGGGCTGCCCCTGCCGTTGAACACTTACAAAAGGATCAACGCCCATGTGGTCTGCCCATGGTGGCTGAAATTGCCACACATCCAGCTGTGCTGGACGTGATCGAGGGTATCCTCGGCCCGGACATCATGGTGTTTTCCGGCGAGTTCTTCATTAAGGAACCGCAGACGACACAGATCGTCTCCATGCATCAGGACCTCACCTATTGGGGGCTCGGCGCGATTGACGGTTTGGTGACGGCGTGGATCCCACTTTCGCCAGCAACGCCTGCCTCCGGCTGCATGGATTTTGTCCGAGGCAGCCACAAAAACGCGATCCTGCCGCATGAGGACAGTTTTGACGCCAACAACCTCCTCAGCCGCGGGCAAGAGGTGAAGGTCGACGTGGCCGACGACCAGAAGACGGCCATCGAGATCCATCCCGGCCAGATGAGCCTGCATCACGGTCTGACGATCCATGGATCCGGCCCCAACACAAGCGACGACCGGCGCATCGCCTGCGTGATCCGCTATATCCGCCCCGACATACAGCAGCAGGTGGGTGAAAAAGACTACGCCATGCTCGCCCGGGGCGACGACCGGCATGGCAACTTCATCCATGTGCCTGCTCCAGAAGCGAACTTTGCCCCAGAGGCGATGGCGGTTTATGAAGAGATCAGGGCCGCCCAATCCAAGGTCATGATGAAGGGCGCCACCGCCAAAACGGAGATGTATGTCTGATGGACCACGTCAAATTCACCGCGATGAAAGACGGTGACAAGGAAGACTATGACTTTTTGACGGCGCATGAGGTGGAATATACCAAAGGCACGGCCGGTCGCCTGCTGCATGCGTTGGTGAGCCTAGATGAAAGCCTCTCCGGCTATCAGATCACTCGCCTCGGCCATTCGCTGCAATCGGCGACACGGGCAGAGCGTGACGGGGCGGATACCGACTGGATCGTCGCGGCCCTTCTGCACGACATCGGCGACATCTATGCCCCCTACAACCACGATGAATATGCCGCCACGATCCTGCGCCCCTTCGTGCGTGAGCAGGTGACATGGGTCGTGGAGAAGCATGGCGATTTCCAGATGGTCTACTATGGCCATCACGTGGGCGCGGACCCGAACAAGCGCGACACCTAAAATGACCACCCTTATTTCGAAGACTGCGCGACCTTTTGTGAGCGCTGGGACCAAAGTTCTTTCGATCCCGACTATGACACGCTGCCATTGTCGCATTTCGCGGGCCGGGTGGAAGAAGTTTTTACCCGCGCCCCCTATGCTCCGGCGGTCATTCAACCCGGCATCCGGGTGCCATTGGTCCAAAGCACCAAGTAAGTATTCCGCCTTTTCAATGCCTTAGATAAATCATGCGTTTTTTTTCGGGGTTTCGCGGAATAGACCGGCGACCGGCTGCGTAGTCAAAGCAACTGACGGATGATCCGCCAGCACTTTGATGAACGGAGACCTGAAAATGAAACTTCCCATGATTGCCCTGACTGTCGCACTTGGCCTGTCTGCTTGTGAATCCTACGCCGGTGGCCATGCCCTGGCCCCTGTGGCTGAGGCAGGTGGTATCCTTGTCGATGCCAACGGCATGAGCCTCTACACATTCGACCCCGACACGCCGACGTCCTCCGCCTGCAACGGCGGCTGCGCCCAGAACTGGCCACCGCTTTTCGCCCCTGCTGACGCGGATGAGGCTGGCAAGTTTACCACGATCATGCGTCAAGACGGCACTTACCAGTGGGCCTATGACGGTGAGCCGCTTTACCTCTGGGTTGGCGATGCAGCACCCGGCGACATCACCGGTGACGGCGTTGGCGGCAACTGGCACCTCGCACGTCCCTGACCCCAGCTGAGTAAATCCCCGCCCCACCGGGGACGGTCACGAGTGCGGGGCCCGCGTTTTCCTTCCGCGGGCCCTTTTAGCTGGGCGGGACTTTCGGAAAACGGCTATCGCGCGTTTCCTGCGGGCCCACATCACCCTCCCACACACTATGGCCTTTTCGGATGTAGACGTTGATCTCTGCGCCCACGCCGATGTCATTCAATTTGCCAATCGGATGCATCAGGCTTTCGCCGCGCTTCTTGTTATCAGTGTACCAGATCAAATAGCCATATCCGCTCGGCTCGCCTGAATTCTTTGTTTCAACGATCTGGTCTACCCGCGCAACTGAGCGGTAACCGTAGCGTCGCGTCAGAACAGACCGGTTCGCGCGGCTACCGGCAAACCAAAGTGCAATCAGTCCAATGCTGCCGGCGCCCCCGGCGACCCATTGTAGAACCACCGCGTCGTCGTGAGCCTCACCCACATAGGTTTCAAATTTTCGCGGGTTGTCAGGCAAATACCTTATTTCGTGCAATGTCCCCGTCGTTGCGCGATTATACTGGCCCTTTGAGACAGTTCGTTCACGTTGAACAATCTCCGGTCCCACTGCAAAGCGATAGGTCACATAGTACGTATCCCCAGAGTCGCTGTCGGATACCCATCGACGGTCGACCGCCGTCGCTTTCGTCACAAGACCAACCGCCTCATACTGCGCTGCCGCACGATACTGGCCCACGCTCCAAAAGGTCACCGCAAGGCAAACGACTGCTGCCCCAAGCGCCCACCACCCTCCTTGTGCACGAAAGAGCGAAAACCAACTCCGTGGGCTGACACGATCATGTTTCGGAGAGGTATGTCTCATCACAAAGAACCCGCTTACCTGAAATCAATGTATGTAGCGCATTCCCCATCGCAAACCCTTTCCCTTCCCCGCCCCCTCCGCTATCTGCACCTGCGACGCAGGAGACGAAAAAGATGGCCATGGAAAAGACATTCAACGCCGCCGAGGCTGAACCCCGCATCTACAAGATGTGGGAGGAGGCGGGCGCGTTCAAAGCGGGCGCCAATGCCAGCCGGGATGAGACGTTTTGCATCATGCTGCCGCCGCCCAATGTGACGGGCTTCCTGCACGTCGGCCACGCCTTCAACCACACGCTGATGGATATGCTGACGCGTTGGAAGCGGATGGAGGGCTATGACACGCTCTGGCAGCCGGGGCTGGACCATGCGGGCATTGCAACCCAGCTGATGGTCGAAAAACAGATGGCCGCCGATGGCGAGACCCGCAAACGCTCAGAAATGCCCCGCGATGAGTTCATCGCCAAGGTCTGGGAGTGGAAGGCCGAAAAGGGAGGCGTGATCGAACAGCAGGCCCGCCGTCTGGGCGACAGCATGGATTGGGAACGTTCGGCGTTTACGATGTCTGGCGCGAGCAGCGCGCCCGCCTCCGAAAAACCCGGCAATTTCCACGACGCCGTGCTCAAGGTCTTTGTGAAGATGTATAACGAGGGGCTGATCTACCGCGGCAAATACCTCGTCAACTGGGACCCACATTTCGAAACCGCGATTTCCGACCTTGAGGTTGAGAATATCGAGGTCGACGGCCACATGTGGCACTTCAAATACCCGCTGGCAGATGGGCAGACCTACGAATACGTCGAGAAGGACGAAGACGGGAATGTGACACTGCGCGAGATGCGCGATTACATCTCCATCGCCACCACCCGGCCGGAAACGATGCTGGGCGACGGTGCGGTTGCGGTGAACCCCAAGGATGAACGCTATGCGCCCATCGTCGGCAAGCTCTGCGAAATTCCGGTTGGCCCCAAGGAACACCGCCGCCTGATCCCGATCATCACCGATCCATACCCTGATCCCGATTTCGGGTCGGGTGCGGTCAAGATCACCGGCGCGCATGATTTCAACGACTACGAGGTCGCCAAGCGCGGCAATATCCCGATGTATTCTCTGATGGATACGAAGGGACAGATGCGCAGCGATGGCAAACCCTATGCCGAGGAAGCCGCTGTTGCGCAGGCGATTGCCAACGGAAAGCAGGATTTCGACGAGGCGATGATCGCCGCGATGAACCTAGTACCCGATGAATATCGCGGCCTCGACCGGTTCGAAGCGCGCAAGCGCGTTGTGGCTGATATCACGGCGGAAGGCCTAGCAGTGATGGTCCCAAACCCGGCGCTGGATGCAGAAGGCCCCGGATCGGAGTCCGGGGCTGCGTCGGAAGGGAATGCGGACCGCAGTCCCGGACTTGATCCGGGACCTCAACCTGACATCCCCGCGATGATCCCCTTCGTGGAAGCCAAGAAGATCATGCAGCCGTTTGGCGACCGCTCCAAAGTCGTCATCGAACCGATGCTGACCGACCAGTGGTTCGTGGACAGCGCCAAGATCGTCGAACCCGCGCTGGAAAGCGTCCGTTCGGGACGCGTGAAAATCATGCCGGAAAGCGGGGAGAAGGTGTTTTTCCACTGGCTGGAGAATATCGAGCCATGGTGTATTTCTAGGCAGCTTTGGTGGGGGCACCAGATTCCGGTTTGGTATGGGCCGTCACTTCAGAAAACTCCAAAGAAGCTGACTGAAAGTCAGATCGCCGAATTTCAGCAAGGGAGATCTCTTGAGGAAATGACGGCGGACCTGCCCGAAGACGAAGTGAAACTCTCGGTCAACTACAGCAAAACTATAGCGTTCTGCGCAGCAACGACTGAAGAAGCAGTCCAACAACTAAGAGACTTCTACACTGAGCATCTTCGAAGCGATTTCAAGGTGCAGTCGGTTGACCCTCTTGAGGGATCACTTGACCAGCAGGCATTGAGCGCAATGCAGTCTGGTGCTTCGACAAACACTCTGTTTTGCTACCGCGACCCCGACGTTCTCGACACATGGTTCTCCTCGGGCCTCTGGCCGTTCGGCACGCTCGGCTGGCCTGCTGAAGATGAAGCGATGAAATACTTCCCCGGCGATGTCCTCGTCACCGGGCAGGACATCCTGTTCTTCTGGGTCGCCCGCATGATGATGATGTCAGAGGCGATTTTGGACAAAGAACCGTTCCATACCGTCTATCTCCACCAGCTGGTCCGCGACGCCAAGGGTGAGAAGATGTCGAAGACCCGCGGCAACGTCATCGACCCGCTGGAGATGATCGACGCCTACGGCGCCGACGCGCTGCGCTTTTCCAACGCGCAGATGGCGGCCTTGGGCGGCGTGCTCAAAATCAGCGAGGACCGGATCAAGGGCTATCGCAACTTCGGCACAAAGCTCTGGAATGCGTTCAGCTTTGCCGATCACTACGAGATCCCCTACCCCGGCGACGCGGCGATGCCCGCCGCGACTCAGACCCTCAACAAATGGATCATCGGGGAAACGGCGAAAGTGCGCGAAGCTGTGGATGCCGGCATGGAAGCCTACCGGTTCAACGACGTGGCCGACGCGCTCTACGCCTTTACCTGGGGCAAGGTCTGCGACTGGTATCTGGAGTTCTCCAAACCCATCCTGCAGGGCGATGACGCGGCCGCGAAAGAAGAAACGGAACAGACCCTGCGCTGGGTGCTCGACCAATGCCTGATCATGTTGCACCCGATCATGCCGTTCATCACCGAAGAGCTTTGGGGGCTCGCCGACAGCCGGTCCAAGATGCTGGTGCATGCCGACTGGCCAACCTATGGGGCCGATCTGGTGGATGCAGACGCCGACCGGGAAATGAACTGGGTCATCGCACTCATCGAAAACACGCGCTCGGCCCGTTCGCAGGTGCACGTGCCTGCCGGGACAAAGGTGCCAATGCTGGTCAAAGGGCTGGACGCCAAGGGGCAGTCTGCCTGGGACAACAACGCAGCCCTGATCCAGCGCATGGCGCGGATCGAAAGCCTTTCAGCGGTCGATGATTTCCCCAAAGGCTGCGTGACGATCCCGATGGAAGGCGGCACCTTCGGCATCCCCCTCGAAGGCTTGATCGACGTGGGCGAGGAAATTGCGCGGCTCGAAAAGACGCTGCAGAAGCTCGGCAAGGAACTCGGCGGTCTGCGCGGGCGTCTGAACAACCCGAAGTTCGTCGCATCCGCCCCGGAAGAGGTGGTTGCCGAAGCCCGCGAGAATCTGTCGTTACGGGAAAACGAGGAAACGCAGATCAAGGCAGCGATCGCGCGTTTGCAGGAACTCGGCTAACCACGTCTTTCTGCGTCCAATCAAACTTCCGCCGGAGGCATATGGGCTGGCGGGAGGGGCGTCGTCGTAGACGCGTGTCACCCTGTCAGCGCACGACCCGTTCGACGGCGCGCATCATTCCTAGTGACTTGTCGTATACCAGCGTCAGAATGCGCCGCCCTGCGGGCTGCTTGACCACAGGCACAGCCCGCGCCGCTACAACCGCGCCGGACCCGGCCAAAAACTTGCGTCTATTCAGCTGCATCAGGATCCCTCTCTTGCGAACGATTCTCATGTAAGTACTCTTGCGCCCAAGACAAGCCCCGGCTTATCTGCGCCCATGACCAAGCCCAGCCTGACCCCGCTCGCCGATAGCCTGCCAGCAACTGTGCCATTCGTGGGGCCAGAGGCGCAGGAACGGCAGATGGGCCGCCCCTTTGCCGCACGGCTTGGTGCCAATGAAAGCGGTTTCGGACCTTCACCGAAAGCCATCGCCGCGATGCAGGCCGCGGCTGGCGATGCGTGGATGTACCCCGACCCTGAAAGCCACGACCTGCGCGCAGCCCTTGCCACCCATCACGGCATCGACCCGCAGAACATCATGGTGAGTGAAGGGATTGACGGGCTGTTGGGTGTTCTTGTCCGCCTGTTTGTCGGACCCGGTGATGCGGTTGTCACCTCTGCTGGCGCTTATCCGACCTTCAACTATCACGTGAACGGTTTCGGCGGCGTGCTGCATCAGGTGCCTTACAAGGGCGATCATGAAGACCCGGATGCGCTGATCGAAAAGGCGACAGAGGTGGGCGCCAAGCTGATCTACCTCGCCAACCCCGACAATCCGATGGGCAGCTGGCATAGCGCCGACGTGATCACTGACATGACCGCGCGCCTGCCAGAGGGTTGCATGCTGGTGCTGGATGAAGCCTATGTCGAACTCGCGCCCGAAGGCACCGCCCCGCCCTTCGCCCCGGAAACGCCCAACGTCATCCGCATGCGCACCTTCTCCAAGGCCTACGGGATGGCTGGCCTGCGCGTGGGATATGCGATTGGTGCAGCCGAGGTGATCAGCGCCTTCAACAAGGTCCGCAACCACTTCGGGATGAGCCGGATAGGACAGGTCGCGGCACTGGTCGGTTTGGCCGATCAGGCCTGGCTCACAGAGGTGCAAACGATGGTCGCCGCATCGCGCGACCGTATTGGCCAAATCGCGCGCGATAACGGGCTGAAACCGCTCCCTTCCGCCACCAACTTCGTCGCCATCGACTGCGGCAAGGATGGTGAGTTTGCCCAGACCGTTCTGACCGCTCTTGTGGCCGACGGCATCTTTGTCAGGATGCCTTTCGTACCCCCGCAAGACCGCTGCATTCGTGTCAGCTGCGGGCCAGAGGCAGACATGGCGGCGTTTGCAGCAGCATTGCCCCGCGCATTACAGCTCGCACACGAAAAATTAGGGTGATTTTCCGAAACCAGAGGCTAGTGTTTCGTCAGCAACCGGAGGGCCACCATGTCGCAATACCCAATCCGCGAAGTTGAAGACTACACAGATGCCTTCCTGGCGACCCTGTGGGTGATCTTCTTCATGGGGTTCTGGGTGATCGCGGCGCTGTTCGGCTACCTCTGGGTTGCGGTGACGGCCTATGGCCTGAACCGTTTCTTCCGCTGGATTGGCTCGCGCCGGGCGGACTGACCTCAGCCGTTTGCAGCCAGTGTCGCGGCTGCCGCTTCCAAAGCACCCCCACCATGCGGTATCGACAGGGCCTTCATCCCCGCCTCGATCGTGCCAAGCGCGCCCATGATCATTTGCCCATTCACATGGCCCATGTGGCCGATGCGGAAATAGGCATCTGCCGGGTCGCGCCCCAGTCCAATGCCCAGCGTCAGACCACAGTTCTTTTGACACCACCCACGCAGCGCATCACCGTTGGGTGAACCGATCCCGATAGATGTCACCGCGTGCGACCGGTGCGACCGGTCGGCCACGTTCAGCGCGAGCGGTCCTTCGCTGCCCCAGGCCTCGCATGCTGCCCAGACAACCTCTGCCAGTTTCCGGTGGCGGGTAAAGACATTCTCGATCCCTTCCGCCTTGATCAAGTCGAGCGCCGTGCGCAGACCATAGAGGTGATGCGTCGGGGCGGTGCCGCAGAAGTATTGGAAGTAATAGTCCGGATCGACGCGCGGTCTCCAATCCCAATAAGAGGTCACCAGATCGCCCCGCGCCGCATCAGCCTTCTCGTTGAACCAGACAAAGCTCATGCCCGCCGGCGTCATCAACCCTTTCTGGCAGCCGGCGACCGTCACATCGACGCCCCAGTCGTCCATCGGGAAACGGTCGCAGCCGAGCGATGCAATGCAATCGGCCATCAGAAGCGCCGGATGCCCGACTTCATCCATCGTTTCGCGCAGGGCGCCGATATCGCTCTTGACCCCGGTCGAGGTATCGACATGGACCGCAAGAACGGCCGTGATCCGATGGGCAGTATCCGCATTCAGCGCCTCTGCCACACGATCCATATCAATTGGGGAGTGGTGGCCGTGATCGATGGTGATGCACTCCACCCCCATTCCTGCGGCCATCTCACCCCAGCCGATCCCGAAACGGCCCGTCGCCAGAACCAGCACCTGATCACCCCGTGACAGGGCATTCGCAAGCGCCGCCTCCCATGCTGCGTGCCCGTTGCCGATGTAGATCGCCACATCCGCTTTGGTCAGCGCCACAGCCTTCAGATCAGGGATCAGACTGTGCGTCAGGTCGTGCAGCTCGCCCTCGTAGATGTTCGGAGAGGCGCGATGCATTGCCTGCAGCACGGCATCCGGCATGACAGAGGGACCGGGAATCGCGAGATAGGCGCGACCGTTGGAGAGCGACATGGAAAATCCTTTGGAATGTCTTTGCGGGGACACTAACGC
The DNA here is from genome assembly GCA_039821425.1 of Pseudomonadota bacterium. Classification (GTDB taxonomy): domain Bacteria; phylum Pseudomonadota; class Alphaproteobacteria; order Rhodobacterales; family Rhodobacteraceae; genus Yoonia. Next base: position 16,554 of record JBCBOD010000035.1, read on the forward strand.
GGGGCCTTGCAGCGTCAACCTTGGCTTCGCCCGGATTTGGCATTAGGTGGATGTCACAACGGATCTTCGAAGGCCCTTGATGCCCCCGCCCACCCCAAAAGCCGGTTCCACCAAAAATCAGTCCGCCTTCAGCCTCTTTTGGTGGCTGTGGAAGGACTACCTGCGCCACTACAAGTGGCTTCTGGTTGCGGCGTCGATCCTGATGATGATCGAAGGGTCAATGCTGGCGCTGATCAGCCGCATGATCCAGCCGATGTTTGATGATGTCTTTGGCGCGGGCGACGAAGGCGCGCTTTATTTTGTGGGCCTCGGGATCATGGTGATCTTCTTTGTGCGCGCGCTCACCGGGTCCGGGCAACGCATTCTGATGGCCTACATCAAACAACTGGCGGCCGCGGCGATGCGCAAGCATTTGTTGCGCCACATGATGACGCTCGACAGCGGCTTTTTTCAGATCCACCCGCCCGGGCAGCTGATCGAACGTGTGCAAGGCGATGTCGGTGTGATCAACGGGGTGTGGAGCAGCCTTTTGACAGCAATCGCGCGCGATCTGGTCTCGCTGATCGGGCTTCTTGCCGTGGCACTCTGGATTGACTGGCAGTGGACGCTGATTGCCGTTGTCGGTGTGCCCTTGCTGATCCTGCCCTCGCTTCTGGTGCAGGCCTACATCCGTCGCCGCTCCCGGAATGCGCGCGAAATCGCAGGCAGCATATCGACCCGTCTGGATGAGGTCTTTCACGGCATCAACCCCATCAAACTGAACGCGCTGGAGGCGTATCAGGCCCGACGCTACGACGCACTCATCCGCAAGGGTGTGCGCGCACAGGTCCGCACCGCAACAGGTCAGGCAGCCGTTCCTGCGATGATCGACATCATGACTGGCATCGGGTTTCTTGGCGTGATGATCTACGGCGGGTCAGAGATCATCGCTGGCGAAAAGACGAATGGTGAGTTCATGGCCTTCTTTACGGCAATGGGGCTGGCGTTTGATCCGCTCCGCCGTCTTGGCCTGATGAGTGGGCAATGGCAGATGGCGGCGGCCAGTGTCGAGCGCCTGCAATATGTCCTGAACCTGCACCCGACAATCATCTCGCCTCAGGCGCCTGCCGTGGCCCCCGCGACCTCCCCCCAGATCAGGTTGGACGATGTGCATCTGAACTACGAGGATCTGCCCGTCCTGCGCGGCGCGAGCTTTACAGCGGCTGCCGGCAAGACGACGGCGCTGGTCGGCGCCTCTGGCGCGGGTAAGAGCACTGTCTTCAACGTTCTGACCCGGCTGGTAGAGCCGCGCGAGGGTGAAGTCAGCGTCGATGGCACCGCGATCACTGACTACGCGTTGGAAGACTTGCGCGGGCTCTTCTCGGTCGTCACGCAGGACGCGGCCCTTTTTGACGAAACGCTCCGCGACAACATCCTGCTTGGGCGCGAGGATGTGACAGAAGACCAGTTGCAAGCGGTTTTGGACGCGGCCCACGTCACCGACTTCTTGCCCATGCTGCCAGACGGGCTCGACAGCCCTGCTGGTCCACGTGGATCGAACCTCTCGGGCGGCCAACGCCAGCGCGTGGCCATTGCCCGTGCGCTGCTGCGCGACACGCCCATCCTGCTGTTGGATGAGGCGACGAGCGCGCTCGACACCAAATCGGAAGCAATCGTGCAAAAGGCGCTCGAACGCCTCTCTACCGGCCGCACCACGCTCGTCATCGCGCACCGTTTGTCGACCATCCGCAATGCTGACAGCATCGTCGTGATGGATCAGGGCCGCGTTGTCGATCAGGGTGATCATGAAACACTGATGGCACGCGGCGGCATCTACGCGGACCTGCACAACTTGCAATTCTCTCAATCAAAGGCGGAAAGCGATGGCTGAGCGCGCCATTCTTGAAATCACCGGCGCGGATCGCGTCGACTTCCTGCAAGGGCTGATCACGAACGATGTGGCCAAGGCCGCAGGCGGGATCATCTATGCCGCCCTGCTCACGCCCCAAGGCAAGTTCACCGCGGACTTCTTTGTGGTCGGCGAGGAAGAGCGCCTGCTGATCGACGTTGCCGCGAGCCATATGGCAAAGCTGGGGCAACGCCTGACGATGTACCGGTTGCGGGCAGCGGTGGAAATTGCGCCGACTGACCTGATCGTCTCCCGCGGGACGGGTGAGATGCCTGCGGGCGCCTACCCTGACCCACGTGACCCCGCCCTTGGCTGGCGCGCTTACGGTGACAAAGACATAAGCGACGATACCGATTGGGACGCGCTGCGCGTCGCGCATCTTGTTCCGGCAACGGGTGTGGAACTGACTGATGATACCTATGTGCTGGAGGCCGGGTTTGAGCGGCTGAACGGCGTTGATTTCAGGAAGGGCTGCTTTGTCGGCCAAGAAATCGTGGCGCGGATGAAGCACAAGACGACGCTGCGCAAGGGCCTCGCCCGCGTGAATGTGGTGGGTACAGCGCAGCCAGGCGATGCGATCTCCGCCGATGGCAAGCCCGTTGGAGAGTTGCACACCATCTCTGGTGATGAGGCGATTGCCTATCTGCGCTTTGACCGCGCCGAGGGCGAGATGCAGGCGGGTGAGGCAACGCTCACCCGTCTTGATTAGGCCCGTTCGGCGTACTCGAAGGTTTCGGTGTTCACGACGATGTCTTCGTCCTGCCCCACGAAGGGCGGGATCATCACGCGCACGCCGTTGTCAAGCACGGCGGGTTTGAAGCTGTTGGCGGCAGTCTGACCCTTCACCACAGGCTCTGTCTCGACCACTTTGCAGGTGACTTTCTGCGGCAGGCTGACGTTGAGCGCCTCTTCACCGTAGTATTCGATCTGCACGATCATGCCGTCCTGCAGGAATGGGCGGCGATCACCAAGGATGTCCGCTGGCAGCGCGATCTGCTCGTAGGTTTCGCTGTCCATGAAGGTTAACATGTCGCCGTCTTCATAGAGGAATTGCTGGTCCTTCTGGTCAAGGCGGACACGCTCTACCTTGTCGGCCGACCGGAAACGCTCGTTCAACTTGCGGCCATCACGCAGATTCTTCAGTTCCACCTGCGCAAAGGCACCGCCCTTGCCAGGCTTGACATGATCGACCTTTACGGCGCCCCAAAGCCCGCCTTCATGCTCCAACACGTTACCGGGGCGAATTTCGTTTCCGTTGATCTTCGGCATGATTGATGGGCCCTTAAGCTTTTATAAAGGTTGAATGCTGTTTGATGCTGCCTATATCCGGCAGGTGGGGGACTGACAAGAACATGTGACTGACCGGGGATATGCCGATAGGCATGCGTCAAGCGCATAGCTGTCATTCCAAAATGGAAAGCCTCGAATCGGCCCGAAAAAGGCATAAAGGCCCGCACGCGGGACTTACAAGAGCAAAAAGAAGGAAATAGAATGCGAGATTTCGTCGACGGTACTGCCTTTAACAACGAACAAGGTAACCGTGCCCGCAAGTTGTTTGCTGCTGTTGTTCTGGCCGCTCTGGATGATGCCATTGCGGACGACAAGAAGTATGGCAACGGCCCAGAGCAGATCGCGCGTTGGGCGCGGTCACGTGACGGGCGTGAGGTGCTGTCTTGCGCAGGGATCGACCCGAACGAACGCGTGGTCGAAGGCCTGATGGAGTTCGTGGGCAAAGGTGTGCGCACCTCTGTCGCGCTGTCGCGCGAAGAGAGCGAGCGTCGCAACGCCGCCGAGCTGGAAGCGCGCGCAGCCTGAAGCGCAAACAATTTTGCTGAAAAGACGCGGTCCCTCGGGGCCGCGTTTTTTTTATGGGCTGCCGAACATGACCGCCCAGATAATCACCGGGGCCAGTTGCATGGCCGCCAGAGCAATGATCAGCCCACGCATGGCTTTGTGCGCAAACCGGCGCCAAAGAACCACGCAGCAGGCAAGAACGGCGATAACCTCGATCACGCCGACTATGTTGCCGTAATGGGCCGGGTCCCAATAGCTGACCGGGCTTTCGAAGATCCAGTTGCTGATCGGCCAGAAATGCGCCCGCCCGTCATCATGATGCAGTGGAAAATCCAGCCCCAAATGCAAGAGTGCCGCACCGCAAAGCGCGATACCAACCCCGGAGCGCGCCATGACCGCGACGGCGAGCCCCAGCGACCACAGGACAATTGAATTGTCGATCCGAAAGATGCTTTGCCAGAGATCCGAGAAATAGAGCTGGCCAAAGACGACGTCAGGCGAAGTCCCAAGGACAAGCAGGTGCCAGCCGGACAGCAAATAGAGCGACAGGTCCGGAATCAGCGCGCCAACGAAGGCTGCCGCTGTCACGGCGGCGCGGTTCGTCTTGCCAAAGGCCGTCATGCCGAAAATCAGATGCGCTGGTGTGTTCATGCTCTTCCCCTGCCCGGCACGCGGTCCTACAACGCTAGCGCAAGGGGGGCGCATGACCAAGGCCATCATGATACAGGGCGCAGGGTCCAACGTGGGCAAATCCATGCTGGTGGCGGGTATCGCGCGCGCCTGTGTCAGGCGTGGCCTGTCCGTTGCCCCTTTCAAGCCGCAGAACATGTCCAACAATGCCGCCGTGACCGTGGATGGGGGTGAGATTGGGCGCGCCCAGGCGCTCCAGGCGCGGGCTTGCGGATTGGACCCGCTGGTGGATATGAACCCGGTGCTGCTCAAGCCTGAATCCGAGGTCGGCGCCCAGGTCATCGTGCAAGGCAAACGCTTTGCCACCATGAAGGCGCGCGAATACGGGACCCGCAAGGCAGAGCTATTGCCACCCGTGTTGGAGAGCTTTCAGCGTATCGGCAAAGGTCGCGATCTGGTGATCGTCGAAGGGGCCGGCAGCCCGGCAGAGGTGAACCTGCGCGCCGGTGACATTGCCAATATGGGCTTTGCCGTGGCTGCAGATGTGCCTGTCGCCCTGATCGGTGACATCGACCGCGGTGGCGTCATCGCTCAGATGGTCGGCACCCATGCCGTCTTGCCGCCCGAGGATCGGGCGATGATCACCGGCTTTGCGATCAACAAGTTTCGCGGGGATACGACGCTCTTTGAGGGCGGGATGAAGATCATCGCAGACCAGACAGGCTGGTCCCCGCTTGGGATCATTCCATGGTTCGCGGATGCCTGGCGCCTGCCCGCCGAGGACGTCATGGACATCAAGGGCGGCGGTGACGGCGCGATCAAGATCGCGGTTCCCAAGCTGAACCGGATCGCCAATTTCGACGATCTTGACCCGCTCTCGGCCACGCCGGGCGTCAGCGTTGAGATCATCTCGCCAGGACGCCCCCTGCCCGGTGATGCGACGCTGGTCATCATCCCGGGTTCGAAGTCCACCATCGCGGATCTCGCTCATTTTCGCGCGCAAGGCTGGGATGTGGACTTGGCGGCGCATGTGCGGCGCGGCGGTCATGTGCTGGGGATCTGCGGTGGCTATCAGATGCTGGGGACAGAGATTGCCGATGAAGACGGGATCGAAGGCCCGCCTTCAACTGTGGCGGGTCTCGGCCTACTGGATGTGAGGACGCGCATGGTCCCGCAAAAGCGGCTGGCGCTGTCGAATGCGCACTACCTGCCCACGGGTGAAACGGTTACGGGTTACGAGATCCACATTGGCGTTACCGATGGCCCGGATCGCGCGCGCGCCTGGCTGTCACTGGACGGACGCGGCGAAGGGGCTGCCAGCGCCAACGACAGGGTCAAAGGGTGCTATCTGCACGGGCTGTTTGCCGCGGATGCGTTTCGCGCTGCGTTCCTGGCTGGTCTCGGCACGCCAGTCGCGCATTACGACTACGATGCAACGGTAGAGCAGACGCTCGACGCACTGGCCGACCACCTTGAGACACATCTTGAGATCGACAGTTTGCTAAGGCTTGCGCGACCGGCGCGCCGCTAGTCTTCGAATAGCGCGCGGCTCGTCAAGGCGCGGTTGATTTCCTTACGGACCAGTTTGCGCACGTTGCGGGTGATCCGCTCACCAAGGGCGCCCGCCAATTCATCATGCACGATCTCAGAGATCATGCCGCGCAGCGCATCTTCATCAAGCGCCGCGAGCCCCGTCGGCGCGGGATCATCCGCATTGATCTCTGGCGCGTCGCGCTCATCGGCAAACGCCGCAAGATCGTCCTGCTTGGCGTTTTTGACCTCAAGTGCGGCCACCGTTTCTACCAGCGCCTGCTCTGTCGCCAATTGCTCGATCTTGGCGCCAATCCCACCGGGCAGTCCAGGGCCGTCAAATGCATCTACCGCATCAGACGCCGCCACGAACTCCTCAACGGTGTAGTCATCGTCCCACTCATCCGGCTGTGTCGTGACCGCGGCCTCAAGCGTGGAAAGCGTCGCTTCGATATCCGTACCCGTCGCGGCCTGTGCGAGATCAACAGCAGTGGCAGCGTTGGGCGCGCCAAACTCAACCACGCGCTGATCGTCGGTCAGTACCAACCGTTCGCTGTCTGGTTGCGTCCGGGATTTGCGGGGTTCTTTGTGCGCAACAAAGTCACGCACAGAAGAGACCAACGCATCAATTTCGTCAGTCCGCGCTGTCTTTGACATCGAACGAATCCCAATCCCTCAACCAACCGGGCGGAGGTTAACGAAATTACCGAATTGGAACAAGCGCTTGGTTATTCCTGACCAATCGCATCAAGGATCCGATCAAGTGCCTGACCGCGTTCAGAGTCGAACGTCGCCGTGCCTTTGACCAGATTGTAGTACTCCGTCGGGTCGTATTGCTGCACTGGCAGGTTGAGGTGATCGGCCGTCAACAGGCCCATCGCAGACAAAAGCGAGTAGGAGGCCACAACCTCATCGGATACAGCCGCGATGCGGTTGGCTTCGGCATCCAGCAGTTCCTGTTCTGCGTTCAAAACGTCCAAAGTGGTCCGCGACCCAAGTGTCGCCTCCTCGCGCACCCCTTCAAACGCCACGCGGGCGGCGCTGATCTGTTGATCAGACGCTTCGCGCGAGGCGCGCGAGACGAGCAGTGTCGCATAGGCATTCGCAACCTGCTGTTCGATCCCCAAAACCGTCAGATGCAGGCCAGAGCGTGCAGAATCGCGGTTCGAGCGGGCCTGCCGGATCTGGCTGGAAATCAGGCCACCGGAATAGATCGGGCCGCTGATCGTCACACCGATCTGCGCGGATTCGTTGGAGTCCTGATCCGTGGCAATAAACGCGTTACCCGACACGCTAGGCCGCAAGGAGGCTTCGGCACGGCGGATGTTCAACTCTGCCGCAGAGACAGTGTGCTGCGCCTGCAGGATGCTGGGGTGGTTACGGACGGCAAAGGCCTGACTGTCGGTCAAGCTGCGGGTGACAGGTGCCGGGCTGACGCCGCGCACGCCAGTGGGGGCTTCACCTGTCGCGACGCGAAACTCTTCGGCAGAAATGGCAAGGTTTCCTTGCGCGCTGGCCAACAGGCTCCGGGCATTGGCCAGCCGCGCCTCGGCAGTGGCAACATCGGTGCGGGTGACCTCACCCACCTCGAACCGGTCCTGCGCTGCGCGGAATTCCTGTGTGATCACGCGCACGTTGTTCTGGCGGAGCCGTACAAACTCGGTATCCCGCACAAGGTTTGCATAGGCCTGAACCGCGCGCAAAAGCACATCCTGTTCCACCGCGCGCAGGGACTGGCGCGTGCCCAGAACAGTTTCCTTCTGGGCTTCAATGGCCAACTGGTTCGTGCCGCCGCTATAGATCGGGATGTTTGCGGTGATCCGGGCCAGCGCATTGTTGGTGCCGGTCCGCACGGGTACTTCCACCCCGGTGCGGTCAGCGGTGATTGACCAGCTGAGCACGGGCAACGTGGCAGCAACCGCCTGCGCCACGTCTTCATCCGCAGCACGAAGCAAGGCGCGGTTCTGTTCCAAAAGGCCGGAATTGTTGTAGGCGTCAGACAGGGCCTGGGACAGGGATTGCGCATGCAGGGCAACAGGGGCCGCGATGGTTGCCGCAAATGCCAAGACTGCCAGTGTCGTTCTCTTCATCATCATTTGGCCCTTTATCATTCCTTGCGTCATACGGACGGGGCCGCTTGACCGATCACTTCAGAACGCGAAAACCGCGTCTTTTGCAAAGCCTTCGAGGATGGGCGCGCTGGCGTTGAAGGAAAACCGCCAGCTGACCTGTCCGTCAATCTTGTGCCCAATCCGCACGACGCCCAGCGCCGCCTCGTGGAAAATGCAGGCGATGCGTCCGCCTTCGCGCAGTTGGTCCAGGATCGCTTCTGGCATTGCCTCAACCCCGCCCTGCAACAGGATCACATCGTAGGGCCCGGATTTGGGCGCGCCCGCAGCAAGGTCACCTTGCATCACAGCGGCATTGTCGACCCCGTTTTCAGACAACAGGCTCTGTGCCTCTGCTGCGCGGCCTTCGTCATCTTCGACCGCGACAACAAAATCGCAGATCGCCGCGCAAACGGCTGTCGAGTAGCCCAGCCCGCACCCTATATCGAGCGCCACGTGATCTGGTTGCAGATCCAATGAATCAAGCATTTTGGCCAGCGTGCGTGGTTCCAGCATGACGCGATCATCGGCGATGGACAGGTTTTCACCGATATACGCAGCCTCGCGCAGGTTGTCGGGCACATAGGCCTCGCGCGGGGTATTCAGCATCGCATCGATGATCGGAAACTTCGTCACATCGGACGGGCGCACCTGCGTGTCGACCATCATTGTACGGCGTGCGGTATAGTCTGCCACGATCTAAACTCTTTCGTTCAGTGAGTCATCTTTTGATGCCATAGTTCAGGTGGGGCGGCAACTGACTCTGTCGTCAGTAGCCACAAATTTTAGCGGGGGCGCAGCAAGGGCGCGGTGACCGCTGTCAGGACAAACACGATGGCTGCGATGCAGACAATCGTCGGCGCCGCCGGCGTGTCGAAAACCAGGGCGGCTTGCAGGCCGCCAGTCGCAGCGACGACTCCAATGCCCACGCCGATGATCGCCATCTGTTCGGGCGTCCGCGCCAGCGGCCTTGCCGCCGCGGCCGGGATGATCAGCATCGCTGCGATCAGCAGAACCCCCACAACCTTGATTGCAACGGCCACGGTGATGGCGAGCGCCAGTGTCAGCACAAGTTGTTCCTTGCGCGGGTCGATCCCACTTGCATAGGCCAAATCTGCGTTCAGCGTTGCGGTCAAAAGCGCCGACCAACGCCATGCGATCAACGCCACAACTGCCATCGCCCCGCCCCAGATCACCAACAGATCGAATCGCGAAACAGCCAGAATGTCCCCAAAGAGGTAGGCCATCAGATCAATCCGGACACCGGACAGAAACGAGACCCCGACCAACCCAAAGGCAAGGGCAGAATGGGACAACACGCCCAGAAGTGTATCAATCGCATAACCCCGCCCGACAAAGGCAGACACCGTCAGTGCCATGACGAGCGCCAGAACCAGCGCACCGATGAAGACGGACATTTGCAAGGCCAGTGACAGTGCCACACCCAGAATCGCCGCATGCGCTGTCGCGTCGCCAAAATAGGCCATCCGCCGCCAGACAACGAAAGACCCAAGCGGGGCCGCCGCAACCGCCACGCCAACCCCGGCGAGGCTTGCGCGCACCATGAAATCATCCAGCATCTTGCAGGTCTTCCGTCTTCTTGGCCGCCCCGGTGTGATCATGGTCGTGACCATGATGGTGGTGCGCGTGGTCATGATCATGGTCGTGATCATGCCGGTAAAGCGCCAGCGCACCCCCCGTCCCCGTGCCAAAGAGGGCGCGGTATTCTGGGGCAGATGCCACCACTGCTGGCGTCCCTTCACAGCACACATGGCCGTTGAGGCAGATCACCCTGTCAGAGGCGCTCATCACCACGTGCAATTCATGACTGATCATGACGACAGCACAGCCCGTCTGTTGCCGCACATCTTCAATCTGGCGGTAGAAGGCCGCCGATCCAGGCTGATCCAGCCCCTGGGTCGCCTCATCCAGCAGCAAGAGTTCCGGGTTGTTCATCAACGCACGCGCCAGCAGTACCCGTTGAAACTGCCCGCCCGAAAGTGCCGCCATTTGCCGGTTCAACAGGTTTGGCACGCCCGCCTGCTCCAACGCCGCCTGACATGCTTCGCGGCTGGCCCGCATGGGCAGACCCATGAAACGCTCCACCGTGATCGGAAGGGTCGGGTCAATATGCAGACGCTGCGGAACATAGCCCAGACGCAGCCCCGGCTTCAGTTCCACCTTGCCCGCAGCCGGTTCGGTCGCGCCGATCAGGGCCCGCAGCAGGCTCGTCTTGCCAGAGCCATTGGGGCCGACGATGGTGATGATCTCACCCGGATCGACGTGCATGTTGACGTCGCGCAGCACCGTTTGCGCACCATAGCTGATGCGCAGCCCCGTCAGCTTTGCCAGTGTCATGCGTTTTCTTTCTCGATGCAGGCCGGACAGGTCCCTTCGGCTTCGATCACGGTCTGCTCAATCCGAAAGCCCGTTTCCTGCGCCGCCGAGGATAGCGCCCCGCTTGGCAGCGCGGTCGAGGCTTCGGCGACCGTGTCGCAGGACCGGCAGATCATAAAGGCCGGCGCATGCTCTGATCCCGGATGCGCACAGGCGATAAAGGCGTTCAGCCGCGCAATCTTGTGCACGAAGCCGTTGGTCACAAGGAAATCAAGCGCCCGATAGGCGACAGGCGGCTGCGACCCGTACCCTTCTTCTGACAACCGCTCCAACACCGCATAGGCGCCCATTGCCTTGTGCTCTTGCAAGAGAATCTCAAGCACCTTACGGCGCACGGGCGTCAGGCGCAGACCATTCGCAGCGCAATAGGCTTCAGCCGTTTGCAGCGCTGTTGAGACACAGCTTTTGTGGTCATGCGGGGCGAAACCCTGCGGTTTACCAGCAGCTTCTGAGGGGGCGTGGGTTGTCATGTTATATGGTATCATTTATGGAGCAGACGAATGTTATAAAATCACATGGGGAACCCAATGTCCAGAAAGCTGCCCACCCTTGCCTGCCTTGCCGCTGCCACAGCCACCACTGCCGCCGCTGACGTGCCAAATGTTGCCGCGGATATTGCGCCGGTTCATGCACTTGTTGCCCGCGTGATGGACGGCGTGGGCACGCCCGATCTTGTGATCGCGCCGGGTGCATCCCCGCATGAATACAGCCTACGCCCGTCGGAGGCCGCCGCCCTGCAAGATGCTGATCTGGTGTTCTGGGTTGGCGAGGGCCTGACCCCGTGGCTGGAAGGCGCCATCGACAACCTTGCCACCAGCGCAAGCGTGACCGCCCTTCTGGAGGCCGACGGCATCACAACGCTGCCATTCCGCGAAAGCGCGCTGTTCGAGGCGCATGACCACGACCACGGCGAGCATGATCATGGCGACCATGATGATCATGATGATCATGATCATGCGGAAGAGGCCGCAGCAGAAGACCATGACCATGATCACGCTGAGGAGGCCGCGGCAAAAGAAGAAGACCACGACCACGACCACGATCATTCGGAAGACGCCGCAATGAAAGAAGACGATCATGACCATGATCACGATGACCATGCAGATGCAGACGGCCACGAAGGTCATGCTCACGGCGACGAGGATCCGCATGCTTGGCTCTCCCCCGACAACGCTTCGGTCTGGTTGACCGTCATCGCCGAAGAACTGGCCGCGGCCGACCCGGAGAATGCCGCAACCTACCGTGCAAATGCCGCCGCCGGTCAGGAGGAGATCATTGCGCTGAAGGCTGAGATTGACGGGATACTCGCCCCTGCACGTGGTCATGCCTTCGTCGTGTTCCACGATGCCTACCAGTATTTCGAAACAGCCTTTGACCTGCCTGCGGCTGGTGCGATTTCACTCTCTGATGCATCTGATCCAAGCCCCGCGCGGATCACGGAGGTGCAGGGCCGCATCGCCGATGAAGGCATTGATTGCGTGCTTGCCGAACCGCAGTTCAGTCCGGGCCTTGTCGCAACGGTGCTCGACGGTGCGGACGCGAAGTCCGGCATCGCGGATCCGCTTGGCGCTGCCTTCGCACCCGGCATGGACCACTACGCCAACACGCTGCGCAGCATGGCAGAGAGCCTCGCCGAATGCCTCGCGCACGATTAGGCCCTGACTGCCACCTGTAGATGATCTTTCGCGGGTCGGGCCAATGGCTCGGCCCGCAATCGTTATGGCCGTGGGCTTGTCTAATTTTGGGGGTGTCGCCTTAAGGTTATGGTGCGGTCGGGGGGACTCGAACCCCCACGAGTGTTACCTCACAGCGACCTCAACGCTGCGCGTCTACCAATTCCGCCACGACCGCAAGTCTTAGGCTGCGGTGCTTCTAGAACAGGCCCCGGACCTTGCCAAGGGGCA
>JBCBOD010000190.1:0-4424 GCA_039821425.1 Pseudomonadota bacterium
GGGGGAGCGCACCCGTCACCGGCGCCCATTCGGTGATGGAGAGGCCACTATCGGTCAGCCGGGTCAGTCCGCCCACGACGATCATCACCAGCACGAGGCCAAAGAGCATCATCAACCAAACCCGGATCGCCCCGCGCGCGCCCTGCCCCACACGGTCGATCCCACCGGGGGTCGCCACCTGCTTCGGCGTATCGCCCACCTCTTCAAAAATGCTGCGCTTGGTTGCCATTGATGCCACCCTTTTTGTCTTGCAGGATACCTATTCCCGAGGGGCTGTGGCTGCAAGCGTCAGGGTGCCGCGGAAGAATTATCAGTGAGATACCAACTATGATTTGTTGAACTTGCCCGGTACTCTAGTGCAAAGACTATCAACACCATTCTTATCCAACACCACAGACACGTCTTTGATTTTTTGTCGGCTGAGGGCCTCTTGCCTATGAATCCGAGTTCACAGAGAAATACGGCTTCGGCAGACGACGTTGTGAGTCTGGTTTCCGCCGTACTAGCAAACCCTGAAACACGCCGGATAATGGAAGAGATCGCTGCCTCCGATGGTGTCGGTTATCTCAAGTGGAGGAATTTCGAAGGCGATGAAGCGCTTGTATTTTCGAAATTCTGTGAACGCTGGCATAAGCAACACAACTTTGGGTGGCCCGGAGGCATGCAGGTTGTAAGTATGCTCAATCTCTACTTTCCAATATCGGTTGAAATCCTTCGCGGAAGGTTCAGTGGAATTGATGACGATCGGCTCGAAGGTTACATTTATGATCACACGAAGAGCTTGAGAAAGACTAGTGGGAGATGTCGCCTGTCATGTGGGTTCGCGACGGAGCCGAAGAATTCTCTTCGTAGAGGTAGCGGCCTACAAAGAACAACTCGGCATTGGCTCTCGCAAAGCGATCAAAGTAAACCAAACCAAGAAACAAAAACTCTCGGTCTTTGAGCTTGATCGTTTCTAAGAGGGTGAAATTGGCTACCCTACCCACGCTCCTTCCACCTGACCATCTGCCGCATCATCCCGTGCAGCATCTGCACGTCCGCGCGGGTCAGCGGCATCCGGGACCACATGTTGCGCAGGTTCATCTTCATGTTTTCAGCCTTGTGGTCGGGAAAGAAGAACCCGGCCTCTTCCAGCCGTTCCTCATAGTGGCCCGCCAGCTTTTCCACCTCGATCTGTTCGGCCCAATCCCCCAGCGACTCGACGCTCGCTGGCGTGGCCGGGACCGCCGCGCGCCGCCATTCGTAGCCTGTCAGCAACACACATTGCGCGAGGTTCAGTGACGGGAACTCCGGGTTCACGGGGACCGAGATGATCGCATTCGCGCGCGCGATATCGTCGTTTTCCATCCCCGCCCGCTCCGGCCCGAACATCACGGCGACCTTCTGGCCCGCCGCGATGCGGTCGCGGGCGTCGGCCATCGCGGCCTCCGGCGTTTGCACCAGTTTGGTCAGCCCGCGCGGGCGCGCCGTGGTCGCATAGACATAGTCGCAATCCGCAATCGCCCCTGCCGTATCCGCAAAAATCTGCGCCTCATCCAAAAGCCGCCCGGCCCCGCTGGCCATCGCCACGGCCTTCTGGTTCGGCCAGCCATCGCGTGGGGCCACGACGCGCATCCGGTCAAGGCCAAAGTTCCACATCCCGCGCGCAGCCGCCCCGATATTCTCGCCCATCTGCGGTCGGATCAGGACAAAGGCAGGCTGCGGGTCTGGGGATGGCATGGCGGCTCCTTGCGGGGTTTCGCGGCCTGATACGGCCCTACCCAACACAAGGCAAGCGACAGGCATAGCCAAAGCCTCAAATCCCCGCTAGAAGCCAGCAACCACGCAAGAATTCCCGGAAGACCCGATGTCGGACGCCCCTGAAACACCCCAGATCTACCTGATCACACCGTCCGAATTTGATCTGTCCACGTTCCCCGACGTGCTGGCGCGCTGCCTCGACGCAACGCCCGTGGCCTGCGTCCGGCTTGCGCTGGGCACCAAGGATGACCAGCGGATCACTAAAGCAGCCGACGCACTGCGTGAGGTGACGCATGCGCGTGACGTGGCTCTGGTCATCGACAGCCATCTGTTGCTGGTGGAACGGCTGGGCCTTGACGGCGTGCATCTGCAGGACGGTGCACGCTCGGTGAAAAAGGCGCGCAAGGCGCTGGGCGATGATGCAATCGTCGGCAGCTTTTGCACGAACTCGCGCCATGACGGGATGACAGCGGGTGAGCTTGGCGCGGACTACGTCAGCTTTGGCCCTGTCGGCATCACAGCGCTGGGTGACGGGCGACAGGCCGAGGCGGAGCTTTTCGAATGGTGGTCGATGATGATTGAGGTGCCTGTCGTGGCGGAAGGTGCATTAGATGCCGCCCTTATCCGCAAGCTTGCACCACACACGGATTTCTTCGGGATCGGGGATGAGATTTGGGGCGCGGATGACCCATCAGCGGCGCTGCGCGATCTCTTCACCGCCATGGGTGGCTAGACCACTCCGCACCTGCGCCTCTGTCACGGCAGCCAGCGCTTTGCGGTCTGCATAGTCCCTCACCGCGACTGGCGCATGATAGATTACCGTTACCGTCCCTTGCCGAAATGCAGCCAGCGTCGCCAGCAGATGCGGCCCGAAATCCATGTCACCCCACCACCCGTAAAACCGCGGATCGGCCCCGTTTGGCGCCTCATACCGCAGTGTCACGGGTTGGATCTGCAACGTGTCGCGCAGCGCAGCGTCAAAGAACGCGGCAAAAAGGGTGGGTTTGAACGGCAAAACCTGCAGCCCATCTGTTGACGTCCCCTCCGGAAAGAACAAGAGCTCGTGTCCGGCCTGCAACCGCGCCCTGAAGATCGCGATCTGATCCGTCACCTCTCGCCGGTCGCGTTTGATGAATACCGTGCCGGTGGCGCGGGCAAGCCAACCAATGCCGGGCCAGCCTGCGACCTCTGATTTTGAGACGAAATAGATCCGTTTGCGCGCATTGAGCGCAAAGATATCCAGCCATGAGGCATGGTTTGCGACCACGGCCCCCGGTCCCGCCATCGGCGCGCCAATCGTGCGGTGGCGGATCCCCAGAATGACAAAGGCCCCCCGACAAACTGTTTGCGTGATATGGGGCGTCCATGGCCGTTGCATGCCATGCAGCGGCCGTTCGACCATGCGCACCGCGAGCAACAGCAACAGCCCGCAAAAGACAAGAATGATCAACGGTATGGCACGCAGAATGACAAGGGCCCAGCCAGCGGGACCTATGCGCATCAGTGGCGGGCCGCCCTTACCATGCCACGTGTCAGCCACCGCGCGGCCCTTTCGCCAACAGGTCTTGCTGCAGCACGTTGAGCGCGTCGCGCTGCAAGATCAGGCAGATATCGGTCGTATTGAAAGCGTGATCGACAAACGCCCCCTGCCCCACAACACCACCCAAACGCAGATACCCTTTGATCAGCGCGGGGATCTGCCGGACGGCAGCGACACGATCAATGGCATCAGGGGCGCACATCGCCATGTCAAACGCTGTCTCCCCTTTCGCCGTGACCCGTAGATGTGGCGGGGCAAGGTGGCGATGGTGCAGCAGGCTCAGCGCATGCGACAGGTTTTCCTTGTCCGTTCCGTGAAAGGAGGCAACGCCAAAGGCCACATCAATATCGTTCGCCGTGACAAAAGCCGCCAATCCGCTCCACATCATCTTGAGGCCCGGACCGGCACGATAGTCCGGATGGACACAGGACCGGCCCAGTTCCAGAAGTCTTAGCCCTGATTGCCGCAGTGCAGTCAGATCATACTCATCCTCGCAATAGAACTGGCCCGCGCTTGCGGCCATTTCTGCCGTCATCAGACGATAAGTGCCGACCACGGTTTCGCCTTCAGGCCGGGCGGGATCACAGAGCAGCAGATGTGCGGCATGATCGTCAAAGCGATCACACTCCAGCTTTGCAGCGTGATCGACAAGCGGCCCGTCTCCGCCCATCTCTTCAACGAACACCTGATAGCGCAGGCTTTGGGCCGCGCGCAGGTCTTCCCCGGTCACTGCAAGCCGTGTGAACAATTCGCCAGTATTGTCTTGATTGTTCATGTCGTCAGGAATCTTGGTTAAGCGCATGTTCAACTATTAACCATTTATCAACAATTTCAGCGATAGCTGGTGGCATTGGATATTGACAGGGGCCATATCCTACTCAACTTTGAGTTGAACTAGTGAACGATAATCAGTGCTATTCTACGACCATCTATGACGACCTTGCCTTCTTCTCTGAAATTGACCGTCACGCGCCCGTCGATGTTCGACTGGACCTGGCCAACGCCCCATTCCGGTGCGTCTGGATGCCGGACCAGCATGCCTGGTTCAAGAATTGACGTGATGTCGTTCATCTCTTCCCTTTCCTACAGGAGCTTGACCAATGCAACCTGACCTCGCGGCGCTCGTTGGATCGCGCATCTGTCA
>JBCBOD010000086.1:0-17219 GCA_039821425.1 Pseudomonadota bacterium
GAACCTGCCGCTGGTTGCGACGAATGATGCCTATTTCCCCAAGACGGAGCTGTATGAGGCACATGATGCGCTGATCTGCATCGCGGAAGGCGCCTATGTCGACCAGCAAGAGCCGCGCCGCCGGTTGACCCCACAGCATTATCTGAAATCTCCGCAAGAGATGGCGACGCTATTCGCGGACCTGCCGGAAGCGATCGAGAATACGGTTGAGATTGCCAAGCGCTGTGCCTTCAAGGCCTACAAGCGTGATCCGATCCTGCCGAAATTTGCGGATGACGAGGTGGCCGAATTGCGCCGTCAGGCCGAGCAGGGCTTGAAGGATCGTTTGGCCGTCATCCCTCATGCCGCCCCAGTCGAGGAATACGAGAAACGGCTGGAGTTCGAGCTGGGGATTATCGAGGGGATGGGCTTTCCCGGGTACTTCCTGATCGTCGCCGACTTTATCAAATGGGCAAAGGACAAGAATATTCCGGTGGGGCCGGGACGAGGGTCTGGTGCGGGGTCGCTCGTCGCCTATGCGCTGCTGATCACGGACCTTGATCCGCTGCGCTATTCTCTGCTGTTTGAACGGTTCCTGAACCCGGAACGTGTGTCGATGCCCGATTTCGACATCGACTTTTGCATGGACCGGCGGGAAGAGGTGATCCGCTACGTGCAAGAGAAATACGGGCGCGACAAGGTGGGGCAGATCATTACCTTTGGTGCGCTTCTGTCCAAGGCCGCCGTTCGTGACGTGGGCCGCGTGCTGCAGATGCCTTACGGGCAGGTAGACCGGCTGTCGAAGATGATCCCGGTGGAGGGGGTGAAGCCGGTCAGCATCGAAAAGGCGCTCGCCGATGAACCGCGCCTGCGGGAAGAGGCAAAGGCGGAAGAGGTTGTGGACCGTCTGCTGACCTACGCACAGCAGGTGGAGGGGCTGCTCCGGAATGCTTCTACCCACGCTGCCGGGGTCGTGATTGGCGACCGTCCCTTGGACGAATTGGTACCGCTCTATCAGGACCCGCGCTCTGACATGCCAGCGACCCAGTTCAACATGAAATGGGTCGAACAAGCCGGATTGGTGAAGTTCGACTTTCTGGGGCTGAAAACGCTAACGGTGATCCAGAACGCGGTGGACCTGATCAAACGGGCCGGGCGGCCTTTGAATACAGCCGCGGATGGCACGCAGCTTTATGAGGCTCCCGAGGGATTCGAACACGACATCGGGGCGATCCCGCTGGATGATGAGAAGTCCTACGCCCTTTATTCGAGCGCCAAAACCATCGCCGTGTTCCAGGTGGAAAGTTCGGGCATGATGGATGCGCTCAAGCGCATGAAACCGACGTGTATCGAGGATATCGTGGCGCTCGTCGCGCTCTACCGTCCCGGCCCGATGGAAAACATCCCGACCTATTGTGAAGTGAAAAACGGGCAGAAGGAGCTGGAAAGCATCCACCCGTCCATCGACCACATTCTGAAAGAGACCCAAGGCATCATCGTCTATCAGGAACAGGTGATGGAGATCGCGCAGGTGATGGCTGGGTACTCGCTTGGTGGGGCGGACCTGCTCCGCCGCGCGATGGGCAAGAAGATCAAAGAAGCGATGGACGCCGAACGCCCGAAGTTTGAAGCGGGCGCAAAAGAAAACGGGATCGACGCCAAGAAAGCGCGTGAGGTTTTCGACCTTCTCGAAAAGTTCGCCAACTACGGCTTCAACAAATCCCACGCTGCTGCTTATGCCGTAGTCAGCTATCAGACGGCGTGGCTTAAGGCGAACCACCCGGTTGAGTTCATGGCCGGGGTCATGAACTGCGATATCCACCTGACGGACAAGCTGGGCGTCTATTTTCAGGAAGTGAAGAAGGGGCTGGGGATCGACTACATCCCGCCTTGCGTGAACCGGTCGCAGGCCACGTTCGACGTGCAGGACCAGAAGCTGGTTTATGGGCTTGGGGCGTTGAAGAATGTCGGGGTCGAAGCGATGAAGCTGATTGTCGAAGGGCGGGGCGACAAGGAGTTCGTGAACCTTTTTGACTTCGCCCGCCGCGTGGATTTGCGCCGCGTCGGCAAGCGGCCGCTAGAGATGCTGGCGCGGGCGGGGGCCTTCGACATGCTGGATCGCAACCGCCGCCGGGTGATGTTGAGCCTTGATCAACTGACAGCCTATTCCGCCGCGATCCACGATCAGAAGTCATCGAACCAGGTCTCGCTCTTTGGTGATGCCGGGGAAGACCTGCCCGAACCGCGCCTGATGGGCGGCGAGGATTGGCTGCCAGCAGAACGGCTAGCGGAAGAGTTCAAGGCCGTAGGCTTCTACCTCTCAGGCCATCCGCTGGATGACTACATGGGTGCGCTGAAGCGGCAGAAGGTGTTGACGTTGGATGAGGTGACAGCGCGGGCGGAAAAGGGGGCGGCCGTGGTCAAGATGGCCGGGACGGTGTCCGGGCGACAGGAACGCAAGTCAGCGCGCGGGAACCGCTTTGCCTTTGTGCAGCTCTCCGATCCGACGGGGCAGTATGAGGTCACGATGTTCTCGGACACGCTGGAGGCCGCGCGCGAATTCCTCGAAACCGGATCGCAGGTCGTGCTGAATTGCGAGGCGACGATGGAGGCGGATCAGTTGAAACTGCTCGGTCGTTCCGTCTCGCCCATCGACGCGGCCGTGGCGGATGCGAGCGGCGCGGGCCTGCGCGTGTTTCTCGATGGGCCAGAGGCGATCAGCTCTGTCGCGACAATCCTCGGCAACGCGGCAAAGGACGGCGTACGAGGGCGCGGCCCGATCTATGTCTGCCTGATGGGGGAGGACCTGCCGGGCGAAGTGGAACTCGACCTTGGCGATGATTTCCCGGTCAATCCGCAGATCAAAGGGGCACTGCGGTCTTTGGGCGGGGTGATTGAGGTGGAAGACGCTTGACCGGGCCGACGTACAAACGACCTTTGAACCCCATGCCAGAGGATGTGTGCGCTGCTCTGCAGGCGGAGGGTCTGCAATCGCGCTATGATGCGAGGCGGTGGTATCAGCGGAACGACGATCTTGGCTGGGTCGGACGCGCCAAGCGGCCGGAGACGCGGCAGAAGCGGTTGCGGCCGATGCTGGACGCGCTGGCAAAGGGCGATGTCAATATGAAGGTGATGTGGAGAGGCAAAAATGACCTGGGCTGATTATGTGATCGTTGCCGCATTTCCGTTTTTCATTCTGGGGTGGGGTACGGAAGGGTGGAACTCCAGCACCCAGACCTTCATCAAGAATAAGATGCTGTTCGTTCTGTTGAATACCACCGGCTTTGTCCTGTTAATGCTGGGCCTGACGAACCAGATCTACGCCTCTGTCGACGGTGGGCTTGAGGTCCTCAGCCAGATCTGGACAGCCTTTGCCCGTGTTTTCGGTGCCGGCGACGCGTGAGCCGCGATTATTGACCTTCGAATATCCGTAAGGAGCCGCCTCAGGCAGGGAGGGCAAAGCCCGTTAACTACCAATGCGGCGGTTTCTGATCTGCTAGCGGGATTGTACCGCCGCTGTCGACTTCGCGTTGGGCTTCCCGTTCCATCAGCATCCCAATCCGTTTCTTGGCTTGGGCCAGCTCGGTTTCCTGGCGTGCGACGATATCTGAAAGCTCCTCTACCGTGCGGGTGAGGTGGGCGATTTGTTCTTCGAGGTGGGTTGTGTCCGTCATGGCCTCTATGAAGGCCAGTGACGCGCGTAATGCAACCGTTGTGTCGTGAGTATTTTTGGCAAGATGATCAGCGCGTGCTGGTCTGCATTGCCCCTGTCACCTGCCCTTGTTAAACGGCGCGGGAACGTGAGCGGCAGGACGGATCATGGCCAAACAGAAGAAACAGCCCCGCCCCAAGGCGCAGGCGCCCAAGGGCTTTCCCGATTATTTCGGCGCAGAGGTGACGCAGCGCACCGAAATGCTGGCCAAGATCGCGGCTGTTTATCATCGCTATGGATTTGATGCGCTGGAGACTTCTGCCGTTGAGACCGTTGAGGCCCTTGGAAAGTTCCTGCCTGATGTGGACCGCCCGAATGAAGGTGTCTTTGCCTGGGAAGAGGACAAGGACTGGCTGGCGCTGCGATATGATCTGACCGCACCTTTGGCCCGCGTGGCTGCGCAGTATCGCAATGAACTGCCATCGCCCTATCGCCGCTATGCGATGGGGCCGGTCTGGCGGAACGAGAAACCCGGTCCGGGCAGGTTCCGCCAGTTCTATCAGTGCGATGCGGATACCGTGGGGGCGGCCTCCGTCGCCGCAGATGCCGAGATTTGTGCAATGCTCGCCGACACGCTGGAAGAGGTGGGTATCCCGCGCGGCGACTATGTGATCCGGGTGAATAACCGCAAGGTGCTGAACGGGGTGCTGGAGGTTGCGGGCCTGTCGGGCGACGACAAGGAAGAAGAGCGCGGGATCGTGCTGCGCGCCATCGACAAGCTCGACCGGCTGGGGCCGGAGGGCGTGCGCGCGCTGCTGGGGGACGGCCGCAAGGACGAGAGCGGGGACTTTA
Organism: Pseudomonadota bacterium; assembly: GCA_039821425.1. Lineage (GTDB taxonomy): Bacteria > Pseudomonadota > Alphaproteobacteria > Rhodobacterales > Rhodobacteraceae > Yoonia. The sequence goes on from JBCBOD010000086.1 coordinate 4,484, forward strand.
CCAAGGGCGCTGGGCTGACAGAGGCGCAGGCGGATGTCGTCATGGGCTTCATGGAGGCTGGTCGTGACACGGGTGCCGAAACCGTCGTGCGATTGCGCGAATTGGTGGTTGGCTCTGCCGTTGGAACGGATGGCACCAATGAGCTAGAAGAGATTGCTGCCCTCCTCGCCGCTCAAGGCTACGGCCCCGACCGCATCATCATTGACCCGTCGGTTGTCCGTGGCCTCGGCTACTACACCGGCCCGGTCTATGAGGCGGAACTCACCTTTGAGGTCACCGACGAAAAAGGGCGTCCGCGCAACTTTGGCTCTGTCGCGGGCGGTGGGCGTTATGATGATCTGGTGAAGCGCTTTACCGGGCAGGTCGTGCCTGCGACGGGGGTGTCGATCGGGGTGGATCGCTTGCTGGCGGCTCTGCGCGCGAAGGGGCGGATCACGTCTACCGCCGAGGGGCCTGTTGTTGTCACGGTCATGGATCGTGATCGGATGGCCGACTATCAGGCGATGGTGGCTGACCTGCGCAACGCAGGCATCCGGGCTGAGGTCTATCTGGGCAACCCGAAGAACTTTGGCAATCAGCTGAAGTATGCGGACAAGCGCAATTCGCCTGTGGCGATCATCGCGGGTGGGGATGAGTTCGACAAAGGGATCGTGCAGATCAAGGACTTGATCCTCGGGGCTGAGATCGCCAAGAACGCGACCCTCGAAGAGTGGAAAGACCGCCCCAGCCAGTATGAGGTGCCGCGTGATCAGATGGTCGCCAGGGTGAGCGCGATACTGGATGGGCAGGGGTAATGCCGGTCAGCCCCGAAACCCTGGCTGAGGCGCGACGCCTGCGCGATCACTTTGCCGCCAAGGGTGCGCAGGTGGTCAACGCGGATGTGCTGCAGCCAGCAGAGACACTGCTGGATCTATATGGCGAGGACATCCGCGCGCGTGCCTATGTGACGTCTGACCCGTTGCATGGGGAAATGGTTCTGCGACCTGATTTCACTGTCCCTGTCGTGCAGATGCATATGGAAAGCCAGGCGGAACCGGCCCGCTACACCTATTCTGGCAAGGTCTTCCGCAAGCAGGAAACCGATGAAACCCGCGCGAACGAATATGTGCAGGTGGGGTATGAGGTCTTTGACGGTCAGAACCCGGCGCAGGCTGATGCAGAGGTCTTTGCCGCGATTGCCGATGCTCTGGCCGGATTGCCGGTTCGTGCGGCAACAGGGGACATTGGTATCCTCATGGCGGCGGTGCACGGGTTGAACACGACGGATGATCGCAAGGCAGCCCTTTTGCGGCATATCTGGCGGCCGGGACGGTTTCGCGCACTTCTGAAGCGGTTCGGGTCTTCGGATGTGCCTGCGGCCCGCAAGGCGCTGTTGGCGGCGGATGATCCTTTCGATGGTGCGGGCACGGCGATTGGCTTGCGCAGCCGGGCAGAGGTTGCAGCGCGGATTGATGCCCTGCGCGCGGATGCTGCCGCAGCACCGATTGCTGCCGAAGAAATCGGGCTTATCGACGCCATCCTTTCACTGCGCGAAACCGCCCCCCATGTGCTGAGCGCCCTCGGCGACATCGCCGTTGATATGCCCGCAATTGGGGGCGCTGTTGGCAAGCTTGCGTCGCGGCTGGAGGCGCTCGCAAATCAGGGTGTGGACGTGGAGGCGCTGGAGTTCGAGGGCAGCTATGGCCGCACGTCGCTTGAGTACTACGACGGCTTTGTCTTTGGGTTCTACGCGACCGACCGGCCTGATCTGCCGCCGGTTGCGACAGGCGGGCGCTATGATGCGCTCACAGCGCAGCTTGGTCAGGGGCGTGCCGTGCCTGCCATCGGCGGTGTGATTCGCCCCGACCTTTTGTGCGAGGTGCGCGGATGTTGAAGCTGGGCGTGCCGTCAAAGGGGCGATTGATGGAAAAGACGTTCGACTGGTTTGGCAGTCGGGGTGTCACGCTGCGCAAATCCGGCGCGGACCGGGAATATGCGGGGGCCGTGGATGGGATAGACGGCGTCGAACTGGTGCTTCTCTCGGCTGGTGAGATTCCGCGCGAACTGGCGGCTGGCAACATCCATCTTGGTGTGACCGGGTCCGATCTGGTGCGCGAGAAGCTTGCCAACTGGGATACGCGTGTGTCCGAGATTGCGCCGATGGGGTTTGGCGGGGCTGACCTGATCATCGCGGTACCAAAGGCGTGGGTGGATGTCAGTACGCTGGAAGATCTCGATGCGGTCGCGGCGGCTTTTCGGCGTCGCCACGGTATTCGGCTGCGGATTGCCACCAAGTACCACAGGCTGGTCCGGGAATTCCTGCGTGAGAACGGCGTCGCGGACTATCAACTGGTGGATAGTCAGGGCGCAACAGAAGGCACCGTCAAGAACGAGACGGCAGAGGCAATTGCCGACATCACCTCCACCGGTGAGACCCTGCGCGCCAACGGGCTGAAAGTTCTGGATGACGGTTTAATCCATGCAAGTCAGGCGACATTGTTTCGCGGACGTCGTAGGAATTGGACAGAATTGCAACGAAAAACGCTGAAATCTCTGCAGGAACGCCTGCGCGTTGGTTAATGCCGATGACAAGAAAAAGACACATTGTGACCCCGGAAAATGCACCGATGCAGGTCATTGGTGTCTGATGTAATCGAGAGAGGGTAAAATGCGCGATAAGAGCATTTTCAAGTTTACAGCTGTTTGTGTAGCGGTGCTGACAGCGCCGGTATCGGCCATTGCGCAAGAGGTGGTGCTTCGGTCGAATGATGGGAATGGGCTGGAAATCACAGGGACACTGTTGGCCTTTGATGGTGAGATCTACACAATCCGCTCGACTATTGGCGATGTGAACATCAAGGCTGATGCATTTGACTGCGTAGGCGCGATTTGCCCCGTCTCAACGAGCGCCACGGCTGACCCTGCGACCGCTGAGGGCTCCGTTGTTTGGGATGTCTCGCTCTGGGGGCAGCGGCGCGCTTTTACCGAGCACGTTGAAAAGCTGGCAGAGCTTGTCGACGAAAAGACCGACGGTGCATTCACGCTGAATATCTCTTATGGCGGTTTGTCACCGAGCCGCGAGAACCTTGATGGTATTGCCGCAGGCAATTTTGAAATGGCGCAGTTCTGTGCCGGCTATCACCCGGCAAAGAACCCCTCGATCACGGTGTTGGAACTTCCGTTCCTCGGCATCTCGTCAATTGAGCAAGAGCGCGAAATCTCGCAGGCCGTCTATAGCCACCCCGCCGTCGTTGCAGACCTTGCCCGCTGGAACGCCCAGCTTTTGATGCCGTCGCCCCAGCCGCAGTATAACATCCTCGGGGTTGGCACACCGCCAACGAGCCTCGCCTCTTTCGAAGAGATGACAGTGCGGGCCACCGGCGGAAGTGGAAGTGCGATCGAGGCACTGGGCGCAGAGACGATCAACATTCCCGCCGATCAGGTGCGTGACGCTTTGACCGATGGGACGGTTAGCGCGGTGGCCTTTGCGCCCCATGCCCACCTGGCATTCGACACCATCGACAGCGGCGTGTGGTGGACAAGCAACCTGAACCCCGGCACAGCAAATTGCCCTGTGGTCGTGAATACGGATGCGCTCAATGCATTGCCATCTGCAAGCCGTGTTGCACTGCTGTCTTCGGTTGACGAGGCGCTGGATCATTTTGTTGACAACTATAACAACGTGACCATGGCGGCATGGGAAGAGGCGCTGCAAGAGCGTGGAGTATTCCAGCTGACGATCAGCGAAGACATCCTGTCGGCCATCAACGAAGAGGTCGCAGCGCCAGTCGCGCGGCAATGGGTGTTTGAAGCGACAGCACTCGGCCTGCCAGGGCAGGAGCTTTATGATCTGGTCACCAACATGGCGAGCGGAGAAGGCTCTTAAGCCAACATCGCCTGAGCGCCCCTAGTCGCTGACTGATCCCGTTCGAATTTCCGAGTGGCTAGGGCCTGCCTCAGCCACCGGCCGCTTTCATGGCGTCCTGAACCGTTTGGTCGAGTGCTTTAGGTGCGTGTTTGCCTGCCGCAAGGGTCGTCGCTTGATCCGCCCCTTCGACCGTGTGGGCAGCAATGTCAGCCATGCTGTAGCTCTGCACCATCGTAATACCCTTCAACGCCGCCCGGCAGAGCGCATGAATGGCAAGATAGTCAAGGTGATTGCCGAGGAGACCGGCACCTGGCTCCTCTCCGCCATCGGCGTTGCGCTCACAGGCAGAGGCATCGGTTGACAGGAACGACCGGCAGATCATCGGGCGCGCCTCATAGGCGCGGCATTTTCGCGTTTCGGGGTCCAGCGAGGGACAGCCTTTGAGGTGCCAGCTTCGGCCATCAGGTTTGCCTGCAGCGGGCGCAAGCGCGGCATGCAGCTGTTCGGCCTCAAACTGCGTGATCAACCCGCCATCGCCCTCTGTCAGTATGCAGCAAAAGGCGCAGCCTTCTTTGCACGCGGCTTGGATTACGGCTTCGGGTGGGTTCTTCATGATCTCGTCGCGCACCGCATGGCCCAAGCGCCAGGCGGCCTGACCGCTGGCCATTTCCGCGATGACATCCTTTGCGGGCAACCCATGTGCATCGGCGGTTTGCAGGTAGGATGCCAGAATACGTTTTGCCCTTGCCGTGACGGTTGGGTTCAGTCCTTTGGGGCGGGCCTTTTCCACCCGCGCGCCAAGATCGGCAAGTGTGATTGCTTTGCCCGACTTGGCTGCCAAACGGCGCGCTGAACGCGAAGAAGCTGGTTTCATGATGGCAGCCCTATGATTTCTCTGGCGGGTCCTGCAACCGTTCGGAGATCTTGGCGCCGTATTTGAAAGTGGTCACATCGATGGCGCGCCCCAATGCGGCGGCAACCTCGGCGTCATCCATCTGCCCCAGCGAATAGGCAATCTGCGTTTTCCAGGCCTCTTGCTTGCCGGCATCAAAGCCGGTTGCGTACTCATGCGGCTTGAGAAAGGCAAAGACGGCTGCAACGATCGCCGTCAAAGGGGCCAGGATTTGCAGTGCCTCATCTGACACGCCAACAGTGATCAGGATGGGCAGGATGACTGTCGCCAAACCCAGCGTGATGTAAACGAACCCCCAAAGCAGGTAGTAGGTTGTCATGCGTCGCACGACGCTCTCGATAATTGCTTCTGTTGCTTGTCTTTCCATCCCTGTCACCTTTTCAAATCGGCCTGTTCGCGCCGCGCCGAATTACAATAAGGGCAGACTGTGGGAGGGGACCCGCGCGGTCAAGCAGGGTTAGCGTACACCAATTGCGGCCAGCGCTTTTGACATCTCGGGTGGCAGCGCTTCTTCCTCTTGGCGGTTCTCGGGAAGATCACGGGGTGCGTCGTCTGCGCTCAGGTAGCGCCAGCCTTGAAAGGGTCGTTTTGGCGTCGCCTCCACCCGGATCAGGCCGGGTTTGCACACAATGGCACAGCGGGTGATGCCATCGGCCGAGAGGTATTCGTCTAGCCGCAGGATCGGCTGGCGGCAGAGGATCACCCCCTTAATCACCCAGAAGATGGAGCCGCCGTTCAGGATTTCTGCCTCGCGCCGTGGCCACATGCGGGTGATGTGTCGTGGCATTCCGTCATCCGCCTGCGCACGCTTGGTCGCCTGCCAAGCGGCAAGGCCGTCGACATTCTCCGTGCCGACCGAGAGCTTTAGCAGATGTACGGTTTTGGACATCGATCCTCCCCGGGATACGGTTAGAGATAAGGCGCGGTTCTTGTGAATCAATGGCCGCACGGCGGTAAGGTTATGTAGCGTTCGGCTTGATGACAACTACCATATGTGGTAGGCCAATTTCCCGTTCCAATGTGATCGCCCAGACCGTAAGATGCAGCCCTTGCCTGCTGCCGAGAGGAGATTCCCCGTCATGACCGCGTTTTCCGCCCCTATCGCAGAACAGATCTGGGACATGAAATACCGGTTCAAAGAGGCGGACGGCACGCCAATTGACGGCACGGTGGAGGATACGTGGCGGCGCATCGCGCGGTCGCTTGCGGAGGTCGAAAAGAACCCGGCAGCGTGGGAAGGCAAGTTCTATGACGCGCTCGCGGATTTCAAATACTTGCCAGCAGGGCGGATCACCGCAGGGGCGGGGACCGCGCGGTCAGTGACCCTTTTCAACTGTTTCGTCATGGGCACGATCCCCGACAGCATGGGCGGCATCTTCGATATGCTGAAAGAGGCCGCGCTGACCATGCAGCAAGGCGGCGGGATTGGCTATGACTTCTCGACCATCCGGCCCAAGGGATCGGACGTGAAAGGTGTCGCGGCAGATGCCTCAGGCCCACTGTCTTTCATGGACGTTTGGGATGCGATGTGCCGCACGATCATGTCCGCAGGCTCTCGCCGGGGTGCGATGATGGCGACGTTGCGCTGCGATCACCCGGATATCGAGGATTTCATCACCGCAAAGTCAGACCCGGCCCGCCTGCGTATGTTCAACATGTCTGTGCTGGTGACCGACCCTTTCATGGACGCGGTGAAAGCAGATAAATCCTGGGATCTGGTTTTTGACGGCAAGGTCTACCGGACAGTCAAGGCGCGCGATCTATGGGACACGATCATGCACTCGACCTATGATTATGCCGAACCGGGGGTGATCTTCATTGACCGTATCAACCAGATGAACAATCTGAATTATTGCGAGACGATTGCCGCGACCAACCCCTGCGGGGAACAGCCACTGCCGCCTTATGGGGCGTGTTTGCTGGGGTCGGTCAACCTCGCACGGTTGGTTAGCGACCCGTTCTCGGACGATGCCGCACTTGATGCCGATGCGCTGGCCGACCTCGTCACAACCGCCGTGCGCATGATGGACAATGTGGTCGATGCCAGCCGCTTCCCGCTAGAGGCGCAGGCAGCCGAGGCGCAGGCGAAACGCCGGATCGGGCTGGGTGTCACGGGTCTGGCCGATGCCCTGCTAATGCTCGGGCTGCGCTATGGATCAGAGGAAGCGGCGCGTCAGACGGACCGCTGGATGCACCAGATCGCCCGCGCCGCGTATCTTGCCTCGGTCGATCTGGCGAAGGAAAAGGGCGCGTTTCCGCTGTTTGACGCTGATGCTTACCTTGCGAGCGGGGCGTTGCAGCACATGGATGAGGACGTGCGGAATGCAATTGTCGAACATGGCATCCGTAATGCGCTGCTGACCTCGATCGCGCCGACGGGGACGATCAGCCTTTATGCGGGCAATGTGTCGTCAGGGATCGAGCCTGTTTTTGCCTATGCTTACACCCGAAAGGTGCTGCAAAAAGATGGCAGCCGGACTGAGGAAGAGGTTGTCGACTACGCTGTCCAGATGTGGCGCGACCTGAAGGGCGACGCGCCTCTGCCGGACTATTTCGTTAACGCACAAACGCTCGCCCCGCTGGATCACGTCCGCATGCAGGCGGCGGCCCAGAAATGGATCGATTCATCCATTTCCAAGACGATCAATTGCCCCGAGGATATCAGCTTTGATGATTTCAAAGAGGTCTACATGGCCGCCTGGGATCAGGGCTGCAAAGGCTGCACGACTTATCGCCCGAACGACGTGACAGGGTCAGTTTTGTCGGTCAGCGAAGAGGCAACGCCTGCCGAAGCCCCTGCGCAGATGCGGGACGAAGGCGAGGGGGCCGAAGTCGTCTACATGTCCGAGCCGCTCGACCGCCCGCAGGAATTGGATGGGGCAACCTACAAGCTGAAGTGGCCCGACAGTGAGCACGCGATTTACATCACCATCAATGATCTGGTTGTGGCCGGGCACCGTCGGCCCTTTGAGGTTTTCATCAACTCCAAGAACATGGAGCATTTCGCCTGGACAGTCGCGCTGACCCGGATGATCAGCGCGGTCTTCCGTCGTGGTGGTGATGTGTCCTTCGTGGTTGAAGAGCTGAAGGCCGTGTTCGACCCGCGCGGTGGCGCCTGGATGCAGGGGAAATACGTGCCCTCGATCCTTGCGGCGATTGGCGGCGTCATCGAAAAGCATATGATTGCGATTGGCTTCCTTGCCGGAGAGGGCATGGGGCTGAAGGCCGATCCGCAGGCGGATGTCGTGGCCATCGGGCAAAAGCCGCGTGGCAAGGCCTGTTCATCCTGCGGGTCTTACGAGTTGCGAATGGTGGAAGGGTGCATGACCTGCGCCTCCTGCGGCTACTCGAAGTGCGGCTAGCGGCTGCCGATCTTCGGCACCGCGTAAGGCACCCTTGACCTGTAGTCCTCAAACCGGTGACCGTAGCGCTTCTTGAACCGCCGTTCCTTCATGATCGGAGCCAGCAGGCAGTAGGCTGTGAGTGATGTTGCAAGGAAGAGCTGGTCTGGCGTCCAAACTGGCACCGCCCATGTGGTCAGCGCGAAAGAGACGTAGATCGGTTGCCGAATGATCCGGAAAAGGCCGGTGGTGGGCATATCCGGGAACTTCGGTTTGATGTTCTGTGCCAGCGACATCCAGCCGAGCGCGCCGGATTGTACCTCTGCTCCTGCGTCGTAGCTTGCCTTGATCAGAAGCAGCCATGCTGTCGCATAGGCCGCGCAGATCATCCAGAAAACAGCGCCGTCAGCCCGCCACCAGACCACACCGCTCGGCGTCCAGAATGCGAAGAGCAGGAAAAGCTGGATCGAGGCGATGATGGCGTAGGTCGTTGTGCCGAGCGTGCCGCCATGGTCGCCGGGGGCCAGTTTGGCGAGGAACGCGCTGCCGCGTTTGGTCAAAAGCAGCGAATGCACAATGGGGAACTGCAGGATCAGCAGCGCGTTCGCCATCCATGACCAAGGTGGAGGCACGCGCCCCCAGCTTTCGCTCATCCCGTAGAACATCGCGATGATCATGGCGAAGACGCCAGCGGCGAAAAGCAGGTGGCAAGTGATCCCGTAAACATAAGCCAGGGCGATGCGCCGCGCGCCAGGCGGTGGGCGCAAGGCACCGAGCACCAGCTGGAGGAGGCGCATGAAAGGTGAAAGCTCATTCCGTTCCATGCCGCTGCGAGATAGCGTCTGGCGCCGGTTTGCAAATGCCGTGGACGATACGTCGCAAGTTGCCGCATGGTCCTGCGCCCTATGTCCCAGCCCATGACACAGACACCCGACATTCCCGACGCGCACGTCAGTGAGATCATCCAGATGGCACTGTCCGATCATGTGAGTTTCGCCGATATCCGCAATGAATACGGGCTGCGTGAGAAAGAGGTGAAGGCGCTGATGCGCGCAAACCTGAAGCCCGGCAGCTATCGCGCCTGGCGCAAGCGGGTGCGCGATTTCGGTGATCGGCGCGCGCACTACAAGTGACGGCATAGGGCGCTATCTGAACCCCATGAAAGACGAACAGACATCATCACGGGCCATGGCTGTGCCCGCCAGCCGGGTGGGGCGTATGGGGCGTTTGGGCTCTATGACCGCAGGCATTGCCGGAAACATGGCTGTGAACGGCATCGCACAGCTTGGCCGTGGACAACGGCCCAAGATGCGGGATCTTTTGCTGACCCCGACCAACATCACCCGCGTGGCTGATCAACTGGCCAAGATGCGTGGCGCCGCGATGAAGATCGGGCAGCTGATGTCGATGGACACCGGAGAGGTGCTGCCGCCAGAGCTGTCGCAGATCATGGCGCGGCTGCGGGATGATGCACATTTCATGCCGCCCGCGCAGCTGAAACAGGTGCTGAATGCGCAATGGCCAAAGGGCTGGCTGGGGCAGTTCAGTAAATTCGACGTGCGGCCTATCGCGGCGGCTTCCATTGGGCAGGTGCATCGCGCGCAGTTGAAGGACGGGCGCGATGTGGCGATCAAGGTGCAATATCCGGGCGTGGCCAAAAGCATCGACAGCGATGTGGCCAATGTCGGTGCGCTGATGCGGATGTCGGGGCTGTTGCCCAAAGGGTTCGAACTCGCGCCCTATCTGGAGGAAGCGCGCAAGCAATTGCATGAGGAGACGGATTACGCACGCGAGGCAGAGGAACTCGTGCGCTTCGGCGCATTGCTGCAAGACATGCCGCAGTTCACTGTGCCGCAATTCCACGCGGACTGGAGCACACCGGACATCCTGACCATGTCCTTCGTCAGTGGCACACCGATTGAAGAGGCGGTGATGTTGCCCGCCGAGATCCGCAATCAGATTGCCCATGATCTGATTGATCTGACACTGGCGGAGCTGTTCACGTTCGGCGCGATGCAGACCGACCCGAATTTTGCCAACTATCAGTACAGTGCCGAAACCGGGCAGATCGTCTTGCTGGATTTTGGCGCGGCGCGCAGCATTGATGTGGGCACCGCTGACCGGTACCGCGCATTGATGCGGGCGGGGCTGTTGAGGGAGACAGAGGCACTGCGCCAGGGCGCGTGGGATCTAGGGTTCATTGGTGAGGAAACGCGGGACGCACATACCGCGCAAGTCGTCGCAATGATCGATACGGTCTTTGCCACGCTGAAGGCTGCGCCAGTCTACGACTTCACCGATCTGAGCCTGTCCCAAAAAATGCAGGCGATGGGGCAGGCGTTGGCGGAGGATGGGTTCATCCCGCCCCCCGTGCCGATTGACGTCCTGCTCTTGCAGCGCAAGTTTGGCGGTATGTTCCTGCTGGCCAACAGGCTGAAGGCGCAGGTGCCGGTTCAGGCCCTTTTAGAAAAGTACCTAGGCGATTGAACGCTTCAGGCCGGTTGCAGCGCATCCTCCAACACCATGTCCGATGCCTTTTCGCCGATCATGATCGCGGGGGCGTTGGTGTTGCCCGACACGATTTCCGGCATGATCGAGCAATCCGCCACACGCAACCCTTCCACCCCATGCACACGGAGCCGCGCATCGACAACGGCGTCTTTGCCGGCGCCCATCTTGCAGGTGCCCGTCGGGTGATAGATCGACGCCGTGTTGCTGCGCGCCCAATCGAGGGTCGCGTCGTAGTCGTTGATGTCCAGCGACGCGTTGGGCCGATACTCCTCGCTGATCTTCGAGGTCAACGGTGCATGGCGCGCGATGGTCCGGGCGATATTGACGCCGTCGACGATGGTGCGGCAGTCCGTCTCGGTCGAAAGGTAGTTCGGGATGATCTTCGGATAGGTCAGCGGGTCCTTGCCCTGCAGTCTGATCTCACCACGGCTTTCGGGGCGCAGCTGACAGACGGACATTGTGAAGGCGGAAAACTTGTCGGCCCCTTTACCGGGGTTTTCGGCAGACAACGGCTGCACGTGGAACTGAATATCGGGCGTGCCGACCTCTTCCCGCGTCTTCATGAAGCCGGTCGCAAGGCTCGCCGCCATCGTCATCGGGCCAGCGCGGAACAGGAGGTACTTCAGCCCAATGCGCGCCTGCCCCCAGAGCGTGCTGACCTCGTCGTTCAGGGTCGGTTCGTTGCACTTGTAGACAAGGCGGGCCTGTAGGTGATCCTGAAGGTTCTTGCCCACACCAGGCAGTTCATGCAGCACGTCGATGCCGTTTTCGGAAAGCTGTGCCGCTTCGCCAAGGCCCGACAGCATCAGCACCTGCGGTGAGTTGATGGCGCCGCCCGAAAGAATGATCTCTCGCCGCGCCTTCACGGTCTGCTTGTTGCCGCTGCGGTCGGTGTAGGTGACGCCGGTGGCGCGCTTTCCGTCGAATACGACCTTTTCGACCTGGGCGTGGGTGATGATCTGCAGGTTCTCGCGCGATTTGACCGGGTTCAAATAGGCGACAGCGGCGCTGCAGCGGCGGCCATTCTTGGCGGTCAGCTGGAAGAAGCCCACGCCTTCCTGATCCGCGCCGTTGTAATCGGGGTTGAATTTGTAGCCTGCGGCCTGCGCTGCAGCGACCCAGGCGTCTGTGATCGGGCGCTGGATGCGCATGTTTGAGACAGAGAGCGGGCCCTGATCGCCGTGGTATTCATCTGCCCCGCGCTCATTCTTCTCGGCCCGTTTGAAAAGGGGCAGCACATCATCCCAACCCCAGCCGGTGTTCCCCATCTGGCGCCAGCGGTCGTAATCCTGCGGCTGGCCGCGAACATAAAGCAAACCGTTGAGCGATGATGACCCGCCTAGGACCTTGCCGCGCGGCCATTCGATCGAGCGCCCATTCAGGCCCGGATCCGGCTCTGTCTTGTAGCACCAGTCGACAGAAGGATTATGAATCGTCTTAAAATAACCCACCGGAATATGAATCCACGGGTTAAGATCACGACCACCTGCTTCCAGCAGAATCACCTTATGAGCGGGATTTGCGCTTAATCTATTGGCAAGAACGCACCCGGCGGATCCTGCCCCCACTACGATAAAATCAGCTTCCACTGCTTCAATCTCCATCAACGTGAAAAAACACTAGGCAGATTGAAAACTGTATACTAGTCTTTTTTGAAACAAGAAGTCTCAATAATCGACAACATGGGAGGAAAACATGAAAGTTGGAGATAAGCTGAGTCACATCTCGCGGAGGGACCTGTTCAAGATCGCAGGTCAATACGGGATGAGCTCTACCCTGCTGGCGGCAGGGACGTTTGGCGGCGCGATGAGCGTTGCAAACCTCGCGGCAGCGGCTGAATCAAGCTATGAAAAGCGCTTCGCGAATGAGCCGAAGTACACGCTGAAGATGGGTGCTGCTGGCTTTAACACCCGCAACCTGCTTGTTGAGCGGGCCGGTGTGCTGGAGTTCCTGCGCGATCTGGAAAGCCGGACAGACGGTTTGGTTCGTGTTGAGTTCATTGGTGACAACCAGATCTGTAACCAGCTGTCCTGTGTTGAGAAGACGCAGCAGGGCATCGTGGATATGTATGCCGCTTCCACGCAGAACTCTGCCGGCGGTGCACCATATCTGAACGTTCTGGAC
>JBCBOD010000180.1:0-4835 GCA_039821425.1 Pseudomonadota bacterium
CGAAAGACACTCGAAACGCGACGCTTGCATCACAGACAACGCGCCGCATAATCAAACCAACCAGATGAGCCAAACTCTCTCTTAGTTTAGGCCGCCTTTGGACCCAAAAACTCTGACGACGGACATGCATTGATCCCTCTGCGTCTTGATTGACGCCCGATTGAAAAATCCTGCTACGATCAATCATGCTGCCACCTGCGGCGCATTCACGCTATCTAGCGCGCTTTGCAGTTTTCTGGCTTTCTCTTGGGCTGTCTCGATCATGGTGAAAGTGGCATCTGTGTCACCTGATCCTAACAGCGCCATGGCAGCGCTTAAGAGGGTCTCGACCACAAGCGCCTCGGTTTGCATTTCGTCGCGAGACATTGATTTGTTAGGCATTAGTCCGTTCCTTTGAAGTTTGTTACGTTTCTCAAAGGGTTTTCGGCTTGGTGTGTTGTATGGTGGGTAAAAATACACAATGCTAGTTAATATATATAAATCAATTACTTGCATTGTAACTGGCGGAGGAGGTGGGATTCGAACCCACGGTAGACTTTCACCTACGTCGGTTTTCAAGACCGGTGCATTCAACCACTCTGCCACTCCTCCGACGTCGTCCTGTTACCCGGTCGGTTCTGATTCGAAAAGCACGTTCACGGTTTGGCGAAAACCGCCGATTGCCGATGACAGAGACTTTCAAAACCAGAATGTTGTCGCTATCTTTCGCCCCACGGCAGAATTGCGTGCGCTCAACTTTCGCTCTGTGGCGAATTCAGGTTGCGTGACGATGTGAACGGCTGGCAAACAGCCGACAACCCTGATGAATGCGGGGAATGAGGGGGCGAATATGACAGGCTTTGCAGAAACGGGCGTTTTGCGGCTCTCGCGCGCGATGGCGCTTTTGGGCGTATTTGCCTTGGCGGCATGTGACGAAAGCGGACAGTTTGCACTTGGCGGCGGTGGTGATGACGGGCAGGCGGCGGGGCAGCTTTTGCCGGCCAATGCACCGGGCCAGACGCCAACCCCCGGCCAGGATGTTGAGCGTCCCGATATCTTTGAGGTGACAGATCGCGGCCTGTGGGATGGGCGGCCATCGCTGGGGGGTGTCTGGGTGGCACACCCTGATGCGGTGGATCCTGATCGTGTCGTCATCCGCAACACCGAAAATGGCCGATCCATCGTTGGTGCCCTTTTCCGGCGTGAACGGGAAAACCCGGGCCCCTTGTTGCAAGTGTCTTCTGATGCGGCAGAGGCACTTGGCCTGCTGGCCGGCGCTCCGACCGAGTTGAATGTCGTGGTGCTGCGCCGTGAAGAGGTTGCCGTGCCGGAAGAAGAGGTGAACCCGGTCGTGGCCAGCCTTGAAGCGCCTGTGACGGTCGAAGCAGAAACGTTGGAGCCTGCCGAGACCGAGGCCTCAGCCGAAGCAGATGACAGCAATGGTGCAGGCGCGGTTGCCGTTGTGCTGCCACCTGCCGTTGAAGCAGCGACCGCAGCGGTTGAAGCCGCCGCCGAGACGACAGAAGCCGCGGCCGAAGCAACGGCTGCCGCTGCAACGGCTGCGACTGAACCAGCAGCTGATGCGGCGGAGGAAAGCGTCGACATCTCAGCCGTCCTTGCCCCCGCACCCGCGCCGCTGCCACCAAACACAACGGCCCAGATCGGGATTTTCAGCGTTGAAGCCAATGCCGGATCTGCCGCGCAGACGATCATTGCAGCGGGCATTCAGGCCGCTGTCCTACCGGAAGAAGTGGGCGGGCGCACCGTTTGGCGTGTTGTCGCAGGCCCGCTGTCTGATGCGAGCCAGATCACGCAGCTGAAAGAACTTGGTTTTGTCGACGCCTTCATCATCCCCGATGATGAGGCCGAAGACGACGCCGAAGAATAGGCCAGACCAAAGGAGAGCGCCTTGCCAATGCCAGCTTTGCGCAAACTGATCGCGATTGCCGGGCTACTATTCGTCCCGGCCACGGGCCACGCGTTCGAAACGCGGGCCGAAGCCGCCTATATCTACGACCAGACGACGGGTACGGTTCTGCTGTCCAAGAACGCACAGACGCCGTTGCCGCCTGCCTCCATGTCAAAGCTGATGACGATCTACATGGCATTTGAGGCGGTCGCAGACGGGCGTTTGGCCATCGATGAAGAGCTTTCCGTGTCCAGCCATGCGGCCAGTTTCGGCGGTTCTTCGATGTTTTTGGACACGACAGATCGTGTCTCGGTCGAGGACCTCTTGCGCGGCGTCATCGTTGTGTCTGGCAATGATGCCAGCGTCGTTTTGGCAGAAGCGCTGTCGCCCGACGGGACAGAGGCCGGCTTTGCCCGCATGATGACCGAACGTGCGCGCCAGCTGGGCATGATGAACTCGACCTTCGTGAATTCAAGCGGCTGGCCCGCCGCCGGGCACCGCATGTCGATGGAGGATCTTGGCATTCTGGCGGATCGCCTGATCACCGATTTTCCGACCTTCTACCCGCTGTTTGCCGAAACAGAATTCCCCTTTGACGGGCGCGTGCCCTCCAATTCGCGCAACCGCAACCCGGTTCTGACAATGGGTCTGGGTGCGGATGGGCTGAAAACAGGGCATACGCAAGAGGCGGGCTATGGCCTGGTCGGCTCTGCCAAGCAGGATGATCGCCGGATTATCTTTGTGATCACGGGGCTGGAGACAACGCAGGAACGGGCAGAGGAGTCCACCCGCATCATCAACTGGGCCTTCCGCCAGTTTGCCGAGCGCGAGGTTGTGACGGCAGGCACGCAAATTGCCACGGCCGATGTCTGGATGGGGGCGATGCCCACCGTAGGACTGACGGTCGAAGAAGACCTCTCGCTTCTCGTTCCGGTACTGCAGCAGAGCGACATCGAGGCAGAGGTGGTTTTTGACGGCCCCGTTGCCGCCCCCATTGCTGCCGGTGAGCCGCTGGGGGAACTCGTGATCAACTTGGCCGACCTTCCGGAAAAACGCATCCCATTGGTTGCAGATGCCGACGTTGCCGAGGGTGGTTTTGGCACCCGGCTCCGCACGGCTGCACAGGTCCTCTGGCGTAAGTACGGACCCGGCAGCGGTGCGACACCGGATGAAGCATGACATCTGCACGTTTCATCACGTTTGAAGGTATCGACGGTTCCGGAAAATCCACCCAAGCCCGCCGCTTTGCAGAGGTTGAGCGCTCAAAGGGTCGCGACGTTGTCCTGACGCGCGAGCCGGGCGGAAGCCCGGGGGCGGAGGAAATACGCCAGCTTGTGCTGACAGGTGACCCTGACCGTTGGTCGCCCGAGACGGAAATCCTGCTCTTTACTGCCTCGCGTCGTGATCATCTGGAAAAGACAATCAATCCTGCGCTGGAGGCGGGCAAGACCGTCATCTCTGATCGGTTTGCCGACAGCACCCGCGTCTATCAGGGGGCGACGCGCGGTGATCTGCGCGGGATGGTGGATCGTTTGCATGAACTGATGATCGGAAAAGAACCCGATCTGACCTTCATCATTGACATGGACCCCGAGACGGCCCTGCAACGGGGCCTCGCCCGTGGGTCTGGTGAGGATAGGTTCGAAGACTTCGGCCTCGGCTTTCAGGAAACGCTACGGCACGGGTTTCTGGCGCTTGCGTCCGCTTTCCCGAAGCGCTGCGTGGTAATCGACGGCAACCGCACCGTTGACCAGATCGCCAGCGAGATTGCGGCCCACGCATGAGTGACGAGGCGATCCCGGAACCGGACCGGATCGAGGGCGCACCTCACCCGCGTGAAACTCCCGTGCTTTATGGCCAGGACGAAGCGCAAGCCGCATTCCTGCGCGCCCACGGTGCTGATCGTCTGCACTCTGGCTGGCTGATCACCGGCGCGCGCGGCGTGGGCAAGGCGACACTCGCCTGGAAAATCGCCACATTTCTGTTGGCCGCGCCAGAACAGGGGATGTTCGGTGATGCGTCATTGCATGTTGATGCTGATCACCCCGATGCCCGCCTGATCGCGTCCGGTGCGCACCCGCGCCTTGCCCTGATCCGCCGCCCCTGGGACGACAAAACCAAAAAGCTGAAAGGCGAGATCACCGTTGATGCGGTGCGCGCGCTGAAAAGCTTCTTTCAGATGTCCGCCGCGGACGGTGGGCACCGCGTCGTGATTGTGGATGCCGCGGATGAGCTGAACCGCAACGCCGCAAACGCGATCCTGAAAGAACTGGAAGAGCCCCCCGCCAACTGCACGATTTTGCTGATCGCGCATCAACCTTCGCGCCTCTTGCCCACAATCCGCTCCCGCTGCCGCATCCTGCGCTGCGCGCGGTTGGGGGCGGATGATCTGCAGCGGGCGCTGGTGCAGGCGGGCCATCAAGCGGCGCAATCCGAAAGCCTTGCAGCACTGGCCGATGGTTCAGCCGGGGATGCGATCAGCCTGATCAACCACGATGGGCTGGCGCTTTATGCAGAGATCGTCACGCTTTTTTCCGGTCTCCCGCATGTCGATCGCACAGCAGCCTTACGACTTGCTGACAGCTGTGCCGGGCGCGGTGCAGAGGTGCGATTTGGGCTGACGCTTGACCTGATTGACCGCTTTCTGTCGCGCGCGGCCCGGGCCGGATTAATGGGCGAACCCAATGCACAAGGCGGACCGGGTGAGGCGCGCCTTTTGGCTGAACTCGCCCCCGACGATCGCGCCGCCCGCGCCTGGGCGCAGCTCCAGCAAGACCTGACCGATCGTGCGCGCCATGGTCGGGCTGTGAACCTTGACCCTGCGTCGTTGATCCTAGATATCGTTTTCAAAATCGAAGAGACGGCGCAAGCGACTGCCGTTGCCTGAAAGCACCGGAATGCCCGCGCCGCGTATCGTTGATAGCCACTGCCATTTGGACTTCCCTGA
>JBCBOD010000058.1:0-22756 GCA_039821425.1 Pseudomonadota bacterium
ACTACTTGCATTTAGCGAAATATCGCACCTTTGAATGGCCGCTTTGGCTAACCAAAGTGCAATGCTGCGAAAGAGATATACAGACCTTGTAGAAATGCTGCGTCAGCGAAGCGCGAAAAACCGATGACCGCACTGTCCGCAAAGCCGACCTTGGTATACCCCGTAGCTAAGGTCCGCTGTCGGCCCAGAGCAGACAAATAGATGAAGCGGAGGAACGTCACTCTTGGACGTAAAGCGACAACCGCTGTTCCTAGTCAAAGCTACGTTTTTGTGTCGCAACGGTTTAAGTCTGAAAGACTAGCCTGATATCCGCGTCAAAACGTAGACAGCCTCGGGAAGGTTCAGCCGCCTATCCCTTGGTTGTACAGCATCAGTCCCACCTGCTGCACAGCCAATCAGAGATGAATGCGAGAGTGAACACATGAGGTTGATGTGTGCGTTTGTCAGCGGAACACGCCAGATGTTCCGATCCCAAAACGCGGCATCTCAATCACATGTGCGTCCCTTGCATCGCGAGGTGCTCACCATATCACTCACCATTATATCCTGCCTACTAGGGTGTCCTTGTCCCCCACTATAGACTGAGGCTCTAGACGTTTATTAAATAAGCAAAAGTCTATGAGAACCCAATTCTCCGCTGATCTGCGTCTTGCGCGCAGAAAGGCGGGTTATACCCAAGCGGATGTGGCCGCTTTGCTTTGTGACCACCAGTCGGTAGTTTCAGAGCTTGAGGCCGGGACCAGACGTCCTGACCTCCCTCAAATTATTACCCTGTCGCTGATCTATGGGCGTTCGTTCGAAGCGTTCTTTGCGGACGTAATGGATGACTGCCATAGGCGTCTCAAACGAAGGTTGAGGCACCTGCCTGCCAATGTGCGTAACACTGCGCATACGTTTAACCGTGCTGCGTCGCTGAAAACACTACATGAGCGACTAGCTAACCCCATACCCCATGGCAGCGCTTAGTGTGCTGGCCATCGCGGTGGCCTCTGGCAAAGTGGGCTATGTCTATATTTCTGGCGGTAAGCTGCAGGACTGGGGCATTGCGCTCAAGGCCACGCGCTCAACTGGTGATCTGGTCGGTCATGCGCAAGAGCTAATTAACGAGCTGAAGCCTGACGTCGTAGTGACCGAGAAGCGTACGACGGGCTGTCGCAAGGGGCAGCGGACGAAAGCCCTGATCCGCGCCATTGCGGAACTGGCCAGCCATAACCCGGTGTTAGATGTCTCGGTACAACGGCCACGCGGCTTCCCATCGAAGTATGAAGAGGCCCAAGCCTTGGCAATGGAATACCCTGAGATCAAAGGTTATCTGCCTACGCGCAAACGACGCATCTTTGATTTTGAACCCCGCAGCATGGTTTTGTTTGAGGCGCTCGCACTGGCAAACGAAGTGATCAAAGGACCACCAACTAGGTTGGCTGCAGCGATGGGTTAGTTTATTCAAGGCAATTGAAATCCGCCCCAAAAGGGCGGTTTTCTAAATGATCTCCACCTCTGGCGGGGTGGCTCCTGTGCCACCTGAGCTGGGTTTATATGGGCCAGGATCATCAGGTTCTGGGCCGTCTGGCACTTCGCCATCCGTAGGATCGGGCGGTTCAGCATTGCCCATCGGCGTCGGACCATAGCGTTCTTCCATTTCCCTTTTCAGGGCCCCGAAATCATCACGCTTCGGCACGTCTCCTAATGCATCGGGAATTCCCATGACGGGCAGAAATCCTTGTTTGCGCGAATGCATGCCAAAGGTGAACTGCGGCAGGGACAGAATATCCTCAGCCCTGATCTGCATGCTGCCCGCGAACTTGGTGGCGTCTTCGCGGAACGATGTCCAAATCAACTTTGTGGCTGTATTCACCATCAACGGATCAGTGATGTTGCTGCCGCCTTTTGCACCACGCGCTTGGCTGATGCTTTGGTGCGCGACTAGCAAGCCGATATTCGCCTTGCGTGCTTGTTCCAGCATGTCTGAGATTGAACGGTCAAAGTATTCATGCGCCTCGTCCACAATCAAATAGACAGGGCGCATCGCATGCCCGCTGTTGAACCGGCGATATGATGCCCGCAGGATCAACGCGATAAATAGTCGCCCAAAGAATGCAGATGGCGCATCATCCAGCATCGGTTTGTTAGTATCGATCAGGATCAAGTTCTGAGACGCCATCTCCTCAAACATGTCGATCTTGTTTTCTGTTGCGGAAAATAGTCGGCGGAACGTTGGATTGAGCAGCAGGCTGTCCATGCGACGGCGAATGGCTTCACGGGTGCGTTTGTAGTCTGGGGAGAGGAAATCGACGGTGAAGAAGCGCTGCAGGTTTTCGTCTAGCGCCGCGATATCGTCTGCGTATCGTTCATGTCCACCATCAGCCAGCACGTCCATAAACGTATAGATGTTCCCGCCTTTGATACTGATCACCAGCTGAATGACGTACTGAAAAATCGTCTTCTGAGGATTGGTGAACTCCGCCCACATCATGCCCTCAAGGACAAAGCTTAGAAGGCCCACTGTCTTGTTGATCAATGTCTCGCCTTCGATCCCTTTGTTTTTCATGTCGTCATAGCCGACATCAAACAGGTTCAGCGCCAGATCGAACTTCGGCGTGATGAAGGTGGTCTTTGGCACATCAAGCTTGGCCAGCTTTTCCGTCAATTGTGTCTGACTGTCGATCACGATCACGCAGCAATCCTCATCAGATGCCAGATCATGCGCGATGATATTTTCAAGCAAATTGGTTTTGCCCGAACCAGAAGAACCCAAAAGATACGTGTGATACATGCGGTCCTGCAAGCCGACCATTTCATCCACCTCCGCCAAAGGCAGCAATGGTGTTCCGCGCAGGTATCGCCAGGCATAGTCGTCGAACTTGCTAGCCGTTGGCATCACTTCATTCTCAGCACGGAAGTTCTCATTCAACTGGTCAGTGAGCGGGGCAAATAGCCCATCCTCATTAAAGAACCGAAGGATAAGCCTTTCGATCTCCAGCTTCGAACGCTTGCGCTGGCTATGGAACATCTCGGGCTGGCCGCTTGCAGGTTCGTAGTCTGACAACGCCCAAATCAGCGTCTCTTTGAACGACTTGAAGTGTTCGGGTGCAGCGTGATTGGCAAAGCGCTGCAGCTCATCCTGATACCGCGCCAAAGCGATGGCATCGTCACTGATTGGTGGTATTGCCGGAGGTCGAAGGCCCTCTTGATCGTAGAGGTCTTTGGCAATCCGGTGCAATTCGGCACTTGTGATCCCTGCGTCGATTAAAGCGGTCCTCAGCTCAGCAAACGACGGCGACAGTTCTTGTGCGCTGGCATACATCGCCTCGGTCCGTCCCCTTGCTTCTTTGCGGCGCTTTTCGGGAAGATGAATGTTGTATGCGTAGTACAGACCTCCGCCGCCGATCGCGATAATTGGCGCGATAAACATGCCAATAAACGCGATGGCAACCGCCGCCGTCACTAGGATGATGGCGAGGCCGATCAGGTTGCCAAATAGCTCGGCGAACTCATCCATCAGAGTTCGAAGCTGGCAGTTTCAGTCTCCACCGCAGCATTGCCGACGATCCAGTTCTTGAGCTTCACAAGACCCTCTTTCAGCTCTTCTTCATACGCTTTGGCTTCCATTGGCGTACCAAGATAATATGTGTCTTCGCCCTTCATGAGTTTGTTAACAGTCAGGTGGAAATGGAGCGAGTCGGTGCCACTCACAGCTGCTGACAATAGTTTACGGCCCAAACCCTTGTTGGCATGCTTTTCGATCTGCCCATCAGACATATCAGCTGGATAGTCACGATCCATGATGACGTCTTTTTCCAGCTGGCGCTCCTGAATCACCGCCAACTCTTCAGCGCTGAATTGGACATGCACCGTTACTCCATGAAATGTGGTCTTGCGGATCATTCCGGATGTTTTCTGGACGTGATTGATAGTGACTTTCATTTCTAGTTTCCTTTGATCAATTGATGGGATGTTTGGTCTGCATGATCTCGATTCAGCCAGCCATCATGCAGGAAATTCTGGCTCACGCGTTCAAGCGTGCTGAAGCGGTACAGGTGATGAAAATTGGCGGGTAGTGTCTGAGCGGCTCTACGCATGTTCTCGATACGCGCATCGCTGGTGGTGACCACCAGAACGTGGAAACCAGCAAACTGCCCGAGCTGCGGAAAACGGTCCTCGGCGCGTCCGCTTGCAAGATATCGATCATATTGCGCCAGCTTGCCGGTGAAGGTGGCAATTTCAGCGTCTGATTGGGTTGTGGTGAGGCGTTCAGTCCCCCGATCCACTTCAATCAGAAACAGTGCTTGTCGACCTGACTTACGATGCTGCAACGCAAAGCCTGCGTCTGGAATAATCTTGTCTGAAGGGTTGGCACCTGCCGCCACGTAGTCGGTGGTTTCTTTGCGCCACCTGGTTCCGATTTTTTCACGGCGATACTCGACCAACGTCCCAAGCAGTTCGTATGCGGACAGCTCAACACAATCACGTTCAATGTATGAAAGCACATCGAGTGTAGCCAAGCGGTGATACATAAGCGGCGACCAACGGGTGGAAATGTTGATCTGGCGATATGGCTGTACCGGCTGGCCAAGTGCTTCTAGCTCTTCGGACAAGACCGCATGCCCACGTCTGGTGAGAAAGTATACCTTGGGCGTCTTGCCGTATCCTCTGATCCCAACGTTCCCGAAGTGATCCAATAGCCCGTGGCGTTCTAGCCGCAATAGCATTTCTGAAGCAGATTTTGCATTGACGCCAGTGATCGTGGCGACCTGTATGACCGTCAAGTATCGGTACGCGTTAATTGCCGATAATGCCCGTAGGGTGATGTCTGAAATAGATAATGGGTTGATTGATGACAAACTGATTCTCGCATAAGTTGCAGAAATCGTGTCGGATTTCGTACCGATCTGTCAAGTTGTATGAATCGATATTAATCAGCAGCTTACGCGAAATACCGGGTCCGAAATTAATGATCTAAAGATCATTAATCCCGCCCACCCACCATCAACTGGGTCTGTTTGGGATAGTTTTGAATCAAACTGGGCTTAGCGCTTTAGTGCGTCGGAAATTTTGGCTTTGAAGGCTGACTTAGATGGCGCTTCTTTATACAAAATCGCCTGCTGCAAACTAGAATGGCTAGTGCCTTCTATGCGCCGGAGCGCGGGTCGAAACTCTCCTGGTCGATCAGGATCATTTTCAAAAACGTATGTCATGAAAATAATGTTCACGGTGCTATCGGTGATATCTGCTGTGCGCATGAACGCCGCTTTTTCGATCACATAGTCGTACACTTGATCTTGGATAACCGCGATGATCTTGGTGCCCCAATGATGGTGAAAATACCCTTTGCGGATCAATTGAGTGATGTATCTCTTATACACGTTGTCCCAGTTGAAGTTATATGTGGGACGCTTGGGAAGTTGCTCACCATCCAGCAGCGCACGGTACGCCGGAAACGCAGAACCCGTGATATCTATGGCTTGCAGTTCAACCGAGAGAAAGTTGCCGATGCTGCCATCTTCAGCCTGATCAGCGATGACAAAATCAACGTTGCCAAAGCCCTTCATCTTCACTTCCGTCGCAACGACTGGATTCTTTGGCGGATCAAATGGCCAGCAATTTTCTACAACCGCAGCTAGCCAATCGATTTGATAGAAACGCTTAGGACAAACGCAAATTAGATCGCGCGTTGCGTCACGGATTTCCTTTGTATTTTTCCAAAGTGAACATACGGGATACGCGTCGGTTTTTGGTACGCTAGTGGATCGTTTTGGGCAGCGCTTACCTATGTACGGACAAGCGAAATCGTTATCCGCTGGATTCTTACCAGATTCGGCCCGCTGCCCTTGTACTTCCGCCAAAACATCGCGCGGATCAAACGGCATTCAGAAGCCCATGCTGGGAAGTGCTTGGCCGTTCATACTTGCCCATGGCGTCCGCTTCTAGGATCGCTTCAGCCACGGCCCTCCCGAGCAGTGGCGGGACTGCATTTCCAACTTGTACAAATTGCTCAGTGCGGCTGCCAGAAAACTCAAATGAGTCTGGAAACGATTGCAACCGCGCTGCCTCACGAACAGAAAATGAGCGATCTTGCGTGGGGTGAATATATGCCCCCCAATGCACGTCGCACTTAGTGAGAATGGTACAGGCGAGGTCTGTCTTGGCTGGACGGCCATAGCGTTTAGTGTGGTCGCTGCGCTTGGCCTTCTTCATCCCGGCAGGTAGCAGATCAAACGGGATATCACGCCATGAGCCTCCAGGCGGGATATGCTTCATCCGGTCAATGTTCACTTGACCCAAACGAGGTGCGCTGTGGTTTTGCGCATATCGCTGATCACCGCGCAACAGCGCTTGGTACGAATTTTGCGGCTGCGCCTTATATCTCAGTTTGCCCGCATCTTCACCATTCTCCAGCTTTGGCAGATCGGAGATTGCATCCCAGACGGTGACGAACGGCTGCAATTCTGGGCCATGTGTGGCGGTTGGGAATAGTATCGGGCAATTCTCTTCGCGGGTGGCTATGAAAAAGACCCGACGACGCTCTTGCGGGACACCATATTCCTCAGCCTTGAGCGGTTTCATATCTACCCGATACCCAAGCTTGCGTATACCAGCTTGAATTTCGCGGACGATGGCTCCTCCGGCGATTGAGGTAATGCCGGTGACGTTTTCCATGACCAACCAACGGGGCCTGATCTCTTCCACAATCCGCAGGTATTCCTTGAACAGTCCGGCACGAGGATCATCGACGCCACGCTGGTGGTTATAGACTGAGTATCCTTGGCAAGGTGGGCCGCCAATGAGGACGTCAATTTCACCAGCTTTGCAATTGGCGGCTTGCAATAGCTGTTGAGCAGAAATGTTTTGGATCGGCCCATGAACAAACGACGCCTCGGCATGGGTTTGCTCAAACGTCTGCCCAAACGTGCTGTCGATGTCTTGTCCAGCAAGTACATGAACACCAGCTTGGCGGAAGCCCTCCGACAAACCACCGGCCCCGCAAAACAGATCAATCGCCGTCCAACCGCTCATTTCACGTTCTCCCTACATCTTGTGAGATGCCTTTTCGCCAATACATCAGGTTGCAACTTGTGTGGCAACAGCTTTAGCCTAGCGCGGGCATGTTCACAATATGTTCTCCCCACAAGAACCGGAGGGGCTTAAGCTGTTGACTGGACCTGGAAGTTAGTTCGCCGACTTTCTAAGCAGTCAATTGCAGACCTAGCTTTTCAAAGTATGGATCAACTTCAAATCCTTCGCCGATGTGGGAGATGGTTTTTAGGATCCTATAGCGATCAATCGGAATGACGCCCGAGACCATATCCGGATTGATCCAGTCGCCGTTCGATGATCGATAGAATGATGGGAAAAAGAGTGTAGGGGTGGGACAGACCAGAAAGTGAAATGTCCCAGTTTTCGTAGCTAAGTCCGCCTCTTGCCTCTTTTTTTGCCAGTTCTTCTCATCTTCCATGGAAGCGCACTGGCCGACTACAACTTTATACCCTTGGGCTGTATCTCCAAAATCATACACACCAATTATGTCGATTTTCCCATCCCCTGATGCACCGGCAGGTGCTGCCCAACGAGGAGCCATATCCATTCCCATTTTTCTTGCTAGCACCGGTAGCGCAGTCGCAAGTGCCGAACCGAAAATATTCTTCCTATCATCGGACGAAGGTCCGAACATATAGACTTTTCCATGTGGAGAGATCATTACACGCAGGCATTCTGCGCTTATCTCTTCAAAGCAGTCAGCGATTCTTTGGGTCATACCCTTTGTCGACCTGAAGCTTCTAGTTCGAGCACATGCGAGCAACAAGAGATACAATTTATGAGAAGCCGATAGTACTGGACGGAGGCTTAAGACTTCGGCCTTTATCTCAAAGGGATATGCGTCACCGAGGATTGCCGACCGGTATTCCATATGACGGAATGCATTTTCGGCATATCCTTGCAACCTTCCACTGATTTCAGGTTCCCCTAAATCGTCGGGGAAGTCGTTATCATCTAGGTCCTCATCCTCAGCATTGAGCAGTTCATCCTGACTTTTGGGTGAACTATTTAGCAAACCAATAGAGTCAGTCAGCGAGATTGTTTCCTCAGCCCCAAATGCTATTGAGGTTTCAAGCGTATCAGCAAACAAATGCTCTCGTGTTGCTTCAATTCTACCCAACTCAAACAAGCTAAATGTCCTCTGACATCAGCTTGGAAAGATTTCTCGCTTGTTTGAAAATGCTGTTCGCCAGGTCTTCCCTGGCTTCGGTAACATCAACATCACTTACAATCGAGTTAGCTTCCCTAAGAGCGCGCTGTATCTGATTGCAGAGGAGATCAAAGTCTTCATTGACGCCGGTCGTCAGAAGATATGCTTGGTCAAGTGATGCTCCGGTTCGGATGGCCTCCAGACCGTCACTGCTCGCTATCACTTTTGAGAGCTTCGACAGGTTACGACTTTCTCCCAATAACGTTGTCTTGTCGTCGCGGCGTTCAAAAATCCAAGCTAAGAATTCCTTTGTCGCACCTACGTCAGGCGAAGCTGGCTCGTTGGGGTTTTGCTTTGCTTGATCTTCACCTCCAAATAGAAAATCTCGAACACCCTCATAGTCTACCGCGGTCGATATAATGGAGAATTTAACAGATTCCTCATCGACACCTTTAAGGTGAAAGAAATCATTCTCTTCGGCGATTTCCAGAGTCCGCAACGCACGAATTGTTCGCGAGATAAAGTCCCGACGACTTCCGATAACCTTCGCAACCGTGCCACATCGCTCTGAAAATATTTCGGCCGGGTTTGTTTCATCGAAAATCTGACGAATATATCGAGCTTTTGCGAGCGCTCCCCAAGCCTTCACGCCCGCAATATGTCTGTTGCCCAAATAGTTTAAAACATCAGAGCGTTGATCGCAGACATAGATTGGGACCGAAGCTGGGCGATGTTTGGCGTGTTCCTGGATTTCTAGAATTCTTTTGGTGACGTCCGGGTATGTCTTGCCTCCCAGTAAGAGCAACGCAGTCAATCGACGATTACCCTCAACGACAACGAAGTCATGTCCGTCGGGAATTGCAATAAGAGCTTCCGCCTCAAAAAAGTTGTTCTCGGAGATCGCTGACATCAACTCATCGATACTTGATGTCTTTGCCAAAAACTCAAACATAGAGTCTTGATCACGTTCGACATATTTTGGCAGTCGAGGGTTCTCGGGATCAAGCCTAAGCCGGTCTAGGGGCATTTCTTGCAGTCGACTCGTGTCCATATGCGGCTTTCTCAGAGTTGGTAAATTACGCCTTAGGCGAACTATTTTCAAACTTCTATGCCAGTTAGAGGGCTAAGACTACCCAAATGCAGTCAAAACAGGTCGGGTGACCAGCCTTGCAAAGCTGGCCACCCAGCTCCTGAACTTCAGGAGTGTCGGTGGGGTGCTTCTCGACGCACAAGGCGTTCATTGAGCCAGTCCAGCACTTCAGTCTCAACCCAGCCCACTCGGTTCGGGCCTAGCTGTACCCTCATTGGGAATGAGCCGGCCTTCTCTAGGCGTGCAATGTGTTGCGGTGAATATAGAACCAACTCTTTGACCTGACGTTTTGAAAGTATCCTCATCACGATCTCTCCATGATTGAAGAGCATCGCGATGCCCTAGGGTTGACAAAACCTAGGTTGATACACGCTATCGGTTTTCAGCAAGTTGTCCATACCTGAACATATCGACGTGCTGCATCACATTCGCCACGGCGGGCCAAAAGGTGGGCCATATCTATACATGGTGCGTCAAGCACTTGATAAATAATCAATTTTTAGAATTGAATGGTGCCCCCACACGGACTCGAACCGCGGACCTACTGATTACAAATCAGTTGCTCTACCAGCTGAGCTATAGGGGCACATGCGCAAAGTCCCTTGCGTCGGGCGGCGTATAGCAGGGGCTTGCCGGGCTGTGCAATGGTGTTTTTGCATCCGAGGAGCAGATTTCGAGGCATGCTCACCCGTACCGCCACCGACATGATTTGCGGCTTTCGGTGCCGTTTTTTCAGACTATGTTATGCGCTGAATGGACGAAGGGCAGAACAGTGCACATTGCGTTTCACATCGGTGCCAATTGCACAGACGATGACCGCCTTCTGAAATCGGTCCTGTCAGACGCCGCCCCCCTTCTGCAGCAAGGTGTGAGTGTCCCTGGCCCCAGCAAGTACCGCCGTTTGATCCGCGAGGCGATTCAGGCCCTTGATGGTGCGCGGCCCGCCCCAGGGAGCCGTGACGTGCTCATGGATGCGATCCTCGAAGACGATGCAGCCGAGCGCATCGTGATGAGCAACGACAACTTTATCGCAGTCCCAAAGCGGATCTTCGATCACGGCGTCTTCTACCCGCAGGCAGAGGCCAAAGTGTCCGGCCTGCGCCACCTGTTTCCGGATGATCAGATCTCGCTCTACCTCGCGCTGCGCCATCCCATCAGCTTTCTGCAGGACGTGTTCCAGCGCAGCGAGGCTGGCAGTCTGGAGGCCTATCTCGGGGTCCTGAACCCGGCCGACTTGCTCTGGTCCGATGTCGTCAAAAGAGTTCGGCAGGCCGCTCCAAGTGTGCCGCTGACCATTTGGTGTAACGAGGACACGCCGCTGATCTGGGAAGACATCGTCCGCGCCATTACCGGACAGGGAGGCGATTTCACCCCCGCCGGACGTTTTGACCTTTTGAAAGACCTCTTGCCGGCCACAACGTTTGATGGCCTCATCAAAAACCTGGCTGGCACCGACCCCGAAGACGTGCATGCGCGGCAACACCTGATCGCAGATGCGCTGGAAAGCCTGGACGATGACGCGTTGCCGGAAGATGAGATCAATCTCCCCGGCGTTGACGACGACGTCATCGCGCAGGCCAGTGAAGCTTATGAATCAGATGTCGCGGTCATTTCGGAAATGGACGGCCTCACAGTGATCCGCCCCTTCGGCGACTAGCGATCACATGCCCAGCGCGGCCTTATACATGTCGAGAACCGCCTCTTCCTCGGCCAGGTCGTTGGCATCCCGTTTGCGCAGGGCGACGATCTTGCGCATCACCTTGGTGTCATAGCCGCGGCCCTTGGCCTCTGCCATCACCTCTTTCTGGGCGTCGGCGATGTCCTTTTTCTCCGCTTCCAGCCGCTCGTACCGTTCGATGAACTGGCGCAGTTCCTGTCCGGCGACGGTGGATGGGGCATCGGTGGCGGTGTCGGTCATCAGGCTCTCCTCGGTTTGTTGGCCTTGCCTACCGCTGGCGCGAGTGGCCCGCAACCCTTGCACCGCCCTGCCCTGCGCGTTACCCGGGCGCGAAGCGAAATCGGAGCGGATATGGAATACGTGGTTTGGGGCGGCGCCGTCCTGTCATTGCTAGGTCTGTGTGGGATCATCTACAGCATTGTCGCCGTCAGCCGCGCCCGGAAGGCGGGGTTGAGCGATGAGGAGCTGCGGGCGCGTGTTGCCACTATTCTACCAGTGAACCTTGGCGCGCTGTTTGTATCCGTCATTGGCCTGATGGCGGTGATCATCGGGATCATGCTGGGCTAGCTCTCTGGGCAGAACACTTCGTAGAGCCGTTCAAGGACCGGGCGCACCCGGTCATCAGCCAAATAGTAGTGCATGCTGCGCCCATCGCGGTCGCAGGCCACCAACCCTTCTTCCCTGAGCTTCAGGAGCTGGCCAGACACATAGGCCTGCCGTGCGCCCAAGCGGTCCACCAGTTCCCCAACGGTCAGTGGTCCTGGCACCAGCGCGCAGAGCAGGCGCAGCCGCGCGGGATTCGAAAGCGCCTTGAGAATGCCAGCAGCCTCTTCCGCTGCAGCATCCATCGGGTCAATCACATCTGAGCTTGCGGTCATGTGATCCAAAATACATTCCACTATTGAAATGTATTATGAACCTGCTATTTATCAAATGCAAGGAGGAAGCCATGACACCGTATGTAAAAGCGTTCTTTGACGACGCCACCAACACCGTTTCCTACATCGCACGCGATCCGGCTGGCACGACCTGCGCGATCATCGACAGCGTGCTGGATTATGATCAGGCCGCTGGCCGCACAGATACCCGCTCTGCCGATCAGGTCATTTCTTATGTGAAGGAAGAGGGGCTGACCGTTGCGTGGATCCTCGAAACCCACGTGCATGCAGATCACCTGTCCGCAGCTCCTTATTTGCAGGAGCACCTTGGCGGCAAGATCGGGATCGGGACGAATATCACCGTCGTGCAGGATACCTTCGGCAAGGTCTTCAACGAAGGCACGGAATTCCAGCGCGATGGATCGCAGTTCGACGGGCTCTTCAATGATGGCGACAGTTTTCATGTGGGCCAGATGCGTGTCGATGTGATGCACACGCCCGGGCATACGCCCGCCTGCCTGACATACGTAATGGGAGATGCCGCCTTTGTTGGCGATACGCTCTTCATGCCGGATTTCGGGACGGCGCGCTGCGACTTTCCTGGTGGCTCTGCCGAGGATCTTTACGAGTCCATCCAAAAGATCCTCACGCTGCCGGATGACACCCGCATCTTTGTGGGCCATGACTACAAGGCGCCTGGCCGGGATGAGTTTGCCTGGGAAACCACCGTGGGCGAACAGAAAGCGCTGAACATCCACATCGGTCAGGGCCGCCCACCGGAAGAGTTTGTCGAGATGCGCCAGTCCCGCGATGCCAAACTGGGCATGCCGCGTCTGATCCTGCCGTCGCTGCAGACGAACATGCGGGCAGGCCACATGCCGGAGCCGGAGGATAACGGCCAACGCTACTTCAAGGTCCCGATCAACGGGCTCTAACCACCACTCACACAAAAGGAACGAATGATGCCACTTGATTGGATCATGGGGCTGATCGGCGGTGTGCTGATCGGGTCTGCGGCTGCGGTCTATCTGCTCGTCAATGGGCGGATCATGGGCGCGTCGGGGATTATCGGGGGATTGGTTGACGGATCGGGCCGTCACGAATGGGCTGAGCGTGGGGCGCTGGTCGCCGGACTGGTTCTGGTGCCTGGTCTTGTCGCCTTGCTGTTGGGCGGGTCAGAAACCCACGCCACAAGCAACTGGCTGGTGCTTCTGGCCGCTGGTCTGCTGGTGGGCGTGGGCACACGCCTCGCCAACGGCTGCACATCGGGCCACGGCGTTTGCGGCATCTCGCGGCTATCGCTACGCGGGATCGTCGCGACGGTCTTCTACATTGGTGCCGGCGGTCTGACTGTCGTGCTCTTCAAACATATTCTGGGGGTCATCTGATGCGCGCTCTGGTTTCTTTCATTGTGGGTGGCCTCTTTGGCCTCGGCTTGCTGATCTCCGGCATGACAGACACCACCAAGGTGCAGGGCTGGCTCGATATTTTTGGCGACTGGGACCCAACGCTCGCCTTCGTGATGGGCGGAGCAATTGTGCCGATGGCCATCGCCTGGCAGCTAACGCGGAGCCGCAAACCGGTGTTGGCCGACAGCTTCCCTGCCAAGCCTGATCCACGACTTGGCCGTAACCTGATCGTGGGCTCGGTCATGTTTGGCGCGGGCTGGGGTCTGGTGGGTCTTTGCCCTGGCCCAGCCATTGCCTCGCTCAGCTTCGGTGGGGTCGAGGGTGTCGTGTTCCTTGCCGCGATGCTTGCAGGTATGGGGCTGGCCCCGACTTTCCGGCAACGGCTGGACGCGACTGCGGCAGCGGTCTAAGCAAGAAACATGGATATTCGCCCGCTCAGCCCGAACTACGCCGTCTCACCCCAGATCGCGGTGGAAGACATCCCCGCGATTGCAGAGGCCGGCTACACCACCATCATCTGTAACCGCCCGGATGCAGAAGTGCCACCAAGCCATCAAGCCAGCGCGATTGAGGCAGCAGCAAGAGCGGCCGGTCTGGACTTCGTCGTCATCCCCGTCACGCATCAGGGCTTGAACCTGCAGATGGTGGACGATCAGAAGGCGGCGATGACAGGGTCATCGGGTCCAACGCTTGCATACTGCGCCTCAGGCACCCGTTCGTCTATTGTCTGGTCCCTTGGGCAGGCCAGCGAAATGGCCGTTGACGACATCATCGATGCCACCGCGAATGCAGGCTATGATCTGGCAGGCATGCGCGGGCAGTTGATGGCGCTGGCAGACCGTTAGGTCGCATCCCCCGGCAAGTCGGGCAGCGGCGCTGCGTCATCCAGCATTGGGTCTGCCAGAAACTCCATCTCGTCCGGTTCGGCCATCGCAGGCGCATTGAAGCCCTCGTCGTTCAGCGCAAGCGGTGCCGGATCAGATGCGGCCATCTCAGGCAACTCTGCCCCCTTTGACCCCAGTTCGCCCAGCGCGGGCACCGGCGGGGCTTGCAGTCGCACTGCCCGCATCCCACCCATCTGGCCGAGTTTCGCCGTCGCGATGGCTTTGCCGTTGTCAGAAAGCAGACGTACATCCTCGACCGAACACCCTTTGAGCGGCAACACTGTTCCGACAGCCAAGGCCTGCGCCTTGGCCAAAGGTATCGAAAAGCGATGCAAGAGCGCATCAAGTCTCGCAGGGGCCTGGGACACAGCCAGTGGAAACGCCTCATCCCATGCCAAATCATGCACCGCTGGAATGGTTTCTTCTGCCGTCTCTGTGACGAGTGGCAACGCGATGATGAACAGCCCCTCACGATCAGCGACGCCAAGTTCCACCCGCATCTGAAGGATGCGATAGGGGCAATCGGCCAGGATCAAACCGGCCTCACGCGTGTCGGCATAGCGTTCACCCGGCATGACGCCATCCGCCCATCCGGCTAGCGCAGTGCCTGCCACCGCCTCCGGAAACGCGCGCAGGAAGCTGCTGATCATCGGCTCAACCATCACCTGATCGGTGCGTGTGGGCCGGCGGTCATCAGCGGGGGCATCAATCAGGGCGCCAACTGTTTCCATCTCGACCACGGCGGCGCGCAGTTGCATGTCAATCGCGGCAAGACCAACTGGCGCCTCACCCTGCCCTAGCCTGAGGAGCATCAGCCCCTCTGGCAGATCGGCGAGCATCTGGTCGAGCGACGCGGTTTCTTCCGCCACGCTTTGCACAGCAAGCGAAAGGCCGACCGTATCATTCGCGGCCTTGGTCAGCGCCAGACGCACTGCACGCGACGTCGTCAGCGGGTTTTCCGCGACGCCTGCATCCTGCGCGCGGGTCATCCGCCGCAGGAGTGTCGTGTGAATGCTGTCGGTCATGTCCCACCGCAGAAGGTTCTGCACCGGGTAAACCATGCAGAGGTTACGTTTCCTCTAACTCCGCCTTGACGGCCTGCAATGGCAGGGTGACCCGGAACGTCGAACCCTTGCGGGCTGGCAGATAGCTCACCTCGCCCCCGAGGCGTTGCATGATTTCGCGACAGATGGCGAGGCCAAGGCCAGCACCACCCGCTTTTGCCTCATCCGCGATACGGCTGAACTTTTCGAAGATAAGCTGCTGATTTTCCGCTGCGATGCCGCTGCCGTTGTCACTGAAATCAACGACATAGCGTCCGTCGACCTGTTTCGCGCTAATGGTCAGAACCGGCTTTTCAGCGTCGCAGTATTTCCGGGCGTTGGAGATGAGGTTGATGAACACCTGCGCCAGCCGGTCAAGGTCAGAGCGGAGTGTGATATCCTCGCGGCTGCGTTCGCGCACGATCTTCATAGCACCTGTCGGGACACCGGCGGCGTCAACCGCCCGGTCCAGAAGATCCGGCAGGCGCCCTGTCTGATCGCGGAGCACTACCTGACCGTTCTCCAGCACAGAAAGGTCCAGCAGGTCATCCAGAAGGCGGGTAAGTCGCACGGCCTCTGCATTGATGATCCCTGCATAGCGCGCCTGATCGGCGTCATTCATCCCGCCCTCACGCAGAATGTCAGAGAAGGATCGGATCGACGTCATCGGCGTGCGCAATTCGTGGCTGATCTGACTGAGAAAGGCGTCCTTTTGGATCGACAGGGCAGTCAGCTTGGCGTTCGCTTCTCGCAGGGCCTTCGCGGTACGCTCCTGCTCTTTCGATTTCGCCTCCAGCCGGCTGGAATACTCAAGGATCTGCGCCGCCTCATCCGCCACCGCGATCAGATCCTCAACTGAGACGCTACTACCGCCAAGCAACTGCCCGATCATCGCGTGGGCCGTGGCGGCGCCAACGGAACCCGCCAATTCACGTTCCAGGCTTTCCACAAACTCGGGCGTGACCTCTGGAAGGTAGCCCGATTTTCCCTGCCTCTGCGTTTCCCGCTGAAAGAACGCCTGTGCCTCCGCCCCACCGATGATCCGCTGGGACATGATCAGCAGATCTTCGGCCTCGGCCGCGGCACTGGTCCATGCTGGTGCGGCGGTGGAATGGTCGAAAACGTTGACGAACTGCGCGCCCTGCAAACGTTCCAACGGATTGGGAACGCTCAGAAGCGACCCGATGATGAACATCGCCGTGTTGAGCAGCATCGACCACAACACCCCATGGACCAGCGGATCAAGCCCTTCGACACCAAAGAGCGCCTGTGGCCGCAGCCAGTCGAGCCCGAAAGGCCCAGCATCCAGTACCGTTTCCGACAGAAAGACCCCGGCACCGAAACTGGGCAGAAACAGCGACCACAACCAGATGACCAGCCCAGTAAGCAGCCCCGCCGCGGCCCCGATCCGCGTGGCACCGCGCCAGAAGATGCCGCCCAGCATCGCGGGCAGGATTTGTACAGCACCCGAAAATGAAATCAGACCAATCGCGGCCAGTGCTGTGCCACCTCCCGACATGCGGTAGTAGATGAAACCGAGGGCCAGGATCGCCGCGATTGAAATACGCCGGGCCCGCAAAATCACCTGACGCACGTCACCTGACATAACCGCCTGTTGATTGGTGCGCCGCGCAAGCCAGACCGGAACAACGATGTGGTTCGACACCATCGTCGCCAGCGCCAGCGTGGCCACAATCACCATTGAGGTTGCCGAAGAAAAGCCCCCCAAGAATGACAGGATCGCCAACCCACCCTGCCCCTCGCGCATCGGCACCGTCAGCACAAAGAGGTCGGGGTTGCTGCCCGCAGGCATGATATCCAGCCCGATCACGGCGATGGGCACCACGAAGAGGCTGATCAGGAAAAGGTAAAGCGGGAAGGCCCAGCTTGCGATATGCAGATGCCGCTCATCGGCGTTTTCAACCACCAGCACCTGAAACATGCGTGGCAAACACAAAAACGCTGCTGCAGAAAGAAAGATGAGGGTCGTCCAACGCCCCGTATTCTGGTTCCAAAGCTGAATTTCAGAGGCGTCAATCCGGTTCAGCATCTCGGCGGGGCCCCCGGCGACCCCCCAGACAACAAACACCCCGACAGCCACAAGCGCCAGAAGTTTCACCACAGCCTCAACCGCGATGGCCATGACAACACCGTGGTGCCGTTCATTCGCGTCGAGGTTTCGCGTCCCGAAAAGGACGGTGAAAACCGCCAGGCCAATGGCCACCCACATGGCGGTCTGGTTGAAATCCGTGCTTTGCCAATTGCTGCCCTCCGCCTGCGCGAAGACGGCAAAAGACAGTGTGACCGATTGCAGCTGCAGCGCGATGTAGGGCGTTCCCGCGATGACCGAGATCAGTGTCACGATCACACCGAGGTTCGTGGATTTGCCAAAGCGTGAGGAAATCAGGTCTGCGATTGAGGTGATGCGATGCGCCCGACCGATCCGCACCAGACGGCGCAGGACCCACCACCAGCCCACCACCACCAATGTCGGCCCAAGATAGATCGTCACGAACTCCAAGCCTGACCGGGCCGCATAGCCAACGGCACCGTAGAACGTCCAACCCGTACAATAGATGCTGAGCGACAGCGTGTAGATCCACGGTGACAACAGCCAGCCGGAATGGCCCTCCGCAGCACGCCGTTCTGCTAGAAACGCAACGGCAAACAGCACGGTGACATAGGCAAGTGCCACAAAGATCAGAAGGTTAAACGACATCATGACGGGCCGTCGCCATCTATCTGATCAAGCGGCCGGCGCCCCACATGGCGCGAAAAGACGGCGGCCAGCACGATTAGAACAACCCAAACACCAAAGATATAAATCAGCGCCGAGGAAAATCCGCCGTCCGCGCCATCAACCTCTGACCAGGTCAGCGGTAACATCCAGAGGATCAGTCCAACGATGGGCAGCAGGCGTGCCGCGTCCCGCATGCGCCTTTGCCGATAGCTCGTCTTTTCCAGAAAGACAGGCGCCTTGGAAGAACCGCCCGACGCCATCTCAGGCCTGGATCAGATCGCGCACGTGGTCACGCACTTCGGTGTTCGAAAAAGGCTTTGTCATGAAGTGATTTGCGCCAAGTCGCATGGCAAGATCACGGTCTTTTTCCTGGCCGCGTGCCGTCAGCATCATGACAGGAATATCCGCAGAGACATCATCCGCCCGCAGATCGCGCAGGATGTCAAAGCCACTGCGTCCCGGCAACATGACGTCCAGAATGATCATGTCAGGTGGCGCGCTACGCACCTTGTCCATCGCGGTAGTGCCATCTTCATGTGTGTGCACTGTCCAACCGTCACGGGATAAAATGAAACTGATGGCCTCGATGATGTTCGGCTCATCCTCGATCAAAAGGACACGCTTGCCCATTTCATCGCCTCCCTGTCTTTCCAGCCCGATAGGCTGGCCTTCCCCCATAGGAGACTATCGTAACTTCGGACCCGGGTGTCAAAGTATTGCATGCAAGTTGCGCGTTCACGCTAGCGCACCTTCATCACATCGGCAGGTATAGCTCGGGCAGACAGTGATGGCCTGATCCGGCGCTGATCTGTCGGGGTCTGACGGGGGCACATCTGGTAACACCAGCATCGTCGATTGAAGAAGCGATCTGGCGTCGAACGCCAGCTCATCACTAAAGGTCGCAATCGCGTAGCACAAAAACCGGTCCTGACCGGCGCCCTGCATCACGATCCGCTCTTTTATGGGGCGATGCGGCTGCGTCAGTGCGTTAAAGACCGGCCAGTGTGGGCAATTGCCCCCTGTCCGGGCCAGCGCAAAGCCCGCCACTGGCTTCTGAAATGTCACGGTGCCGGATCCACCAACTGTGACCAAGCCAATCGGCGGATGCCCGGCGTCTGCCGACAGCGTGGCCAACCGTCGCATCACCATAAGGATCGGCACATTGAACTCCTGGGCCAGAACCGCTGGGTCATAGCCGCAACTGCGCGCTGCATTCTCAAACTTTATAAGCGGCAGGGCCTCTGCGTCCGCCTCGTAATGCCGCAATCTGGCCGCCAGCAATGCCGCAGACTTTTTCTCCAACCCGGCCCGCCTGACGATGTCACTCACAGTCTCGGATCCGTCCTCCAGCCCCTGCATGTGAAATCCTTCGGCTTCATAGAAGGACTCGACGCTTTCCAAAGGAGAGCGGAAATCAGGTTTCTCTGTCTCCGGCACCTCAAGGAAGGTGATCAGCGCCTGACAGCTCTGGGCCAGTCGCTCGCTGTCGCTATGGATGTTTTCGTGAAAGCGGCTTTGCCAGTCATCATTCAAGGCCTCTGGCCCAACAAGGATGGAGGCGGTCGAACGGATCGCCGTGACAGCCGAGATCACCTCATGCAGCGATCCTGCCAATTGCGGGTCTGATGCCAATCGGTTTGAAAGCGCATCAAGCTGTTCTTGCAGGGTGGCGACTTGCTCCACTTGCGCAGCAATGAGCGCGCTCCAACCCGGAAAGCGCGCGACAAGCTCTTCGATCCTGTCCACCTCGGCCGTGGTCGCAGCACGTGCCGCCGCGTCCTGCAACAGAGACATGGTTTTGCGGTCAGCCCCATCTGTCAGCGTCGCTGGCGGAACATCCAGCGCCCGGGCGATGTCTGCCAACAATTTGCCACCGATTCTGCGCCGATTGTGCTCGATCAAATTCAAATACGATGGTGAAATTCCGACTGTTTCCGCAATCGCCGCCTGACGCAACCCGAGGTCGAGTCGCTTTTCGCGAATTCGCGAGCCGGCATGCCATTGTGTGCTCAACGTCAAATCCTCAAGGTTTTCAGGGTCTTTCTGCGGTTGCAAGAAAACCGATTTACACAATTCACAAATGAAATGTGCAGAAATTTACAAATAAGTCCAGTCGTCTCAATGGTTTGTTGCCCGAAAGCACACTGATCGCCGAACGTGACCGGGCACAAATCTGTGTGCTGACCCGATGAGGACCGGGCAGCATCAATCTCTAGGGAGGACGATAATGTCGAATTCGAAATTCTCGCGTCGTGGCGTGCTGAAGACTGGTATGGTTGCCAGTGCAGGTCTCGCCTTGCCGCAGTACCTGCGCGCTGATGCCCATGCTGGTTTCACCAACGCGCCAGGCGATAGTGAGGTTATTCTTGGTTTCAACGTACCGCAGACCGGCCCTTATGCCGACGAAGGTGCAGACGAACTGCGCGCGTTTGAGCTTGCTGTCGAACACCTGAACGGTGAGGGCGACGGCGGGATGCTCAACACGTTCTCCGAGCGCAATCTTGACGGCACAGGTATTCTGGGTCGCCGCGTCAACTTTGTGACAGGTGATACACAGACGAAATCCGACGCAGCACGCGCATCCGCACGCTCGATGATCGAAAAAGACGGTGCCATCATGGTGTCCGGCGGTTCGTCATCCGGTGTGGCCGTGGCCGTTCAGGCGTTGTGCCAGGAGGCTGGCATTATCTTCATGGCTGGTCTGACGCACTCTAACGACACGACCGGTAAGGACCGCCGCGCAAACGGCTTCCGCCACTTCTTCAACTCCTACATGTCCGGTGCAGCACTCGCACCCGTGCTGGCAGCCCAGTACGGCACCGACCGTAAGGCATATCACCTGACAGCTGACTACAACTGGGGCTATACGACCCAGGAAGCTGTGCAGTCCTCCACCGAGGCACTGGGTTGGGAAACTGTGAACACGGTCCTGACACCGCTGACACAGACTGACTTCTCTTCCTACATTGCACCCGTTCTGAACTCTGGCGCTGACGTGCTGGTTCTGAACCACTACGGCGGTAACATGGTCAACTCACTGACCAACGCAGTTCAGTTCGGCCTGCGTGAAGCATCTGCAAACGGCAAGAACTTCGAGATCGTTGTGCCACTCTACTCCGAGCTGATGGCCCGTGGTGCTGGCGACAACATTTCCGGCATCTTCGGTTCGCAGAACTGGGACTGGAAGCTTGAGAACCAGCTTGGTTCGCGCTTCAGCGGCACCAACGCATTCGTGCAGTCCTTCGGTGAGAAGTATGGCTTCCCACCATCACAGGCTGCGCACACCTGCTACGTGCAGACACTGCTCTATGCTGATGCCGTGACACGTGCTGGCTCGTTCAACCCATGCGCCGTGGATGAGGCCCTCTCCGGCTTCGAATTCGACGGTCTGGGCAACGGCCCAACACTCTACCGTGCTGATGACCACCAGTGCTTCAAGGACGTTGTCGTCGTGAAGGGTAAAGAGAACCCTGAAAACGAGTTCGACCTGGTGGAAATCGTTGAAGTGACACCTGTTGACCAGGTGACATACGCACCTGATCACCCGCAGTTCGCGGGCGGTGCTCTCGGCTCCTGCAACCCAGGCGCATAATTCACAAAATCTGCAGGTCACCCGGACGGGTGGCCTGCCCCTTTTGACACAGGCTGTGCCCGCATCCCGGGCACCGGCATGGGTGTGGGCACCCTTTGCCCTGGGCAATAACTGATCAGAGGTCACATCATGGACCAGTTCATCCTGCAAATTCTCAACGGGCTTGATAAGGGCTCGGCCTATGCGCTGATTGCGCTGGGACTGACACTCATCTTCGGCACGCTGGGCGTGGTGAACTTCGCGCACGGCGCATTGTTTATGCTGGGGGCCTTCTGCGCCGTGACACTCAGCAATATCCTGACGCTAAGCCACGAGGTGGTCGACGAAACGCGCACAGACTTCCTAGGCAACCCGATGAAGGTGGATGTGCCGTATGTCTACGACTTTTTCGGACAATCCGCGGGGGATGTGATCATCGACTGGGCGGTCCCGCTCGCCATCCTGTTCGCGATCCCGATCATGATCGCCATCGGCTTCATCATGGAGCGTGGCCTGATCAAACACTTCTACAAGCGCCCGCACGCGGACCAGATCCTTGTGACCTTTGGCCTTGCCATCGTGATCCAGGAGATCATCAAGTACTTCTACGGTGCCAACCCGATCCCGACACCCGCGCCAGAGGCGTTCGTCGGCAGTTTTGATTTTGGCGTGGTGCTCGGGTTTGAACCGAATGCGATCATCTACCCTTACTGGCGTCTGGTCTATTTCTTCTTCTCTGTCGTGATCATCGCAGCGGTCTTTGCTTTCCTACAGTTCACTACCTTCGGGATGGTTGTGCGGGCCGGGATGGCTGACCGGGAAACGGTTGGCATCCTTGGTATCGATATCGACAAGCGCTTCACCTTGATGTTCGGCATTGCGGCAGCAGTGGCCGGTCTGGCCGGGGTGATGTACGCGCCGATCAGCTCACCAAACTACCACATGGGCATGGACTTTCTGGTTCTGAGCTTCGTGGTGGTCGTTGTCGGCGGGATGGGCTCCCTTCCCGGCGCCGTTGCGGCCGGGTTCATGCTGGGCGTCCTGGAGAGCTTTGCCTCAATGCCAGCGGTGATCGACATCCTGCCTGGGATCAACCAGATCATCATCTACCTCGTCGCCATTATCATTCTGTTGACGCGTCCGCGTGGCCTGATGGGCCGCAAAGGCGTGATGGAGGAATAAAGCCATGCTCGGACTGGAAAAAAAGGACCTTAATCTCTTTCTGATCGTGATTGGCCTGACGATGCTGGCGCCGTTCATCCTGAACCCTTTCCCTGA
>JBCBOD010000105.1:0-14690 GCA_039821425.1 Pseudomonadota bacterium
ATGACCCTGGGAAGTTAAGAAGGATACCCAAATCATGGCAAGTGACCCGCTGTTCTGGCTGATGGTCGTGGCCGTCGGCGCCGTTCTGATCATCCTGATGCTGGGGATCGGCACCTTTGGCAAAGGCGGTGAGTTCAACAAGAAACACGCCAACAAGATCATGCGCTGGCGGATCGGGGCACAGCTTATCGCGGTGATCCTGATTGTGGTCTTTGTCTATCTGCGCGGAAATGGGGCGTCATAAATGGTTGTTCTGAATAAGATTTACACGAAAACGGGTGATGCGGGTGAAACGGCGCTGGGTAATGGCAGCCGTGTGGCAAAGCACTCCATGCGCGTGACGTCCTACGGCACGGTGGATGAGACCAATGCAACGGTCGGTATGGCGCGCCTGCACGCCAGCGGAGAGATGGACGGGCAGCTTGCGATGATCCAGAACGATCTTTTTGACCTCGGCGCAGACCTCTGCCGCCCGGACATGGAGAAGGATGGCGAGGCGGAATATCCGCCGCTGCGGATGACGGATGCGCAGGTTGAAAGGCTGGAAGCCGAGATCGACGCGATGACCAAACAGGTCAGCCCGCTGAAAAGCTTCATCCTGCCGGGTGGGTCCGCACTTGCCGCGCATCTGCACCTTTGCCGCACGGTTGCACGTCGGGCAGAACGGCTGACGGTGGAGCTCGCGACAATGGAATCCGTAAACCCTGCGGCGGTGAAGTACCTCAACCGTTTGTCAGACTGGTGCTTTCAGGCGGCGCGGATTGCGAATGACAATGGCAATGATGACGTGCTCTGGGTGCCGGGGGCGAACCGCGAATAAAGGCGGGGCGTCCGGTGGACGGCCCTGCACCCGGAAGGGCGAACCAGGGCTGACGCTGCGGTATTAGAACCGGCATTTTCTCACGCCAGCAAACAAGGCTCTGCGGCGCCTCCGTAAACTGACCAATACGTAAACAACGTGGCGTCGCCGTACCTTGCCGCGTCGATTTTGCACTGTTTTCGCGATCTTCGCCGCGCTAACAACGCGGCTGAGACGATAAAAACCAGATTCTTGGGAGTGAAACGCAAATGAAGGTCCTCGTACCCGTCAAGCGCGTGATCGACTATAACGTGAAGGTCCGCGTGAAGGCGGATGGTTCCGGGGTTGATCTCGCCAACGTCAAAATGTCGATGAACCCGTTCGACGAAATCGCGGTGGAGGAAGCGATCCGCCTGCGCGAGGCCGGCAAGGTCGAGGAAGTCGTCGCCGTCTCCATCGGCGTCAAGCAAAGCCAGGAAACACTTCGCACCGCCCTTGCGATGGGTGCGGACCGTGCGATCCTCGTTGTGGCGGCTGATGACGTACACACCGATATCGAGCCGCTGGCTGTGGCCAAGATCCTTGCTGCAATCGTCAAGGAAGAAGAGCCCGGGCTCGTCCTCTGCGGTAAGCAGGCGATCGATAATGACATGAACGCGACTGGACAAATGCTGTCCGCTCTGCTGGGTTGGTCGCAGGCTACATTCGCATCCGAAGTGGACGTTGATGGCGACAGTGCCACGGTGACCCGTGAGGTTGATGGCGGTTTGCAGACCATCAAGGTGAAGATGCCAACCATCATCACGGTTGACCTGCGCCTGAACGAGCCGCGCTATGCCTCGCTGCCCAACATCATGAAGGCGAAGAAAAAGCCGCTGGATGAAAAGACACCTGCCGATTACGGCGTGGATGTCACGCCACGGCTGTCAATCGTAGGCACCGCCGAACCAGAGGCCCGCAAGGCTGGGATCATGGTCGGCTCTGTCGATGAACTTGTTGAGAAACTCAAAGAAGCGGGGGCTGTGTAATGGCTGTTCTTCTGATTGGTGAAGTCACTGACGGCGCGCTGGCCGTTGATGCGACGGCAAAGGCTGTCACTGCGGCCAAGGCGCTGGGTGACGTAACCGTGCTCTGCGCTGGTGCATCTGCTGCCGATGCGGCGGCCGAAGCGGCGAAAATTGACGGTGTCGCAAAGGTGCTCTGCGCCGAAGATGCCGCATTGGGTCACCGTTTGGCCGAACCCACCGCTGATCTGATCGTGTCCCTTGCCGGTGACTACGACCATATCGCCGCCCCCGGCACGACCGACGCCAAGAACGTTATGCCACGCGTGGCCGCGCTGCTGGATGCGATGATCATTTCCGAGGTCACGGCTATTGTGGACGGCGAGACATTCGAGCGTCCGATCTACGCAGGCAACGCGATCCAGACGGTGAAGTCCGCAGACGCGAAGAAAGTGCTGACGATCCGGACAGCAGGTTTCGACGCCGCTGGCATGGGTGGGTCTGCTGCTGTGGACAGCATCGGCGCCGCCGGCGACCCGGGTCTGTCGGAATGGGTTGAGGACAAGGTAGCTGCAAGCGACCGACCAGAGCTGACATCGGCTGGCGTCGTTGTCTCCGGCGGGCGCGGCGTTGGGTCCGAGGAGGACTTTGCGCTGATTGAGGGCCTTGCTGACAAGCTGAACGCCGCCGTCGGTGCATCGCGCGCCGCAGTGGACAGCGGCTATGCCCCGAACGACTGGCAGGTTGGTCAGACTGGCAAGGTGGTTGCCCCTGATCTTTATGTCGCCGTGGGCATCTCTGGCGCGATCCAGCACCTGGCAGGCATGAAGGACAGCAAGATCATCGTCGCGATCAACAAAGACGAGGAAGCGCCGATCTTCCAGGTGGCAGACTATGGTCTGGTGGCTGACCTCTTTGACGCCGTGCCGGAATTGACCGGCAAGCTCTGATCGACACAAACGTTTCGGGAAAAGGGCGCGGTTTTCGCGCCCTTTTTTTGTCTAAACCGAATAGAGCGTTTCGCGGATGCTGGGGATGAGCGCGCGTGCCGCTTCGGCATGGCATTCCGGGCCGAGCATTTCGGACGCCGCCTTGGTTTGTGACGGGGGAAAGAACATCCCCTCGGTTCCGTTGGCCATTGCCTCTTCCGATGGGTTTACGATAACAAGATCTTTCACGAGGGGACGCAGCTGATCAATCATGCTCGCCGTGATGAAAAGCGGATCGACCTGCAACTGCCCTGGATGATCTGACCAGTGCTCATCGCTCATCTGATCCTCGGAAAACCACAAGAGAATGACGCGGTCCCCCAGAAGCTGCAGCATGGAGCGCATGCGCGCGATCCACGCCTCTCGCAGCTCTACCACGACGGTTTCAAACCGCTCAATCGAGGTGGTGTGCAATGTGCTCAGCATATGCCGGGTGTAGGAGAAATCGGAGAAATCAACCTCTTGATAGATCGCCTCCAGGACGGTGGAGGCCCGCAGAAACCGGTCGTTGCGGCGCGGATGGACAGAGTAGAACCGGTTGGACAGGTAGTTCGCCCCCATCACCTGCAACACCGTCAGTTCAGCGTTCTCGCAAATCTCCATCACGGTGTTGTCGTTGATAAAGGCATCAATCCCGCCATTCACACAGCCAAAATTCACGCATGTCTGGCGCATCGCCTTTTCGACAAGCGTGGGAAATGGCTTTTCGATGAACTTGCCGTAGGTTTCTGTGCTGCCGAGAAAGGCCAAGTAGGGCAGATCCAACCGCTTGCGTGGCCCCCGGAACAGCATGCGGGATCCGCCATAGCGGCATGGGGAATATGACAGCTCCCCGGTCTCAACTTCGGCATGTTTCATTGTGTGACCCAATCTCCTTTGCCCCAGATTGGCTCAAATGGTTTTCAAATTCGCTAAAGCCGGTATTCGTCGAAACTTTTACGGATCGATCCGCCTTGAAGCGTCCCCCTGCCCGGCCCTATGGTGCAGACAGCCGTGAAGGGGACTGACATGGGAATTCAACAGGTAGGCATTGTTGGCGCAGGCCAGATGGGCAACGGGATTGCCCATGTTTTTGCGCTTGCCGAATATGAGGTCCTGCTGACGGACGTGAGCGAGGATGCCCTGAAGGCCGCACTTGCCCTCGTCGACAAGAATATGGAGCGGCAGGTCAGCAAGGGCATGGTGACCGCAGATCAGAAAGCCGATTCGATGAAGCGGATCGGCACGACCGGCACGTTGACGGATCTTGGCCAGACCGACCTGATCATCGAAGCCGCGACAGAGCGTGAGACGATCAAGACCGCCATCTTCGAAGATCTGGTGCCGCATCTGAAGCCGGACACGATCCTCACGTCCAATACCTCTTCCATTTCGATTACCCGGCTTGCCTCTCGCACAGACCGGCCTGAAAAGTTCATGGGCTTTCACTTCATGAACCCCGTTCCGATCATGCAGCTGGTGGAACTGATCCGCGGCATTGCGACGGACGAGGCGACGTTCAAATCCTGCCATGAGGTTGTCGCGCGGCTTGGCAAGACGGCGGCCACAGCCGAGGATTTTCCCGCCTTCATCGTGAACCGCATTCTGATGCCGATGATCAATGAGGCGATCTACACGCTCTATGAGGGCGTTGGCTCGGTTCAGTCTATTGATACGTCTTTGAAGCTGGGCGCCAACCACCCGATGGGGCCGCTGGAACTGGCCGATTTCATCGGGCTCGACACCTGCCTGGCAA
Organism: Pseudomonadota bacterium; assembly: GCA_039821425.1. GTDB lineage: Bacteria > Pseudomonadota > Alphaproteobacteria > Rhodobacterales > Rhodobacteraceae > Yoonia. Next base: position 4,528 of record JBCBOD010000105.1, read on the forward strand.
TCATGAACGTGCTGCACGACGGGCTGGCGGATACCAAATACCGGCCCTGCCCGCTGCTGACCAAATATGTCGAGGCGGGGTGGCTCGGGCGGAAATCGCAGCGCGGGTTTTACGATTACCGGAGTGAGGTACCGGTGCCGACCCGCTAACCCCGCGGTCGGACCTTTCTTGGTTCATTCCCGCACGACCATGTCATGATCCCAAGGTTGCGCAGACTCGATGTAAATCGACTTTTTTGGCAGGTAGCTCGAGGGATCATCGAGCGAGCCGGCATGGACGTAAACGTTGCCCGCAACCCTTTCGCTGCGCCGCGTCAATTGTGATCCGCAGTGCGGGCAGAAGCCACTGAAGGTCAGCCGACCCGATCCACCCTGCATCGCGAAGACCTTGCAACCGTCGTCAATCACGAATGTCGCGGCATCCAGAGGGACCATATCGGCATGCCCAGTGCCCGTCAGTTGCTGGCAATCCCGGCAATGACACCGAAACATCTCGGTTTGAGCAGGCACCCCGCTATACCGAACGCGGCCGCATTTGCACCCACCTGTGATCTCACCTGACATATGACCCTCCCACGTTTCACGGACGATCATGCGCCAGAACGAGTCAGAAGTCTTGGGGTCAGTCCCGCAACCCCAGTGTCTCTTCGCGCATCCAGTCCATGCAGGCGCGCTGGTCTTTCAGCCGCTCTTTCACTTCGTCCGGATCAAAGGGATGCCCGACAACCGGTTTCATCGGTTTGCCGCAGGACCGGACGATCTCATGGATCAGCAGGCTTTGCCGCAACGTGGGCGAGATCTGGCAGGCCATCTGATACCAGCGCGAGTTGGCGCCCGGGAAGAAAAGCGGCACCACACGCGCACCAGACACGCGGATCATCTTGGCAGTGAAAAGGTTCCACTCATCCTCAATCATCGGGCCGAAAAGACTGTTGGATGACGCCACAACACCCGATGGGAAAACAGCGATCAGCCCGCCGTTCTTGAGATGCGCCATGGCCTGACGCCGCATTTCGACCATCTTGGCCTGCGCGTCTGCCTCATGCGGGAAGGGCACGGGGATCAGGAACCTGCCGGCATCGTCATCAATGTCCGTCAAAAAGGCGCGCGTCAGGATCCGATAATCGGGGCGCGCGCGCCCCAATAGATCGGCCATGATCATCCCGTCGACCATCCCATGCGGATGGTTGGCGACAACGACAACGGGCCCTTCTTTGGGGATGCGGTCGATCTGTTCTTGGGGGGTGGTCAGATCAATACCCATGACGTCCAGCGCACTGCGCCAAAACTCTGTGCCAGAGGCTTTGCCGCGCCGCTCAAACTCGCGGATCATGCGGATGATCTGGATCTTGCCGGTGCACCATTCGATCGATTTGATCGTGGCACGGCGCAGCGGGCTGTCAAAGGTTTCTGAATAAGTGAGCGCACCACGATCATAGACCCTTGGCGGGTCGTCGCGGACAGCTGGCGAGATCGCCGCCTTTTGCGAGGTATCACTCACCCCGTCCGTCCTGTCGTGCGTTTGCCTGCATCAGTCGCCTTCACCAAATTTGTCAGCGACCAGATTTTCAATTGCTGCGCCCAACTCTTCCGCCTGCGGCCCTGATGTTGTCACGTCAATATAGGTTCCAATGGAAGCTGCCAACATCAAAAGCCCCATGATGCTGTCGCCACTGGCGCTCTCACCGTCTTTGCTGATGGTGGCTTCGGCATGAAAGCTTTCGACTACCTCGACGAGTTTGGCCGAGGCGCGGGCGTGCAGGCCCTTGATGTTCGTGATTTCAAGTCGGCGCGTGGTCACTGGGGCAGCCCGCCATTATGGCTGTTGATGTATTTGTGCGCGGCGGCAATGGCCGCATCCACGGCGTCCGGTACGCTGCTGCTGCGGGACTTGGCCAGCTTGATCAACATGGGCAGGTTCGCACCATAAAGGATCTTGCGATTGGCAGGGCTGCAGGCGCGCAGTGACAGGTTTGTGGGGGATCCGCCGAACATATCGGTGACAATGACAACCCCGTCACCGGTGTCGACAGCATCGGCTGCTTCGCAAATCTCTGTCTGTTTGGCGGTCCGGTCATCTTCGGGTGCGATGGCGATGCTGATCATGCCGGGCTGAGGCCCGACAACATGCTCTACCGCGGCGCGGTACTCTTCTGCCAGCCGCCCGTGCGCCACAATGACGATACCGATCACGTCCCACCTTCCTTGCTTGCACGCGCCCCCCGGCGTTCCAGCTCGCGATGTCGTTTAGACACATGCCAGCCATCCTGCGCAAGGGCCGAAGCGATGCGCTCGGCCATCATCACCGAGCGGTGTTGCCCCCCGGTACATCCAAACCCGATCGACAGATGTGCCTTGCCTTCATCCTTGTGCGCGGGCAGTTGCAAGTCGATCAAAGCTTTCACCTGATCGAAGAACGCTCCGAACCGCGGGTCGGCGGCCACATAGGCCGCAACATCTGGGTCGCGGCCATCCTTGGCGCGCAGGTGCTCTTCCCAATGCGGGTTCTGCAGAAAGCGGCAATCCATCACGATATCCATGCCGCGCGGCAACCCGCGCTTGTAGGAAAAGGAATGGATCGTCAGCCCCAGCTGACGCCCCTCTGCCGTTCCAAACCAATGTTCGATTTCAGCGCGCAGATCGTGCGGTGAGAGTTCTGACGTATCGATCAGTATGTCCGCCCGCGCGTGGATCGGGACCAGCAGGTTCTTTTCTGCCGCAATCCCGGCCAACGGCGGGCCAGCGGGTGCCAGCGGATGCCTGCGCCGGGTTTCGGAATAGCGGCGCACCAGCACCTCTTCTGTCGCGTCCAGGTAGAGGACTTGCGATGTCACCTCTGGCTGGCGCGTGAGCCGGTCGATCACTTCGATCAAGGCATTGGTGCCGAAATCGCGGTTGCGGACGTCGATCCCGAGGGCGAGCGGGCGTGAGGGCGGCGGGCCATCCATCAGCCGTGGCAAGAGCGAAAGCGGCAGGTTGTCGATCACCTCATACCCCAGATCCTCCAGCACGTTGATCGCCGTGGACCGGCCCGCACCCGAGGGCCCGGTCACAAGGACCAGCGCGGGGGCCGCCTGCGATGGCGCGCCGGGCTCTGTCGTCATCTGTCGCTCCAACCTGCCTTCAGGATCTGAAGGATTGCTGGCGCAAAGTGTGGTGCGTCAACCCGCCAGATCAAGGGGAGCGTACATCTCAAGAGTGTGATTTCGCGGCGCTGTGGCATCCGCTCCGATTCTGTTTGGTCCAGATCGACAACGAGGTGCAGCTGGGCCGCGTCAATCGCTTTCGCTTGCAGGATACCGATACCCCGCGCCTCGATCATATCTTTCAAGGTCTCAGGGGCCGTTGCGCGCAGCTGACCCGCCTGTGCCTGCAAGCAGACCTGATCGTCCGCAACCAGATCGCATCCGAAAGCCATCAGCGCCAGCGACAGCGCAGATTTACCACGGCCCGATTGGCCCAAGATCAAAACACCACGTCCGTCCCACGCCACGCAGCTGGCGTGCAGGCGGGTCTCTTCTTCACTTGTCATCAAATTCAGATCGGCAGACCGACCACAAAGCGCGCGCCAAGTGGTTCTGACGTCGGATCAGCATCCGTAGGCCGGATGTTCTCCGCCCAGATCACACCGTTATGCGCCTCTACGATCTGCTTGGAAATCGCGAGACCAAGGCCAGAGTTATTGCCGAACTGGCCCTCGGGCCGCTCTGAATAGAACCGCTGGAACACTTTGGTCAGCGCGTCGTCAGGAATGCCGGGGCCTGTATCCTCCACCACGACAAGCGCGCGATTGGCACGGGTCCGCGCCCAGACACGGATCGCGTCGCCCTTGTCGCAGAAAGAGATCGCATTGGTGATCAGGTTGACAAAGACCTGCGCCATACGCCCTTCCAACCCCTGCACCATGATCGGGGTCTCTGGCAGATCGGCCACGAAATCGACACCGCGGGCTTGGGCATCCTTGCCGAGGAAATCGACGATATTGACCAGCATATGGACAAGGTCGAACGTCTCTTCCTCTTCCTTGACCAGTTCACTGTCGAGGCGGGAGGCGTTGGAGATATCACTGACCAGCCGGTCGAGACGCTTCACGTCATGTTCGATCACCTCAAGAAGCCGCTCGCGCTGATCGTCGCGCTTTGCCACCCGCAACGTGCCGACGGCAGAGCGGAGTGAGGCAAGCGGGTTCTTGATCTCGTGTGAAACGTCAGCGGCAAACTGTTCGTTGCCCTCGATCCGCTCATAAAGTGCTTTGACCATCCCGCGCAGCGCACCGGACAAACGGCCAATCTCATCCGGCCGCCCGCGCAGGTCGGGGATACGCACGCGCACAGGTGACATCTTGCGTGCATTCTTTTCGTGGCTCGTTTCGGCAGCCGCGGCAAGCTGCGCCAGCGGGTTCGCGATCGTCGAGGCGAGCACGAGGCTCAGACCGATGCTGATCAGGATGCCCACAAAGAAGAGGCGCAGATATTGCTCGCGTTCGCGCCGGACAAGGCTATCCACCTCACCTGCGGCCGTCGTCACCGCAATGACCCCTACAGCAACGCCGTTGCGCATGATGGGCGTGGTCACAACAAAGCTGGTGTTCCCATCAATGTCAGAAGCTTGCAACTGGGTGCCGTTTGCGATGGCCTGGCGCACGTTTTCCTGGCTCAGCTGGATCAGGGCCTGTTCTTCGCTCAACGCGTCCGGTGCATCCCCGAAACTCGTCATCCAATCCCAAAGCGAGACGAGCATATCCGTCACAAAGGTGCCGCCTGTTTGCAGTTCCAGTTCGGCCAGTTCTCGGGCGTTCAGCGTGCCCGTCGCACGGGCCACCAGCGTCGTGTCCGGGGCAAAGACCGACACCTCTACCCCGCCGCGCAGGTTCAGCCCTTCAAGTGTCTGGGTCGGGTTGATGCCGTCTGCTGTCACCAGGTTGACCGGCGCAACCGCTGGCAGCTGTGCTTCGAACACATCCGCGATCAGCTGCGCCTCGTTCACGAGGCCATTGGCCCGCTGGAATGCAAGGCTGTCACGCGAGGGGCTGAGGTACAGCACACCCGCGATCAGCAGGATCAAGGCGATCAGGTTGAAGGTGACGATCTTTCGCGCGATCGGCGATTTGCGCAGGGCAAAAAGGCGCGTGCCCGGCGCCTCTTCGACGTCGAAGTCATCATCGTAAAGGTTGGGATCAACCCAATCATCCCCGATGACGACATCCGGCTCACGTGCGGCAGCCCGCACGGACTTGAGGTCGCGTACGTCGATTTTCGGCGCCGCCGTCATCGGTTACTCTTCGTTGTAGCGGTACCCGATGCCATAGAGGGTCTCGATCGCGGAGAACTCGTCATCCGTGTTGCGCATCTTTTTCCGCAGCCGTTTGATATGGCTGTCGATCGTCCGGTCATCCACATAGACTTGATCATCATAGGCCACATCCATTAGCTGATCGCGGCTTTTGACAAAGCCGGGGCGCTGCGCAAGCGCCTGCAACAACAGAAATTCCGTCACGGTCAGCGATACGTCTTTACCTTTCCACTTCACCGCATGTCGGAGCGGATCCATCACCAATTCACCTCGCACCATGACCTTCGTATCTTCGGTCTCTTCGATCTCTTCACCGGCAATGGCGTCTTGCCGACGGAGCAGAGCACGGATGCGTTCAACCAGCAGACGCTGTGAAAATGGCTTTTTTACGTAATCATCTGCGCCCATTCTAAGGCCAAGCACCTCGTCAATCTCGTCGTCCTTCGACGTCAGGAAGATGACGGGCATCGTTGTCTTCTGGCGCAAACGCTGGAGCAGATCCATGCCGTCCATACGCGGCATCTTGATGTCGAGCACTGCCATGTCGGGCATCCGCTTGTTGAACGCTTCAAGCGCAGATTGCCCATCATTATAGGTCTCTACCTCGAACCCTTCGGCTTCGAGCGTAATCGAGACGGAGGTCAAAATGTTCCGATCGTCATCAACAAGTGCAATTCTGGACATGCGTTCGCCCCCTTGATTGGTTCTTGCGCCTGCTCCGAGGCTTAAACGGCAGTTTTCCTTGCTTTTTTGGTCCGAATCAACCGCTATCTGACTCTACGCCACAAAATCGCCGTATTTGGGTTAATTTTACCATATCCCGCTATTTCACGTCAGCCATATCGGCTGGCCTTTGCTTTGGTTGCGCTAACATCGAATTGGTTGCGCTAACGCACTGGCAAGGCACTGTTCGCGCCTAATTCTATGGTGCTAATGAGGATCATCGCAAAGGCGCTAACGCCACATCTGGAGGAGCGAGACAATGGACACCGGCACGGTCAACCCGTCGATGAAACTTGAAGATCAAGGCATCACAGGGCTCGCTGCCGTCTATTATAACCGCTCAGAGGCCGAGTTGCAGGAGGCCGCCGTCGCCGCAGGTGAAGGTGTGACCGGCAAGGGCGGCACATTCCTTGTGACCACCGGCAAGCACACAGGCCGGTCGCCCAAGGACAAATTCGTCGTCCGCACACCTGACGTTGTCGATACGATCTGGTGGGACAACAACCCCCCGATGGAGCCTGCGCATTTTGATGTGCTCTATGCCGACATGCTCGCGCATATGAAGGGCGGCAGCTACAACGTGCAGGACCTTTTTGGTGGCGCGGACCCGGCACATCGTCTGGATGTCCGCGTGATCACGGAACTGACGTGGCATGGGCTTTTCATCCGCCATCTTCTGCGGCGCCCCGAAGAGCATGAGCTGGAAAGCTTCACCCCTGATTTCACGATCATCAACTGCCCAAGCTTCAAGGCTGATCCGGCCAAGCACGGCTGCCGGTCGGACACAGTGATTGCCCTGAACTTTGCCAAAAAGCTGATCCTGATCGGCGGCACAGAGTATGCGGGCGAAAACAAGAAGTCGGTCTTTACCCTACTGAACTATTTGCTGCCGGAGAAGGGCATCATGCCCATGCATTGCTCGGCCAATCATGCGCCCGGCAACCCGGTTGATACGGCGATCTTCTTTGGTCTCTCGGGAACTGGCAAGACAACGCTTTCGGCTGACCCATCACGCGTGCTGATCGGCGATGACGAACATGGCTGGTCGGACCGCGGCACGTTCAACTTCGAGGGTGGCTGCTACGCCAAGACCATCGGCCTGGATCCGGAAGCGGAACCAGAGATTTACGCGACCTGTTCCATGCCGCACACGGTGATCGAGAACATGGTCTTCGATCCCGACACGCTAGAGCTGGATTTCGAGGACGACAGCCTGACCGCAAACATGCGTTGCGCCTACCCGCTGAACTACATCTCTAATGCGTCCGAAAGCGCCCTGGGTGGCCACCCAAAGAACATCATCATGCTGACTTGCGATGCTTTTGGTGTACTGCCCCCAATTGCGCGGCTGACACCGGCGCAGGCGATGTATCACTTCCTGTCTGGCTTCACATCGAAGGTCGCCGGTACGGAACGCGGCGTGACGGAGCCTGAACCCACCTTCAGCACCTGTTTCGGCGCCCCCTTCATGCCGCGCCGGCCAGAGGTCTATGGCAACCTGCTGCGCGAGAAAATCGCCAGCCACGGCGCGACCTGCTGGCTGGTCAACACCGGCTGGACAGGCGGCGCCTACGGCACAGGTTCACGGATGCCGATCAAGGCGACACGCGCGCTGCTCTCTGCTGCGCTTGATGGCACGCTGATCGAAAGCAGCTTCCGCAAGGACCCGCATTTCGGCTTTGAGGTGCCTGTTTCGGTGGATGGTGTGGATGACACGCTCCTGAACCCGCGTGACACTTGGGCTGACAAGTCCGCCTATGACGCGCAGGCTGAAAGACTGGTCACGATGTTCAGCGACAACTTTGCAAAATATGTGCCCTTCATCGACGAAGACGTGAAGGCGGCGGCCATCGGCTAGGGCTGCGCGGGCGGCGATCCGCCGCCCCGCAACCGAATCAGCGACAACGGCCTGGGCGCTTGCTACGCTTTCACCATGTTACGAGTTGTCTGTCTGATTCTGGCTTGGGTTCTCGGTAGCGCCCCGGCCTTCGCCGAACCGTTGGTTTCATCGGTTATTTCCAATGTAGAAGTCGGGATCGTCTGCCCGCCAGAGCCGATAGGCAGTACGCCTGCGCCTGGTACGATTGCGGGTGCGACACATATCATCGTTGAAGAGCCGCAGTTCGTCTCGGTTGGGTCGGTGGTGCCAGCTGCGATCGGTGTCGGCTTTGGCGTGAAGTCACAAGCCGTTGATCCGGCAGGCCTTGGGGCAATTACGATGGTGTTGACACATCCACCCATGGGCGATGCGCAGATCACCTTGCAGCAGTTCCAGACAAGCATCAGCGGGCAGGACCCGTCGTTGACCTTCTATCAGTTCGACTATCCTTACGAGCTGGTTGAAGGCACATGGATGTTCACCGCAATGCAGGGTGAACAGGCGCTCTTTTCGGTGAGTTTTGAGGTCGTTGATCCGCTTGGAATGCCCAGCCTGGCCGAGATGTGCGGCTACAGTAACCTCTTTTCCTAACCCATCAGGCCGCGGCGGATCAGGTTCGCCCCGGCCACCACAAGCACCAGTAGCGTGACTTTGCGAAACCGCTCTTGATCAAAGCGGTCGCCAAGGCGAAAGCCGAGCCACATGCCAATCAGCGCCGAGGGCGCAAGGATTGCGGAAAAGCGCCATGTCTCTGCGTTCAGGATGCCGGATTGCAGGTGGCCCAGAAGCAGCATCACCGATCCCAGCCCATAGATCACACCCTGCACCGCCATTTGCCGCGCACGCGGTGTTTCAAGCGCCAAAAGGTAAAGCACCGTGGGCGGCCCCCAAGTCCCTGCAAGCCCCCCGAGGATCCCGGACAGCGTACCTGCCGTCCATTCGAACGGGCGCCGAAGATGGGGCGGAATGCGCGGACGCCACCCGATCAGCTGAACGATACAGAGCGCCACAACCGGGACACCCAGCACGATGAAAAGCCCGTTGCCCGGGATACTGCGCACAAACTGTGCCGCCACAAGGATCATGATGCAGACCACAAGGATGTAGCGCCAATGCTCTGCGATGGCCTCTCTCGCCTGCCCCAACCCTGCACGCCAGACCTGCAACCCGTTGCTGATGACAATCGGAAGGACGATGCCCGCGATCACAAGTTCGGGCGCGATGGCAATGCCCATACCCGAGATCATGATCAACGGCATTGCGAACCCAACGGCACCTTTGACAAAGCCAGCCAGCACCGTCACGCAGCACGCGAAGATCAGCACGGACGGTGATACGAAGGCGAAAATCTCTGTCATGAGCCTGTCTTACGGGATTGCGGCGCACATGCCAGCACGAATTCCGTTGCGACATTTTCGTGCGCAACAAGAATCCACTGTGAATATTAATTGCGCTGCGACTGCAAAGTGGCTATCTCTGCGCCTGCAAATTGATGGGAGTCGCAATATGGCGCATGATGGGCAGGATATGATGTTGAAGCAAAACCCTGTGTTGGCCGATCTTTTGGTCCTGACGGGCGAGGCATTGCCTGCCGTTGATGATGTGCTTGCGCGTGCCAAAGCCGCGCTCCGCGACCTTGTGGAAGAAGATGGGCGCGTCTCCGGCAAGCTGATCGAAACCCATCAGACCGCCGCTCATGGGCTTGCCTGGCTTGCCACTTACGCCCAATCGCTGCACCAGATGCAGGGCTGGGCCTCGCGGCTGGAGGCGGAGGGCAAGTTTGGCGAGGTAGAACAACTGATCCACCAAATCGCCTTTGGCGAATACCTTTGGCAGATCTACGGCGGCATTCCGATGAGCCAGGGTGAGATCCTGCGCCTGCAGGATATCGGCCTGAGCCAGGATGATATGCGCGTGCTGATGCAGCCAGCTGTCATGACGCTGACCCAGGGCGGCAACACTCAGGCTGCGCGCCTGCGTCTGGTGGAGCTGATGCAAGAGCAATCCGCCAATATCACCGTCGGCACCTCCGGCCTTGATGATGAGCTGGAAATGATCCGCGAGCAGTTCCGTCGCTTCAGCATCGACCGGATTGAGCCAGATGCCCATGACTGGCACCTGAAGGATGAATTGATCCCGCTGGAGATCATCGAGGAAATGGCCGAGATGGGTGTTTTCGGCCTGACCATCCCCGAAGAGTACGGCGGGTTTGGCCTGTCCAAGGCCGCGATGTGCGTCGTGTCAGAAGAGCTTTCGCGCGGCTACATCGG
>JBCBOD010000156.1:0-7480 GCA_039821425.1 Pseudomonadota bacterium
ATCGATTGCTTTGATCACTGGGCAAACCAACTGACCGACACGGGCTATCTGCACAATCACGCGCGGATGTGGTTCGCTTCGATCTGGATTTTCACGCTGCGGCTGCCTTGGGCGCTGGGGGCCGACTTCTTTATGCGGCACTTGCTGGATGGTGATCCGGCCTCGAACACACTGTCATGGCGCTGGGTTGGCGGTTTGCAGACGCAAGGCAAGACTTATCTCGCGCGGCCTGACAACATCGCGAAGTACACAAATGGACGGTTCCGGCCCACGGGGCTTGCGACACACGCGGCACCGCTCGAAGGCATGCCACACCCGTCACGCGGGCCGGTGCCGCAGTCGGACGCAATTGATCCGGGGAAGAGAACCGGACTTTTATTGACCGAGGAAGACCTCTCGCCCGGTTGGCTGCTCGACAAGTTCAGCCCAGTGGCAACCGCTACTGTCCAAGTGACAGAGGCACGCAGCCCATTGCGCGTGAATGAGAACGTCACCCGTTTTGTCGGCGATGCCATCTCGAACACGGTGGATCGGTACAAAGATCGGCTTGGTCCGGTGACCGCAATCACTGTGGACAGCCTCGCCGATTGGGCGACGGAGAACGGGATCGAGCAGATCGTGACGGCCTACCCCACTGTTGGACCGACGGCGGACGCTTTGGCGGATCAGTCACTCGTGCGGGTGATCCGCCCTTACGACAGTGCCGCGTGGCCGCACGCCACGCATGGCTTCTTCCGCTTCAAGGAAAAGATCCCGATGCTGATCGGCGATCTGAAAGGGTTGAAGGCCGCCTAACCCGCCTTGCGCATGCCGCCGCTTTGCCAATCGCGGCAGGCATCACCAAATGCAGTGAAAAGCGGACGCGAGACAGGATCAGCTGCTGCGTTCCATTCCGGGTGCCATTGCACGGAGAGGGTAAAGCCAGGCGCATCTTTAATGTAGATTGCCTCCGGCGTGCCATCAGGCGCATGACCGTCGATCACGACACGTGGCCCGGCCTCTTTGATGCCTTGCCCGTGCAGGGTGTTGGTCATCATCTTTGTCGATCCAAAGAGCCTGTGGAACGGCCCACCTTCGCCGAACGTCACTTCGTGCCGCAGCGCAAATTTTTCTTCCAGCGTCCCATCTGGTGGCATCCGGTGGTTATCACGCCCCGGCAGATCACGGATCTCCGGGTAGAGTGTTCCACCCATCGCTACGTTCACCTCCTGAAAGCCAAGGCAGACGCCAAAGAAAGGCTGCCCCCGCGCCACACATTCTCGGATCAGCGGCAGGCTGATCCGATCTCGTTCACGCTGGTGGGTGCCGTGCGCCTCGGTCGTTTCTTCGCCGTATTCCTCGGGGTGCACGTTTGGGCGGCCACCAGGAAAGAAGAAGCCATCACACGCATCAAGCAACTCCGCGACTTTCACGTTATCAGGGTCGGCGGGAATGATCAGGGGAAGCACGCCGGAAACCTCTGCCAAGGCCTGCACGTTCATCGCACCAGCCGCCTGCACAAGATACTGATCGTTGATCAGATGGTGATTGGCTACGATTCCGACGACGGGGCGCGACATGTGGTTTCCTTCTACAGCTCGACACAGATGTAGTCTGAAACAGCGCAAACGAAAAGACGGGGCGCCGCACAAGCGCCCCGTCCATTTTGCACATTTGCGCCAAGGCGCGGCAAATGCCTATTTCTTAGGCCTCACCGATCAATCCGGCGGCTTCTACGCCAGCCATGCCAGCCACGACATCATTGTCAGAGGTGTCGCCCGTGACGCCAACGGCACCGATCACGGCGCCGCGCTTGTCCTTGATCAGGATACCACCGGGAACCGGAACAACCTGCCCGCCATAGACACCGTTAACCGCAGCCATGAAGTAGGCCTGCTGTTCGGCCCGGGCCATTTGCGCGCTGCCAGCCATGCCAAGCATGACAGCACCGTAAGCCTTGCCCTGGGCGATGCCAAAGCGTCCGGGGGCTGCGCCATCCTCACGCTCGAATGCCTTCACGTGGCCACCGGCATCCAGCACCACCACGGAAAGCGGCTTGAACCCTTCCTCGCGACCCTTTGCCAGCGCCTTGCGGATGATCGTGCGGGCCTTGTTTGCGGAAATCTCTGCCATGTCTTTTCCCCCTGTTAGTGGTTGCGTTGTGCTTTGAGCTCCAGCCGGCGCTGATGCAACACAGGCTCTGTATAGCCCGACGGCTGCACCCGGCCCTTAAACACCAGATCGCAAGCGGCCTGGAAGGCGATGCCGTCGTACTCTGGCGCCATCGGGCGATAGGCCGGATCATCAGCGTTTTGTTCATCCACCACGGCGGCCATCTTGCGCATGGCTTCCATCACCTGCTCTTCGCTGACGACATCATGGTGCAGCCAGTTGGCGAGCGCTTGACTGGAAATCCGGCAGGTCGCGCGGTCTTCCATGAGTCCCACGTTGTTGATGTCAGGCACCTTGGAACAGCCAACGCCCTGATCAATCCAGCGCACGACGTAGCCGAGGATACCCTGCGCGTTGTTTTCCACCTCGCGGATTTTTTGCGCGTCGCTCCAGCGTTGGTACTGCGCCAGCGGGATGTCGAGGATCGAGGACACATAGGCGCGCCGCCCGCATTTGCGCAACTTGTCCTGTACCGCCATCACGTCGATCTTGTGGTAATGCAGCGCGTGCAGCGTTGCGGCTGTCGGGCTTGGCACCCATGCGCAGTTGGCGCCGGATTTCGGGTGCTCGATCTTTTGCTCCAGCATCGCCGCCATCATGTCCGGCATCGCCCACATGCCTTTGCCGATCTGCGCCTTGCCGGAAAATCCACACTCGAGGCCAATGTCGACGTTCTGATCTTCGTAGGCCCCGATCCACTGCTTGCGCTTGATGAAATCCTTGCGGCTGAAGGGGCCTGCCTCCATCGAGGTGTGGATTTCGTCGCCTGTCCGATCAAGGAAACCGGTGTTGATAAAGGCCACGCGGCTCTTCGCGGCCCGGATGCATTCCTTGAGGTTCACGGTCGTGCGCCGCTCTTCGTCCATGATGCCGATCTTGACGGTGTCCTGCGGCAGGCCGAGCGCCTTTTCCACGAAAGTGAAAATGTCGTTGGTCAGCGTGACCTCTTCGGGCCCGTGCATCTTGGGCTTCACGACGTAGACGGAGCCAAGTGCGGAGTTGCCGCCGTCACGCTTGAGGTCGTGTATGGCGATCATCACGGTGATCATCGCATCCAGCAGCCCCTCAAACACCTCGTTCGCATCGACGTCGAGGATCGCCGGGTTTGTCATCAGATGGCCGACATTGCGGATCCAAAGGAGCGCGCGACCTTTCAGCGTCACCTCACCACCATCTGGCGCTGTATAGGTCCGGTCGTCATTCAGGCGGCGGGTCATCTCCTTGCCGCCTTTCTGGAAGGTCGATGTCAGGTTGCCCTGCATCAAGCCCAGCCAGTTTTCATAGGCGAGCACCTTGTCCTCCGCATCGACGCAAGCGACGCTGTCCTCGCAATCCATGATGGCGGACACAGCACTTTCCATCCGCACGTCTGCCAGCAGCGCCTGGTCGCGGCTGCCGATCGGGTGCGCGCGATCGAAGATAAGTTCGACGTGCAAACCATTGTTCTTCAAAAGGATTGCGTCTGGTGCCTTCGGGTTGCCGAGGTAGCCTACGAATTTTTCCGGCTGCGCGAGTGGCTTGTCATCCACCAACAGCGCACCGTCGCGAATATGATAGCGGGACACGTCCGCGTGGCTGGCGCCAGCAATCGGGAATGCCTCATCAAGGAAGACGCGCACGCGGGCCACCACGCGTGATCCGTGCCCGCGATCATAGCCGCCTTTTGGCGGGGCCACGCCCATCGCATCCGTCCCATAGAACGCATCGTAAAGGCTGCCCCACCGCGCGTTTGCCGCGTTTAATGCAAAGCGGGCGTTCGTGATTGGCACCACCAGCTGCGGGCCGGGTACGGTAGCGATCTCGGGGTCGACATTGGCCGTCTCGATCTCAAAATCATCGCCTTCGGGCACGAGATAGCCAATCTCGGTCAGAAAGGCTTCGTAGGCTGTCCGGTCGTGCGCCTGCCCCTTGCGGCCGACATGCCAGGCATCAATCTGCGCCTGAAGATCTTCGCGCTTCTGAAGCATGGCGCGGTTGCGCGGCGTCATTTCGGCGACAAGGCCCGCGAACCCGGACCAAAAGTCATCAGCCGACACGCCTGTGCCTACAAGCGCTTTGTTCTCAATGAAATCTGCAAGCTCCTGGGCGACTGATAGGCCCTGTCGATCCGTCCGATCTGTCATGAATTCCCCTTGATAGCTATGTCTCGGTATACCGTGGCGTGCATGGAGGTAGTGCGAAAGTTTCCGATAGGCAACAAAGCCCGGCAACAAAATGACTCAGCGGCTGGATTTGCGCGCTGCGCGGCAGCGGTCCGAGCAATACCGCACCTCATCCCAGACCTTTGCCCATTTCTTGCGCCATGTGAACGGCAGCCCGCAGGTCGCACAGGTTTTGGTCGGCAGGTCGGATTTGCGGCGCATTTTCGGCATGCGACAGAGATGGGGCGCGCAGCGACGAAATCAAAGGTGGCTGAGGATAGGTGACCGGTCTACCGTTGAGGAAACGCAGGACAGGACAGCCCCCATGAAAGATGCCGCACCGCAGACGATTTACCTGTCGGACTACACAGCACCCGCCTATCTGGTAGATGACGTGCATCTCACGTTTCGCCTGCACCCGACGAAGACGCGCGTCATTTCACGGATCACCTTTCGGAAGAATCCCGACGGCCCCGGTGGACCGTTCACGCTGCATGGCGAGGACATGACCCTGATCCGTGCGAGCATCGACGGGCAGGACTGGAAGCCACAGGTCACGGCAACGGGTTTGACGGCCGTACCCCCTCCGGACAGTTTCGTTTGGGAGGCGGAGGTGGAGATCAACCCATCCGCCAACACCGCCCTCGAAGGGCTATACATGTCGAACGGCATGTTCTGCACGCAATGCGAGGCCGAGGGTTTTCGCAAGATCACCTACTTCCCTGACCGGCCCGATGTGCTGGCGCCCTACACTGTGTGGGTGGAGGGCGATTATCCAGTGCTGCTGTCAAACGGCAACCCGGTGGCAAAGGGCGACGGCTGGGCCGAATGGCACGACCCTTGGCCAAAACCATCCTACCTCTTCGCCCTCGTGGCAGGTGATCTGGTTGCGCATCAGGGCGCATTCACAACCAAATCAGGCCGTGACGTCGCGCTGAATGTCTGGGTTCGCCCTGGCCCGGATGAAGGCAAATGCGCCTTCGCGATGGACGCGCTGCAGCGTGCGATGCGCTGGGATGAAGAGGTCTATGGTCGCGAATACGATCTAGATGTCTTCAACATCGTCGCGGTGGATGATTTCAACGCAGGAGCGATGGAAAACAAGGGGCTGAACATCTTCAACGCCTCGGCCGTCCTTGCCTCCCCCGAAACGGCCACCGATGCCAATTTTGAAAGCATCGAAGCGATCATCGCCCACGAGTACTTTCACAATTGGACAGGCAACCGGATCACCTGCCGCGACTGGTTTCAGCTTTGCCTGAAGGAAGGTCTGACCGTTTTCCGAGACCAGCAATTTACCGGCGATATGCGCAGCCGCGCGGTGAAGCGGATCGACGATGCGCAGATCCTGCGCAGCTATCAGTTCCGCGAGGATAACGGCCCCCTGGCTCATCCGGTGCGCCCGGCGAGCTTTATCGAGATCAACAACTTCTACACCGCCACCGTCTACGAAAAAGGGGCGGAGCTGATAGGAATGCTGAAGCTGCTGGTGGGTGATGAGGCGTATGAAGAGGCGCTGACGCTCTACTTTGAACGCCACGATGGGCAGGCCGCGACGATTGAGGACTGGTTGCAGGCCTTTGCCGACGTGACAGGGCGCGACCTGACCCAGTTCGCCAAATGGTACAGCCAGGCAGGCACGCCGCAGGTGACGGTGACGGATGAGTTCGCGGATGGCACCTACCGCCTGCATTTGCGCCAAAAGACACCGCCAACACCCGGGCAAACGGAGAAAGAACCGTTGCTGATCCCGGTCGCCGTGGGATTGCTGACACCTGATGGGACAGAGGTTGTGCCGACAACGCTTTTGGAACTGACGGAGGCCGAGCAGACCTTCACGTTTGAAGGGCTGAAAGAACGCCCGGCCCCATCGTTACTCCGCAATTTCTCTGCGCCGGTGATCATCCAACAGGAAAGATCGACGGCGGACCTCTCCTTGCTGCTGGCGCATGACACTGACCCGTTCAATAGGTGGGAGGCAGGGCGCATTCTGGCCAAGGGTGTCATCGCAGGCATTCTTGCCGGGACCGAGGCCTCTGACACCGCCTATCTGGATGGCATCGCTGCCGTTTTGCGTGACGACACACTCGACCCGGCCTTCCGCGCCCGTGTCCTTGCCCTGCCGGGAGAGGATGAAACAGCAAAGTCGGAGTTTGATGCAGGCCGCACGCCAGATCCGACAGCGATCCATGACGCGCATGAAACACTGGCACAGCAACTCGCCCAGCACCTGCAAGACCTGCTGCCGCGCCTGCTGGCGGAAATGACGGTCACCGGACCTTACACCCCGGACGCCAAGGATGCGGGCATGCGCGCGCTGTCAAACGCTGTGCTTGGGCTGCAATCCCGGACAGACGGTGGCAAGCAGGCCGCCCAGCAGTATGAGGGCGCGGAGAATCTGACGATGCAACTTGGTGCGTTGCGCGCGCTTTTGCGGGTAGGGCGCGGGCAAGATCAGCTCGCCGCCTTTGCCGAGCAATGGCAGGATGACCGGCTGGTGATGGACAAATGGTTCGCCATTCAGGTCAGCCTTGCGGCGCCGGATGATGCGGCAGCCACCGCCGAGGCACTGACCCAGCACCCTGATTTCACGCTGAAGAACCCCAACCGGTTCAGGGCCGTCTTTGGCGCGCTTGCCGGGAACCCAGCAGGCTTTCATGCGCCCTCTGGGGCGTCCTACACCCTTCTCGCCGATTGGCTGATCAAGCTGGATCCGATCAATCCGCAAACCACTGCGCGGATGGCAACAGCATTTGAAACCTGGGCCCGCTACGACCTTGATCGACAGGGCAAAATGAAGGCGGTGATGATGCGTTTGCGCGAAACGGCGGGGCTGTCACAGGACACCGGCGAAATCATTGACCGCCTCCTCGGCTGATCCTCGCTTACCCACCACCCCATTGCGCGAGGTGCTGCCGTTGTCCCCGCGGCAGCAATCTGATATGGAACTGTTACAATAACTTGTGCATTTAGCCGCTATGGAACACCGCATAGACCCTTTGATCGCTGAACGTGCCCCGTGGCTCTACAGTGATCGGCCCGGCACCCGGATAGCGCGCCGCGTTCTCAATCGGTTGTTGGGGTATGACACCACCGTCAGCATTGCCAAGACACTGAAGGATGCCCCCTCGGCAGAGATCATGGCAACCATGGGTGAGCGGCTGAGCCATATGGTTGAGGCCCGGGGC
>JBCBOD010000052.1:0-25050 GCA_039821425.1 Pseudomonadota bacterium
CCCTTGACGTAGACCAGCGTGTTCGCTGTCCCCAGATCAATCGCCATATCGGATGAAAACAATCCGCCGAAGCCTGCCATGCCTGTGGCCTTCCCAGTTTTGATGTCCCTTGTCCCGCCGGATTGCGTCACATGCGGGTTGCATCGCTTATAGAGTGGCAGGCGAGGGGATAGAAGCCCCGGCAAACGCAGACGCGGCGGCAATTCGCAGATTGTCTTTATACGACTAAATTTAAGTAAGAATGGGTCATTTAGACCAACAAAATATTACTTTTTCAACTTACACTAGGAACAGGCGCTGCAATGCATGAACGGAAAGGCAAAGAGGCGGCGCAGATCACTGCGCCGCCCCTGACAGAATTGAGTCGCTGTTGCAGGTCGCCTTAGGCGTCCTTGTAGCTGACACCTTTCACGTCATAGCCCGGTTCGGACTGTTCACGCCGGACGAGCAATCGGTTCAGCGCGTTGATGTAAGCCTTGGCGCTCGCCACGACCGTGTCGGTATCTGCTGACTGGCCAGTGGCGATGCGACCGTCCTCTTCCATCCGGACGCTGACGGTGGCCTGTGCATCGGTTCCTTCGGTCACCGCCTGCACCTGATAGACCTGCAGACGCGCGCCGTGCGAAAAGAGTGCTTTGACCGCGTTGAAGGTCGCGTCGACAGGGCCGTCGCCGGTGGCAGTGGTGGACACCTCTTTGCCATCCACCTCCATCACCATGTCGGCCTGCTGCGGGCCCTCGGTGCCGCAGACGACGCGCAGGGATTTCAGCTTCAGCCTGTCATCGCCAGTGGTGTTCTGGGTCACCAGCGCCATCAGGTCATCGTCAAAGACTTCCTTCTTGCGGTCTGCCAGATCCTTGAACCGGACAAAAACATCATTGAGCTGATTGTCCGCCAGATCGAAGCCCAGCTTCGTCAGCTTGGCGCGCAGTGCAGCGCGCCCAGAGTGCTTGCCCAAGGGCAGGGACGTGCCCGACAGGCCCACATCCTCGGGCTTCATCACCTCGAAGGTTTCGCGGTTCTTGAGCATCCCGTCCTGGTGGATGCCACTTTCATGCGCAAAGGCGTTCTTGCCCACGATGGCCTTGTTGAACTGCACGGCAAAGCCCGATACCGTGGCAACCCGGCGCGAGATTGCCATGATCTTTCGCGTGTCGATCTTGGTCGTGTAGGGCATGATGTCGTGGCGGACCTTGAGTGCCATTACGACCTCTTCCAGTGCGGTATTGCCCGCCCGTTCACCCAGCCCGTTGATCGTGCATTCGATCTGGCGCGCGCCGCCTTCGACCGCAGCCAGAGAGTTCGCCGTCGCCATCCCCAGATCGTTGTGGCAGTGGGTGGCAAAGATCACCTCATCCGCGCCCGGGACTTCAGCAATCAAACGGCGGATCAGATCGGCGCTTTCAACCGGCGCGGTGTAGCCCACCGTATCGGGGATGTTGATCGTGCTAGCGCCGGCCTTGATCGCGATCTCGACCACGCGGGCCAGATACTCCCACTCTGTCCGCGTTGCGTCCATTGGTGACCATTGCACGTTGTCACAGAGGTTGCGGGCGTAGGTCACAGTGTCGTGGATGCGCTCGGCCATTTCATCCATCGTCAGGTTCGGGATCGCCCGGTGAAGGGGCGATGTGCCGATGAAGGTATGGATGCGTGGGGATTTGGCGTGCTTCACCGCCTCCCAACAGCGGTCGATGTCCTTATAGTTGGCCCGCGCCAGGCCGCAAATCGTCGAGGTTTGCGCCAGTTTTGCGATCTCGGAAACAGCGGCAAAATCGCCTTCGGATGCGATGGGAAACCCGGCCTCGATGACATCGACGCCCATGTCATCGAGCATCTCGGCGATTTCCAGTTTTTCATCATGGGTCATGGTTGCGCCGGGGGATTGTTCGCCGTCGCGCAGTGTCGTGTCGAAGATCAACACTTGGTTTTCATTTGTCATTGGATTGGTCCTTTGGTTCTTAGCAGTGGTCCGACGCTGAACACCCCTGAGCGGTCGCGCCGGAAGGCACGCTCAGAGGCTGCTAAGAAGTAGGAGGTCGCGCAGAGGCGCGCCGGGGTCGGCGGGCGTCGTGATATGTGCGCGATACGTCATGTGCGCGACTATACAAACCGTTTGGCCGTTGAAAAGAGTTTTGTGCGCGCAGCAGCTGAGTATTTTTGGCGAGATGATGATGCCAGCGCACTAGAACATCAGGCAATCAGGGCCGGGTTCTGGCGGGTCCACGCCGGGCGGCAGAGTGGGTTCATATGTGAAGGATGCAATCGTCGCCCCCTGATCAAAGGCGATGAACACCTGTCCCGAGCCGGGCCGAATGGCGATGCCTTCCGGATCGCGCCCGTAGGGCAGAAGGGATGTGAAACCGAGTAGTTCGCCGGCTGCATCAAACTCGTAAAGACTGTTCGAGCCTTCCCAATCATCCACAATCAAAAGATGCCCGGTGCGGTCATCACGCGCAATGCCCTGTGCCTCTGACAGGGGCGGGTTGAATGACATCATGTTCACTTGTCGGGTGACCTGCCCGTCCGGTGAGAACCAGGTCATGCGTTCCGGGTCATCCTCGACCGAAATGATGCTGCCATCTGTATCAATCGCGATCCCCTCGGTATCCGCCCAGCCCTGACTGGAGCGGAAAGGATCGGCGAGCGGTGCGCCGTCTTTGGTCAACCGCTGGAAGTTGCCCAAACCGTCCGCCACGAGCAGATCGTTGCCTTCCACTGTCACTGCCTTGATCCGGCTGAGATCACTGCCGAACCGCCGCAGTTCATCCCCCTGCAATGTCATCAGGATGACCTCTGGTCCCTCATTGGCGATCCAGAGCCCGCAAAACGTGGGATCATAGTCAAGGCTGGCGGGGCGGTTGAGGTCATAGCTGCTTTGGTAGGTCAGCTCCAACGCCTGTGCCTGACCGGCCAGAATAACGCCCAAGATCAAAGGGATGCGCATGTCGGTCCTCCTTGTCCCCTCATAAGGTGGCGCTACCTCTGCCCAAGTCAAAGGAGGCATCATGCGCGCACTGGTCATCGGGGCAAGCGGCGGGATCGGTTCCGCCGTTACCAAACAGCTACGACAGGAACGATGGGAGGTGACGACGCTCTCACGCTCGGAAGATGCTTTTGACGTGGGCAAGCCTGCAACGATCACCAAGGCGATGGGCGCATTGGAGGGTGAATACGATCTGATCTTTGTTGCTGTGGGCATTCTGGCCCCGCATTGGGGCGCGCCGGAAAAGAGCCTGAGCGCGCTGAAGGCAGAGGATATGGCGCGGGTCTTTGCCGTGAACGCGATTGGGCCTGCGCTGATCCTGCAACACGCGGCTGACCTCTTGCCCCGTGACAGGCGCGGTGTGGTGGCGACGCTTTCGGCGCGCGTTGGATCAATCGCGGATAATCAGATCGGCGGATGGTATTCCTATCGCGCGTCGAAGGCCGCGTTGAACCAGATTGTCCATGGGGCGGCCATCGAATTGGGCCGGTCGCATAAGCAGTCCATCTGTGTCGCCCTGCATCCCGGCACGGTCGAGACGCCCTTTACCGCGAACTACGCCGGGCGCCACAAGACGACCCCAGCAACCGAGGCTGCAGCGAACCTGCTGGGCGTTCTGGATTGCCTGACGCCGGAACATACCGGCCAGTTCTACGACTACGCGGGTGAATTCGTGCCATGGTGAGGTTGGTTCTGGTGCTGGGGGATCAGCTGTCGGAAAACCTCTCGGCCCTGCATAAGACCGACAAGGACAGCGACATCGTCGTCATGGCCGAAGTGATGGGCGAGGCAACTTATGTGCCGCACCACCCCAAGAAGATTGCCTTTACCTTTGCCGCCATGCGCAAGTTTGCAGCACGGCTGAGGGACCAGGGTTGGCAAGTTGCCTACACGCGGCTCGACGATCCTGAGAACACGGGTTCCATCACGGGTGAGTTGATCCGCCGTGCGGAAGAACACAATGCGGCCGGCGTCGTCTACACCGAACCCGGCGAGTGGCGGTTGATCGAAGCGCTGGGCGAGATGCCCCTCAAAACCCACCAACTGCCCGACACGCGCTTTATCGCGAGCCACAAGGAATTCGAGGATTGGGCCGAGGGCCGCAAGCAGCTGCGGATGGAGTATTTCTATCGCGAGATGCGCCGTAAGACCGGTCTTTTGATGGATGGCGACGACCCCGAGGGCGGCAAGTGGAACTATGACCATGACAACCGCAAACCGGCCCCGGATGAGGTGGATTTCAGCGGTCCGATGGAGTTCACGCCAGATAATGTGGTGAGCGACGTGCTAGACCTTGTCGAGGACAAGTTCGGCGACAATTTCGGGACGCTGCGCCCCTTTTGGTTCGCCACGGACACCGGGCAGGCGCGGCAGCATCTGGCGCATTGGCTCAAGGGTGGTTTGCCGAAGTTTGGCGACTTTCAGGATGCGATGCTGGATGACAATCGCTTTCTCTACCACGCGGTCATCGGGCTCTATATCAACGCCGGTTTGCTGGACCCGCTGGAGGTTTGTGAGAAAGTTGCGCAGGTCTATCGCGATGGCGATGCGCCGCTGAACGCGGTGGAGGGGTTTATCCGCCAGATCATCGGCTGGCGCGAATACATGCGCGGCATCTACTTTCTGGAGGGCCCTGACTACCCCAATCGCAATGGCCTGAACCACAGCCGCAAGTTACCGGCCATGTATTGGGGCGGTGAGACGAAGATGAACTGCGTAGGCAAAGCCGTCGCCCAGACACGGGACGAGGCTTATGCCCACCACATCCAGCGCCTGATGGTCACGGGAAACTTTGCCCTGCTCGCCGGGCTGAACCCGCAAGAGGTGAGCGAATGGTATCTCGCCGTTTATGCTGATGCTTATGAATGGGTTGAGGCGCCGAATGTCATCGGCATGAGCCTTTTTGCCGACGACGGGATCATCGCCTCAAAGCCCTACATCTCGTCGGGCAACTACATCAAGAAGATGTCGAACCATTGCTGCAGTTGCGCCTACCGTGTGCAGGACAAGACCGGGGAGACGGCTTGCCCCTTTAACTTGCTTTACTGGCATTTCCTTGACCGGCACCGGGGCAAGTTTTCGGGCAATCCGCGCATGGCACAGATGTATCGTGTCTGGGACCGGATGGATGAAGACAAGCGCGCGACGGTGCTGCGTGATGCCGAAACGTGGCTCGGTCGTCTGGATGCGGGCGAGGTGGTCTAACGAAAAAGCCCCGGACTTGCCGGGGCTTTATCAAAGATCTGCGGTGCAGCTTAGTTGCTGTCGCCATCCTCGGACACAAGCGCGCCGTCAGACCATGTGCCGACCACCTCTTGCCCATCGGCGAAACGCATGGTGCCGTCACCCTCGCGGCGTCCGCGGACGAAGCTGCCCTCGTAGACATCGCCATTGGCGTAGGTCGCAACGCCTTCACCATTAATTTTGCCCTCGGTGAAGGTGCCGACGTAGGTAAAGCCATCTGGCAGAGTGATCTCACCTTCGCCGTGGCGCTGGCCGTTCAGGAACTCCCCGACGTAGACAGCCCCGTCTGCGTAGGTGGCACGGCCCAAACCGTTGCGCTGGCCCTCGGACCATTGCCCTTCATAGACATAGCCATCGGCGTAAGTCATCGTGCCCTGACCGTGGTTCTTGGCATTGAGGAACTCACCTTCATAGACCATGCCGTTGGTAAAGGTGGCCATGCCGACGCCTGTGATCACACCGTTCACCCAGTCGCCCTCGTAAGTGGAGCCATCGGGGTAGGTGATCTTGCCGCTGCCGTCCGCAAGGCCATTTGCGAATGTGCCGGTATAAACGGAGCCATCCTGGAACGTCGCCTCGCCAGTGCCCGCGATCTGTCCATCAGCCCATTCGCCGGTGTAGACGTAGCCATCCGCACCGGTCAGCGTGCCGGTTCCGTGGCGGCTGTCAGCCTGGAATTCACCTTCATACACGTCGCCATTGGCATAGGTGATCGTGCCAGTCCCCTGACGCTGACCGTCAACCATCTGGCCGACGTAGACGTCGCCGTTTGGCTGGGTCAGGGTGCCTGTCCCCTGGATTTCGCCGTCGACCCATTCGCCGAAATAGATCAGGCCATCTGCCATCGTCATTGTGCCGGTGCCATCACGTTCGCCCGCACGCAGCGTGCCTTCGTATATGGCGCCGTCCGGATAGGTGATGGTGCCTGCGCCCTCTTTGACGCCGTTGATCCACTCACCGTCGTAGACATAGCCGCCGGGGCTGGTCATCGTGCCGGTGCCGTTGTGCATCGCGTTGCGGAATTCGCCGGTGTAGATGACGCCATTGGCATAGGTCATGACGCCCTGACCTGTGATGTTGCCGTCAAGCCACTCGCCCTCGTAGGTGCCACCGTCAGCAAAAGTGATTCGACCCTGGCCTTCGGGCTTTCCTGCCGCAAACGCCCCTTCGTAGACGGACCCATTGGGGAATCGCGCGGTGCCCTGCCCGCGAATCTCACCCTCGATCCATTCACCGGTATATTCGTATCCGTTGGGCAGCCGGTACGTGCCCGTACCGTGTTGTTTCCCATCCAGAAACGTTCCTTCGTAGACACCGCCGTCATCATATTGCTTTGTCTGGACGTCTTGCGCATGCGCGAGGGGTGCTAGGCCGATTGTCAATGCGCCGACGGCTACACCTCTTTTCAATCCAAACAGTTTCATCGCTTTCTCCGTTCCCTTATCGTCGGGGCAGCTTAAGTGACGCAGGCCAACCTGACAACGGGTTTGGCAAAGCGTCGCAAGTGGCTTCCCACCACGCCTCAGTCTGTTACATGCATGGCAACGATTTTGGACAAAACTATGACAAACCGTTTCCGCATCACAATTGCGCAATTGAACCCCACCGTGGGCGACATTGCGGGCAACGCAGAACAGGCGCGCACCGCCTGGGCGCTGGGCAAGGCGGCCGGGGCTGACCTTGTCGCGCTGCCAGAGATGTTTCTGGTCGGCTACCAGACGCAGGACCTGGTGATGAAACCGGCCTTCGTTGCGGATGCGCAGGCCCATCTGACGCAACTGGCCGAAGACTGCGCAGATGGCCCGGCCCTGTCGATCGGGGCGCCCGTAGTGATGGATGAGCGGCTCTATAACGCGTATTTCACACTGCGCGGCGGTAAGGTGATCGCAACGGCGCGCAAACACTTCCTGCCGAACTTCAACGTCTTCGACGAGGTCCGACTGTTCAAAAGTGATCAGATCGCAGGGCCCTACACAGTGGGGAATGGTGCGCGCATCGGTCACCCAATTTGTGAGGATGCCTGGTACCCGGACGTGTGTGAGGCGATGGTGGAAACAGGGGCTGAGATCCTGGTGGTCCCCAACGGCTCCCCCTATTTCCGCAACAAGTTCGACATCCGCATGCACACGATGGTGTCGCGCGTGGTCGAGACGGGTGTCCCGATGATCTATCTGAATATGGTTGGTGGTCAGGACGATCAGGTCTTTGACGGTGGGTCTTTCGTGCTGAACCCCGGTGGCAAACTTGCGCTGCAAATGCCGGTGTTTGAAACAGGCTATGCACATGTGGATTTCGACCGCACGGATGCTGGCTGGATCGCACGTGACGGCGAGAAGACCGGCCTGCCAGACGCCATGGAACAGGACTACCGCGTGATGGTCGAAGGATTGCGTGACTACATGCGCAAGACCGGATTCGGAAAGGTGCTCTTGGGTCTTTCAGGCGGGATCGACAGTGCCATTGTCGCGGCCATTGCCGTTGATGCGCTGGGTGCGGAGAACGTGCGCTGCGTGATGCTGCCGTCAGAATATACCTCGCAGGCCTCGCTTGATGATGCCGCCGCTGCGGCCAAGGCGCTGGGCTGCCACTACGATACGATCAGCATCGCAGGCCCACGCGCCGCGGTGACAGAGGCGCTGGCGCCCCTCTTTGGCGACCGCCCCGCGGACCTGACAGAAGAGAACATTCAGTCGCGTCTGCGCGGCCTTCTTCTCATGGCGCAATCGAACAAGTTTGGTGAGATGCTGCTGACAACCGGCAACAAGTCGGAGGTCGCTGTGGGCTACGCCACGATCTACGGTGATATGTCCGGCGGCTATAACCCGATCAAGGACATGTACAAAACGCGGGTCTTCGCCGCCGCCCGCTGGCGCAATGCCAACCACCGCGACTGGATGATGGGACCAGAGGGAGAGGTGATTCCCACCGCGATCATCGACAAACCGCCATCGGCAGAATTACGCCCGGATCAGAAGGATGAGGACAGCCTGCCGCCCTATGACGTGCTGGACGGCATTCTGGAAATGCTGGTGGATGGCGAAGCGTCGGTCGCTGATTGTGTCGCGGCTGGCTATGATCGCGACACGGTCAAGCGGGTCGAGCACCTGATTTACATCAGTGAATACAAGCGGTTCCAGTCAGCCCCCGGGCCGCGTCTGTCGGACCGTGCGTTCTGGCTTGACCGGCGCTATCCCATCGTGAACCGGTGGCGGGATGACAGTTGAGCCGGACTTCCCGCTGCACGGTCGGCTGAATGAAGCGCTGACCAAGGCGCGCGGCCCGCAGCGGGTGCCAGAGGGCAAGGGTGGCCATGTTTTTGTGGACGGGCAGCTCTACCGTATCCTCGATATCAAGAGCCGGATCTTCGGACGCGCTGCCTTTGGTTATTCCGTCAATGAAAAAGAGCTGGTCCATCTGTGTGACCACGTCGATGTGGGCACGCTGGGCTTCAAAGGGTTGCGGACCACGACGATCTCGCCGCTTTTGAAATTGACCCAACTGCGGATGTTGTCGCTCTGGTGGGTGCAAAAGCTGGCGGATATCTCGCCATTGGCCGGGATGGATCTTGAGGTGTTGGTGCTGGACGACATCCGTAACAACCAGGATATCGCGGCTGTAGGCGAAATTGCCGGGCTGCGCGCGCTGACCGTTTCGGGGGCCATGCACAATGACCACAAGATTGCGTCGCTTTTACCGCTGACCCAGCTGGACAATCTGGAAGAGCTGAAGTTCATCGCGATGAAGCTGGACGATGACACGTTGCGGCCACTGGCAGAATGCCCTGCCTTGCGCGATGCGCAACTCGCAAACACCTATCCGACCGAAGACTACGCCTATCTGACCGCAAAGCGCCCTGATCTGCGTTCTACGGCTCTTGCCGCCTACCAGCCTGCCGGTCAGGGGAAAGAGGTCATGGTCACAGGCCGCCGCAAACCGTTTCTGCATCTGGAAAAGGACGCGGAAAGGCTGGCAAAGTATCAGGCCAAGTGGGACGCGCTTGTCGCGGGGTTCGCCGCAGACGCATGAGCGGCACGGACACTATCATCAAACAAGACCCGCGCCCGCGCCGGATTGGCGGGGCGCTTTTGCTGTTAATCGGCATTCCTTTGACGCTGATCGCGATCAGGATTCTGATGATCATCACGCCCACGCTGTTTGACGTCTTTCTGTTCAGTGGCGGGCCATTCTTGATGGCGCTGGGGATCTGGGCGATTGCCAGCAGCCAGCATCAGAAGGTGCGGTTGCGGATTACCGATGATGCGATTGCCTTGCCCAGCAACGGTGATGTCAGCATACCGCTGAAGGCGCTGACACGGGTCCGTCTGACACGGCCGGTGTTGGCAAAGCACGAGCGTCTGTCATTTGAGACGGTAAACGGATCAACGGACTTCGATGTCATCCATCTGACTGCGCAGGGCCGCGACATTGTCAGCATGATTTCTGCCCGGCTGGAAAACCAAGGCGCCTATCTGGAGGAAGGGGCAGGGGACATCACTGGCGCCCCAAACGGCATTTGGGATGTCCGGCAAGGACGACCGTTTGCGTAAAAGCCGGCGCGTGCTACCGTCCCCGCATGGCCGAAAACATAACCAAAGCCACCGAACAGAGCGTGCCCGACTTCATCGCAAGCGTCGCACATCCTGTTCGCCGCGCAGATGCTGAAACACTCGATACGCTGTTTCGCAAGGTGACAGGATGGAAGCCGCGGATGTGGGGCCCCACGATCATCGGCTACGGTCGCTATGCGTACACCTACGACAGTGGTCGGTCGGGAGAGTTCCTCGTGACAGGATTCAGCCCGCGGAAGGCCAATCTCTCGCTCTATATCATGCCGGGCTATGCTGATTTCCAACCGGTCCTCGACCGTCTGGGCAAATACAAAACGGGCAAGGCCTGTCTTTACATCAACAAACTGGCGGATGTGGATATCGGGGTAGTGGAAGAGATCATTCGCGCTGGTCTGGATGATCTGGGCAAACGGTGGCCCGTGACCCCCTCTTAACTGGACAAAACCCGAAGGTCGTGATCAAAGCGCGCGGATCAGGAGACGCTTCATGACCACCACCAGATTCGCCCCATCCCCGACCGGCTGGCTGCACATTGGCAACCTGCGCGCAGCGCTCTTCAACTATGCCATCGCGCGACAGGCAGGTGGCACGTTCATCCTGCGGATTGATGATACCGATGCCGCACGTTCCACCGATGAATACATTCAGGGCATCAAAGACGATCTGACTTGGCTTGGCTTCACCTGGGACCGGGTCGCGCATCAGTCTGCCCGGATGGACAATTATCTGGTGGCCAAGCAGCGCCTGATCGACATGGGCCGCCTCTATGAGTGTTTCGAGACGCCGACCGAGCTGGAACTCAAGCGCAAGAAGCAACTGAACATGGGCAAGCCGCCGGTCTATGATCGGGCGGCGCTGGATCTGTCGGAAGATGAGAAAGACGCGCTGCGCGCTGAACGCGGGTCGCACTGGCGGTTCAAACTTGATCATGAGCGGATCGAGTGGACCGATGGGATCATCGGCGACATCTCGATTGATGCCGCGTCGGTCAGTGATCCGGTCCTCTTCAAGAACGACGGGCAAATCCTGTATACGCTGGCCTCGGTCGTCGATGACACGGAGATGGGGATCACGGATGTTGTCCGCGGGTCGGACCATGTGACCAATACAGCCACGCAGATCCAGATGATCCGCGCGCTGGGCGGGGATGTGCCGCGGTTTGCGCACCACTCGCTGCTGACCGGGCCACAGGGGGAGGCGCTGTCAAAACGTCTTGGTACGCTGGCGCTGCGCGATATGCGAAAGAACGGGATCGCACCGCAGGCGATCCTTTCTCTGATGGCGCGGCTTGGGTCATCTGATCCGGTGGAACTGCGCGCAAAAATTGATGAGGTGATCGCCAACTTTGACCTCTCCAAATTCGGCTCTGCCCCGACGAAGTTCGACGCTGCCGATCTCGGCCCCCTGACCGCCCGTCATCTGGCAACGCTGCGCGCGGGGGACGTGACCGATGTTCTCACATCGGCTGGTGTGCCGGATGGTCTGGCCGAACCGTTCTGGAATGTCGTGCGCGACAACATCAACACGCTGGATGATGTGCCCGGCTGGTGGGCGCTGTTCCGGGATGGGGCAACGCCCTTGGTCGCGGATGAAGACCGTGCATTCGTCGCCGAGGCTTTCGCTTTGCTGCCGCCGTTGCCCTATGGCGCCGATACGTGGTCAACGTGGACCGCAACCGTGAAAGAGGCGACCGGCCGCAAGGGCAAGGGCCTTTTCATGCCGCTGCGCAAGGCCGTGACGGGACGCGAACGTGGGCCAGAGATGGCCGATGTCATGCCGCTTTTGCAGACGGAACCCAAACTCGACTAAGCGCGCCAAAAAAGAAATCACTTGAATTCCCCACGTCCGCCTGCGCCCATGGCGGGTGGGAGGCGTGGACATGGCCGAAGCACAAGCAAAATTCACCCAAGGCAGCCTGTTCCGGCATATCTCGGTCATGTCGCTGACCGCCTCTATCGGGTTGATGGCGGTCTTTCTGGTCGACTTCATCGACATGATCTTCATCTCCATGCTGGGCAAGGCAGAACTGGCAGCGGCGGTTGGCTATGCGGGCGCGATCCTGTTTTTCACGACCTCTTTCGGCATCGGCATGGCGATTGCGGCGGGCGCGCTCGTGGCCCGGGCGCTGGGGGCCGGGGACGCGGAAGAGGCGCAGCGGCGCGCGACAAATGCGCTGATCTATGGCGTCGTTTTCGGCGCGATATTTGCGGCACTGGTCTGGATGAACCTTGCCTTCTTTGCCGGGCTTCTGGGTGCCACGGGGGAAACACTCGATCTTGCGGTGCACTATTTGCAGATCATTGTCCCTTCTCTGCCGCTCTTGATGATCGGGATGATTGGCGGTGCGATCCTGCGGGCACATGGCGATGCGCGGCGGGCGATGATGGCGACGATCTGGGGTGGTATCGTCAATGCGGTGCTGGACCCGATCCTGATCTTCGGACTGGATTTGGAATTGACCGGTGCGGCTTTGGCCAGCGTTTGCGCGCGTATCGCGATTGCGGCGGCGGCGCTTTATCCGCTGATCAAACACTATGGCGGATTTGGGCGGCCGACAGCGGCGAGCATCTCTGTCGATTTGCGCCCAATCCTGGCGATCGCGATCCCCGCGATCCTGACCCAACTCGCCACACCCATCGGGCAGGCCTATGTGACCCGTGCGATGGCGGAGTTCGGGGAGGAAGCTGTGGCAGGCATGGCCATTGTCGCGCGGATGACGCCGGTGGGGTTCGGGATCATCTTTGCGCTTTCCGGCGCCATCGGGCCAATCATCGGGCAGAATGCAGGGGCGGGGCTGGACGGGCGTGTGCGCTCGGCGTTTCGGGAAGGGCTTTTGTTCACGGCGATTGTTGTTGTGGTGGTGTCTGCCCTGTTTTTCCTCGCTCGTCCGGGCATTCAATGGCTGTTTGCGCTGGAAGACGGGATCGCACTGACGCTTGTCTTCCTTTTCGCGGGCCCGTTGTCGCTGATGTTCTTCTTCAACGGGGTTATCTTTGTCGCCAACGCGGCGTTTAACAACCTTGGCCACCCATTCTATTCGACGTTGGTGAACTGGGGGCGGCATACGCTAGGCACGATCCCATTCGTGATCGTCTTTGCTGCGTGGTTCGGCGCGCCTGGGGTGCTGATTGGGCAATATGTGGGTGGGGCGCTCTTTGCCTTGGTGGCTTACCTGCTGGCCATGCGGATGATGGCGGTCAAATCTGACAAGGAAGAGGCCGAGCCGTTTGCCCGTCAGGCCCGCTTATTCAGCCTGCTGCATCACCGCCGCTAGGTGATCATCAACCAGCGCCCGCTCAGCAGCGGATAGCCTTTGCGCGCGCGGATAGATCGGATCGTCACGGTCATCGAGAAGGGGGGCATCCCATCCGTCGGTTGTTGCAAAGAACTGCGAAACACCCGGCTCTCCGAAAACCTCCAAGTATCCCTGCACGACCGTATCAAGGTAGCTGAGCAGGATCGGATGATCCCCCGGTGTGGCAAGGTGATCGGGATGTACCTGGTAGACGGCGGTGTCCATGTCCGCCCGTTCCGGATGCAAATGGCTCCTGACCGCATGGCGCTGATAGGCGGCCTCACGCGCATCCAGTGCGGCCCAATCTGCGCCCGGTACATGGGCGACGATGCCATCGAGCGCGTGCCCTGCGACCGGATGCACCGACAGATAGGCGACCTTGCGCAAATGCGTGCCCCGCCAGATCCGCCGCCATCCCTGCAGGGTCGCAGGACGCGGGTTGGCGTAGCTGTGGGTGGCCAGGTTGACGAGGCTACCGTAGCCGAAAAAGGCCGGATCGGTCATTCGCGCGCCCGCAAGACCTGCGCCGGTTTGGCGGTCAGTGGTCGCCACGCGAAGCCGAGACCGGCCAAGAGGGATGCCAACACGCCACCGCCCACGATCAACAGCGCGTTGGCCCATATCACGGAATATTCCGTCTCCATGATAAAGGTTGAGACAGCCCAGCCGCCGAGGATCCCCGCGCCGAGCGCAACGGCCCCAGCGGCCAGCCCCAAAAGTGCTGCGCGCAGGATGAAGCTTTTGATGATCCGGCCCCGTGGTGCCCCGATGGTTTTCAGCACAGCGGCCTCAAACGTGCGCGCGCGCTCACCGGCTGCGGCGGCCCCGATCAGCACGAGGAACCCGGTGACCAGCGTGATCAGCGCGCCGTAGCGTGTCGCCGCGGAAATCCCGCCGACGAGTTCAATCACCTGATCAATCGCGTCGCGGATGCGCACGGCCGTGATGTTGGGGTACGCGGTCGCGAGGTCGCGCAGGATGGCCGCCTCGGCCGCTTCCTCGGCATAGACCGTGGCGATCCAGCTGTGCGGCGCGCCAGCCAGCGCACCTTCGTTCATGGCGAGCACGAAGCCGATGCCCGCGTCCTCCCAGCTGACATCGCGGAAGCTCGTAACCTCGCCAGTGATATCGCGCCCCAGCACGTTGACCGTCATCAAGTCGCCCAGCTGCAAGCCCATTTCGGCGGCTTCCTCGGCGGAGAAGCTGATCTGGGGCGGACCGCTGTAGTCCTCGGGCCACCAAGCGCCCGCTGTGATCTCTGTCCCTTCAGGCTGCGCGCCCGCGTAGGTGATGCCGCGGTCGCCCTGCACGACCCAGTGCCCACCAGCGACTTCATCGGCGGGGCGTCCGTTGATCTCGGTGATGATCCCGCGCAGCATCGGGGCGGTGTCGGTCCGGTCCACCGCAGGATCGGTGTCGAGCCGTTCGCGGAAGCCGTCGATCTGGTCAGGCTGGATGTCGACGAAGAAATAGCTGGGCGCGACATCCGGCAAATCGTCAGAGAACGCGCTGCGCAGGTTGCCGTCAATCTGGCCCACAGCGGCAAGCACGGTCAGGCCGAGGCCGAGAGACAGCACGACCGATGTCGCCTCACCACCGCGTGCACCAATCGCGCCAAAGGCCAGCCGCAGGGCAGGGCGCCCGCGCGCCGGCTTGCGCAAGCGCCGGGCGATCCAGCGGATAGCTACGGCCGCGATAACAAGAATGGCGAGCGAACCGGCGATACCGCCCGCCGTCCAGAGCGTCAGGAAGACCGTGCCGGAAAACCAGATCGCGGCGCCGATCAGTGCGGCGAGCAAGGCGGCGATGGTCGCAAGGTAGCGCTTGGCGGGCAGGCTGGCGGAGGAGGCAAAGGCATCTCGGAACAGCGTCGCGGCGCGGATGTCTTCGGTCTTGGCCAGTGGCCAGAGGGTGAAAACAAGGGCGGCGAGGATGCCATAGACGGCTGCTTCGAACAGTGGGGCCGGGTAGATGGCAAAGACGGCAGGGATCGGCAGGCGCGACTCGATCAGTGGGGCGAAGAGGACGGGCAGACCACCGCCCAGCACCAGCCCGATGATGACGCCAGCGATGGTCAGGATGCCGACCTGGATGAAATAGGTCTGAAAGATCGTCGCGCGGGTAGCGCCGAGCGTCTTGAGCGTCGCGATCACGCCGGTTTTGCCTGCGAGGTAGGCGCGCACGGCTGCGGCGACGCCGACACCCCCCACTGCAAGACCAGATAGGCCAACAAGGATGAGGAAGGCACCGATGCGATCCACGAATTCCTCGACCCCGCCAGCGCCACGGCGGCTATCACGCCAGCGCAGGCCACTGTCGCGAAACTGCGCCTCGGCGCTATCCTCCAGCGCTTGCAGATCGCTGCCCGGCGGCAGGTCCAGCCGGTACTGCGTGGAAAAGAGCGTGCCTTCCGCGATCAGGCCGGAGTTGGCAAGGTCATCGGTCAGCACCACCGTGCGGGGACCAAGGCCGAAGCCGCCAGCGGCATTGTCCGGATAGCGGTCAAGGATCGCGCGCAAGGTGAAGGTTTGCTCACCGAGCCGAAACGTATCGCCCGGGGTCAGCGCGAGACGGTCCGCCAGCACCCGTTCCATCACACCGCCGAAATCGGCAAGGGCTGCGTCCAGCGGCATCGATGGGTCCAGTGCGACGGCCCCGATCAGCGGATAGAGGTCGTCGACAGCGCGCACCTGGGTTAATCCGCGCTCTGTCGTGCCGTCCCGGTCCACAACGACCATGGAGCGGAAATCAACCGTCTCTGACACCTGATCGGAGATGCTGTTCAACCAATCCAGCTCTGCCTCTCGGGCAAAGCGGTAGGTGAATTCCACTTCGGCATCACCACCCAGAAGCGCGGCCCCGTCACGGGTCAACCCGGCCTCAATCCCGGCACGAACAGTCCCGACGGCAGCAATTGCCGCCACGCCCAGTGCCAGACAGGCCAGAAAGACGCGAAAACCCCGCAGGCCGCCGCGCAGCTCGCGCATCGCAAAGCGGGAGGCTGTTTGAAGGCTCACTCCGCTGCCTCCGCCAATGGTGCATCAACGCGGCCATTGCGCAGGCGCACCACGCGGTCGCACCGATTGGCCAACTCGCCCGAGTGGGTGACCATGATCAGCGTGGCCCCGTGCCGATCACGCAGGCCGAAGAGGAGATCAATAATCGCCTGACCGTTGGTTTCATCGAGGTTCCCGGTCGGCTCATCCGCCAGCAGGATCCGCGGCCGGGGCGCGGAGGCTCGGGCGAGGGCGACACGCTGTTGTTCGCCGCCTGACATCTGGCTGGGGTAATGATCCACCCGATCAGCAAGGCCCACGGCCTGCAATTCCGCCTCGGCCCGGTCAAAGGCATCCTTCACACCGGCCAGTTCCAAGGGGGTCGCCACGTTTTCTAGCGCCGTCATCGTCGGGATCAGGTGGAAAGACTGGAACACCACCCCCATATTATCCCTGCGAAAGAGGGCAAGCTGGTCTTCGTTCATCGCCGTCAGGTCCTGGCCCAGTGCCGTGATCCTGCCCGATGTCGCCTGTTCCAGCCCGCCCATCAGCATGAGGAGCGAGGATTTGCCAGACCCACTCGGCCCGATCAGGCCAAGGCTTTCACCGGCCGCCACATCCAGCGAAATATCGTGCAGGATGTCGATGCGGCCTGCGTTGCCGTCCAGCGACAGATGCGCGTTGGCGATGGAAAGAACGGGGTCGGTCATGGGGCGTGCCTCTGAGCGTGCGGTGTCATTCGGATATGGGGCCGCCGCGAAAATCAGCAAGATTGCGGCGGCGGTTTTGATTGGGACCGCTGCCGCGCAAGCCGAGACGGTGACGGTTGCGGCGCTTGGCGATAGCCTGACGGCGGGGTATGGGCTGGCCACGGCAGAGGGGTTTGTGCCGCAGCTGGAGGGCTGGCTGCAGGATCAGGGTGCTGACGTCACCGTGATCAACGCTGGCGTCTCGGGCGATACCACCGCAGGCGGGCTAAGCCGCGTCAACTGGACGCTGACGCCGGACGTGGATGCCATGATCGTGACACTGGGGGGCAACGACTACCTGCGCGGGATCGATCCAGGCGTTAGCCGGGACAACCTCGATCAGATTCTGGCTGCGGGCCGGGAGGCTGGCGTGGATATGCTGCTGGTCGGGCTGTCGGTCGGTGCGAACTATGGCCTCGACTACAAGGAAGCATTTGAGGGGATGTATGTTGAACTGGCCGCTGCCTACGATATCCCGCTTTATCCCGACTTTGCCGCTGGCCTGCGGGCGGCGGCTGGGATGCAGGAGGGCATGTCAGAGTTTCTGCAAGCTGACGGCATCCACCCTAATGCCGATGGGGTGGAGGTGATCGTGGCGGCGATTGGGCCGACTGTTCTCGACCTCGTCCAGTCCGACTAGGCGATGCCGGGGCGGTTCTTCCTCACCGAAGCGGTGGCGGGGATGGCTGACCCGCCGCGCTCCAATGTGGCACCCGGGCAGGATGTGATCGCGCTGACGGCAGAGGGTGCGCGGCATATGCGCTGGGGGTTGATCCCCGTGGGCCGGGTGAACGCGCGGGGGCGCCCCGTCATGGAAACGATTGTCAACGCGCGGTCAGAAACGGTCTTTGAAAAATCCGCCTTTGCCGATGTGCGGCGGGCGGTGGTGCCCGCGAGCGGCTGGTACGAATGGACCGGGCAGGCGCGGCGCAGGCAGCCGTGGCGGATCACCCGCAAGGATGGCGCCCTGCTGTGGTTCGCGGCGATCTATGACATCTGGAAAGCGCCCGGAGGCCACGAAGTGTTTCAGGTCGCGACGGTCACATGTGAGCCATCGGCGGATGTTCGCGATATTCACCACCGCATGGGTGTCATTCTGGAAGAAAGCCAGTTGGATCAATGGCTCAACGGTGATGAGGTGACAGCAAAATCACTGATGAAGCCCTTTCCGGATGGCACGCTGCGGGTGGAAAAGGCGGACGATGTAGACTGGGATGGCGCCTGACGCTACGCTTCGGTGAGCCAACACAGCCAAGGGAGCACACCATGTCAGTCGCAAAAGTTACCGAGATCATCGCCTCATCATCAAAGTCATTTGACGATGCCGTGGAATCCGGGATCAAGCGGGCCTCAAAAACGCTCAAAGGGATTACCGGCGCATGGGTGTCCGACCAGAAGGTCACGGTCAACGACGGCAAGATTGACGAGTATCGTGTCGTTCTGAAAGTGACCT
Organism: Pseudomonadota bacterium; assembly: GCA_039821425.1. Taxonomy (GTDB): domain Bacteria; phylum Pseudomonadota; class Alphaproteobacteria; order Rhodobacterales; family Rhodobacteraceae; genus Yoonia. The sequence goes on from JBCBOD010000052.1 coordinate 18,292, forward strand.
TCGTTCTGGACGACTAAGCAAAAAGGCGCCCGTCACTGGTGGTGAGGGCACCTTTCATTTGTCTTTGTCGCGTAATCAGTCGGCGAGAGCCAGGTTGATGGCGCTTTCGCGCCCATCGCGCCCGGCTTCAACGTCGAATGTCACTTTTTGGTCGTCGCGCAGCCCGTTCAGGCCAGAGCGCTCAACCGCTGAAATGTGAACAAATACATCCTTTGAACCGCCATCAGGCGCGATGAAACCGTACCCTTTGGTGGCGTTGAACCATTTGACAGTGCCTGAAGCCATGTCCGTTTTCCTTATCTGATCCGCTCGCGGAAGTGCAGCGGGTTGGCGTAGTCAAACTTGGATCGAGAGACTGGGCCAATAAGCAGGACAGGCGGTCGATAGATTAACGTTGCCGCGACATTCTGACACAGATTGCCCGGAATTCCAAGATATGAAGGCAAAACCGCGACAACCGCCGCGGTTTTGCGTGTCTTGATCAGGCGAGAACCAGATTGACCGCCGACTCGCGCCCGTCGCGCCCGGCTTCGACGTCAAAGTTGACTTTCTGGTTGTCTTTGAGGCCAGTCAGGCCTGCACGCTCCACCGCAGAGATATGGACGAACACGTCTTTCGTGCCGCCATCAGGTGCGATAAAGCCGAAGCCCTTTGTTTCGTTGAACCATTTCACGGTGCCAGTTGCCATCGTGTATTCCTTTGTTGTTGCTGCTGCCCGCGTCAATGCGGCAGCCCGGCTGCGTCAGTGCAAAATCGAAAGACTGTAGCCGAAAAGGAAGACAGTGGGTCGAATAAGATAAACGTCGCTACCGGCTACATATGACCTGCATGGTTAATTGCAAGTTAAGATATTGTCGTGCAGATCGCGGGCTAGCTGCGCTGCGCCCATTCCAAACGCTCGTAGCTGACCGAGATGATGTGTGCGACCAGCGTGATGCAAAGCACATGCCAGCCGTAGAACCACATTTGCCCGGCAATCCTGTCTTCGGCAAAAGGCGCCGTAAACAGCATCCGCCCATAGTCCGCCGTCAAATAGGCCCCGATGACAAGCAGGCTGAGCCCGATGGTGCGCGGCACAAATTGCAGGTGGACGACCAGAAAGGCGAGCAGCGATCCCAGAAAAGTTCCAGACAGGAACAGGTGACCCGCCCAACCGGGATGCGCGCCTGTCAAACGCGCAAGATCAAGAAGAAAGATCAGCGCAGAGGCACCGACCCCAAAGCATATGGCGGTGCCCAGACGGGTCACCGCACGAATTTCTTGTGCTTCATACGCTTTGGCTCCAACGCGTCTGCGCCAAGTCGGGCCTTCTTGTCTTCCTCATAATCGGTAAAGGCGCCCTGGAACCATTCCACATGCGCGTCGCCTTCGAAGGCGAGGATATGCGTGCAGATCCGGTCGAGGAAAAAACGATCGTGGCTGATGACCACGGCGCAACCTGCAAAGCTGACAAGTGCGTCTTCGAGTGCGCGCAGTGTTTCGACGTCCAGATCGTTGGTCGGTTCGTCGAGCAGCAGGACATTACCGCCGGATTTCAGCAGTTTCGCCATATGGACGCGGTTGCGTTCACCACCCGAGAGCAGCCCGACCTTTTTCTGCTGGTCCCCGCCTTTGAAGTTGAAAGCAGAGCAGTAGGCCCGCGAGTTCATGGAGGCATCGCCAAGCTCGATCAGTTCGGCCCCGCCGCTGATCTCTTCCCAGACGGTGCTGTCAGGGTTCAGCGCATCGCGCGACTGATCGACGTAGGATAGCTTGACCGTATCGCCGTAGGTGACCGATCCCTCATCAGGTTCGTTCTGGCCAGTGAGCATCGAGAAGAGCGTCGATTTCCCTGCCCCGTTCGGCCCGATGACGCCGACGATCCCGCCAGGTGGCAGGCTGAAGGTCAGGTCCTCGATCAGAAGTTTTTCGCCCATGGCTTTCTTGAGGTTTTCGACCTCAATCACCTTGGAGCCGAGCCGCGGCCCGTTGGGGATGATGATCTGTGCACGGCCGACCTTGTCCCGTTCAGACTGGCTGGCGAGTTCGTTATAGGCCGAGATGCGGGCCTTGGATTTCGCCTGCCGCGCCTTGGCGCCCTGACGCATCCATTCCAGTTCGCGCGCGAGTGTGCGTTGTTTGGATTTGTCCTCCTTCGCTTCCCGCTCCAACCGCTTCGCTTTGGCTTCGAGCCAGCTGGAATAGTTGCCCTCATGCGGGATGCCTGACCCGCGGTCGAGTTCGAGGATCCAACCGGTGATCGCATCCAGAAAATAGCGGTCGTGCGTGACGATCAGACAGGTGCCTTTGTAGTCAATCAGATGCTGCTGCAGCCAGGCGATGGTTTCAGCGTCCAGGTGGTTGGTCGGTTCGTCAAGCAGCAGCATGTCTGGCGCTTCGAGCAACAAACGGCAAAGGGCCACGCGGCGCTTTTCACCGCCAGAAAGCGTTTCGACGTTTGCGTCATCCGGCGGGCAGCGCAGTGCCTCCATCGAGATGTCGATCTGCGCGTCGAGGTCCCAGAGGTTCAGGCTGTCGATCTGGTCCTGCAGTTGCGCCATTTCGTCGGCGGTTTCCTCGGAGTAGTTCATCGCCACTTCGTTGTATCGGTCGAGGATCGCCTTCTTGTCAGCGACTCCCGGCATGACGTTGTCACGCACTGACAGGTTTGGGTCCAGCTCCGGCTCCTGCGGCAGGTATCCGACGCGCGCACCTTCGGCGGCCCAGGCCTCCCCGCTGAATTCCTTGTCTTGCCCCGCCATGATCCGCATCAGCGTCGATTTACCCGTGCCGTTCACGCCGACAACGCCAATCTTCACGCCGGGGAGAAAGTTCAGACGGATGTTTTCGAACACCTTCTTTCCGCCGGGGTAGGTTTTTGACACGCCGTCCATGAAGTAGACGAATTGATTGGCAGCCATCGGGGGACGCTCCGCGAAAAGTTCAGTTCGCCTTTAGATAGCGATGCGGCTCGTCATGGGCAATTGCCGATCCGGTATAAGCGTCCACCCAGGCGCGCACCTCTTCCGGTGGCATTGGCTTTGCGATCAGAAAGCCTTGGATATTCGTGCACCCAAGCTCGCACAGTCGCGCGGCGTCTTCCGGCGTTTCGACACCTTCAGTCACCGTGCGAAGGTCGAGATCATCGCAGAGCCCTGTCAAGGTTTGGTAGATTGTCGACATCGTCGGGTCGGTCAGAATGTTCATCCCGATGGACTTGTCAAATTTGACACCCTTGATCGCCAGTCTTGCGAGTTGCGCGATCCCGGCGTTTCCACTGCCAAAGTCATCCAGCACGACGAAAATGCCCGCCTCTGCCAGGTCGGCGAGTATCTGAACAAGTGGATTTGTTTCGCCGTCAGCCTCAAACACCACGTCTTCAAGCACTTCGACAATGATCTCATCGGTTGTCAGATCTCGGAACAGCAGCCCCGAAATTAGCTTTTCAAAGAAATCCGGATGCTTGAGTACATCAGCCGATGCGTTGAAGCTGGTGATGACATCATGGTGCCCCCACTCATTCAGCTTGGCCTTCATATCAAGGGCGACGTTCATGGCGAGCATGTCCAACTCGGCAACAAGCCCCAGTTTCTGCGCCATTGGGATAAGCTCGTCTGGGGTGATCAACCCTTCTGTTGGGTGATACCAGCGCACCAGTGTCTCTAGCCCGCGGACAACGCCGGGCGGCGTACCGACGACCGGTTGGAAATGAAAGCTGAGCGCCTTGTCCTCGATGGCTTGGACAAGTGCGTTTTCCAGCATGATGCCACGCATATGGCGTTCGTGAAGTTCGGCGTTGTAGATCGCCAAACCGCCCCGTTCTTTGCGTTTCACCTCGTAAAGCGCGAAGTCTGATTGGTTCATCAGTGTTTCAACGTCACAGATGTTCTTGTCCGAAAGGGCAGCCCCAACGCTGATCTGGCAGTTGATTGCGCCGTTCTGGTGGGGAACGGGATTGTTGGCCGCGCAAAGCAACTTCTCACCAATCCGTTTGAGTGCATCCAGCGTCGCAATTGCGTCGCAGACGACGATGAACTCATCACCCCCCACCCGCGCAACGAGGTCCGTTTTCCGCAGACATCCGGCCAATCGTTCGGCGGTTGCCTTCAGCACGGCATCGCCCGCCGAATGACCAAAGGTGTCATTGATGTGCTTGAACTCATCAAGATCGACGTGGAAGATGCCGATCTCGGTCCGGTATTTGCGCGCCGATTTGAGGGCGGTGTCGAGAAAACGCGAGAGCTCTGCCCTGTTCGCCACGCCTGTCAGCGCATCATGGGCGGCGATATGGGCCAGCTTTTGCGATGTCTGTGCCAGTTCGTTTTCCCGCTCGACAATCTCTGAGACATCCCGGCAAACAAGCACCGCGCAACTCTGCCCATCGGGCGCAGTATGCAGCGACATCGTGATCTCGTTCCAGAAGATCGTGCCGTCTTTGCGGGTGTTTCTGCGGATCTCGCGTTTGTTCAAAAGTGCGGGGTCATCGTCGAGCCGGTAGTCTACAAGCTCCGCCTCGGTCTGATGTTCTTCTGGCAGGGGTGCAAACGTCAGGGGGTGGCGCCCGACAATCGCAGACAAATCGTAGCCCATCAAGGCGCAATAGGCAGGGTTCGCCCACTGGATCTTGCCGTCGATGTTCATCACGACCAGCCCATCGCAGGCATGTCGGCAGGCGATCCGTGAAAACATGTTTTCTTCAGCTGATTTCAGAGCGGCTTGCCTGTGTTTTGAGGTGTGCCACCACAAAACACCCCCCGCCAGAACGAGGGCAACTCCGCATAGAATGCCAAGAGCAAACAGCAAATCCGATCCCGTCACGCCAGTGAACACTGGCCAGCGCTTATAGCGCGGCGCGACTGCCTAAACGTTAACGTTGCAAAAGATATCCGCGGCGATTTGCGCTGGGTCAGGCAGCCTCTAGCAGAGCGTTTCGACCCGCATTGAACGGATGCCTGCACATAAGTTCGCAGGGTGCCCACAGCCGTCTGGCTAAAACGGGATGACCATCCGATCTTTGCCGAGGAGCAAGGGGCCATCCCAATGTTTGCGCACTGCCTCTTCCCGATCCCCGTCGGTGAAATCCGGGTCGTCATCAGGGACGAAATGATTGAGCGCCAGTTGTTTGACCCCCGCGTCGCGCGCGATGCGCCCCACGTCTTCGGCGTCTGTATGGCTGCGCAGGATATGGGTGCGAAGACGCGCATCACCGTTTGGCATCCGGGCGCAAAGTGCCTCCACCCCCGGGCGCGACATGGCCTCGTGCACCAGAAGGTCCGCCCCTTCGGCAAAGTCGGCCATTTCGGGCATATAGGCCGTATCGCCTGACAGAACGACGCTGTGGCCGGCGTGTGTAAAACGCAGAGCAAAGCTGTCGGTGATTGGCGGGTGCACATTGCGCATGGTGTGCAGCGTCACGGGGCCGATCGCGTGCTGATCGCTGATCGGGGACAGGCTGATCAGTGTCCGGAAATCACACCGCCCCTCATCCGCGATCCGCAGATCAGTGTCGAACGCCATCGCCTTGCAGAAATGCTCCCAATAGTCCGAAAGCCCTTGTGGCCCGATGACGGGAATGGACCGCATCAGCCCGGCCGTCCACGCTGTGTGGAAAAGCGCGCCAAGTTCCAGGTAATGATCAGAATGCAGATGGGTGATCACCACGGCGTCGATCTGCGTCAGAGGCAGCCCAAGATCGCAAAGCCCGCGTGTGACCCCGAGACCGGCATCAACAACGATGTTCAAACCGCCCATGCGCAACAGCATTGACGTCGGCATATGAGATCCGGGGCGGATCGCAGGGCCGCCTTTCACGCCAATCAGGCTCAGGCTGTTTTCTGGGAGGGGGTGTTTCATTCCCGGCAGCCAACGCTGAATTGCGAAGCGAGGCAAGCGCAAATGCGCAGGGAAAGGGGAGCGGGGCGGCGCTGGGCCGCCCCGCGAAAGCGTCAGTCGCCCAGGTTGGATGCGACGGAATACATGCCCACGATCGTGTTCATCTCACCCGTCATGGCATTGGCACCGTTGAACAGCACTGCCTTTTCGTCAGAGGAGAGGGCCCCGCCATCCAGGACCTGTTGCACCAGCGGTTCCAGCCCACCCCAACGTGCGATAACCTCACCGAGGGCAGCTTCTATCTCGTCAGTTGGGGGTGGGTTGATCCCGGCACTCTGCATCCCGCCATAGAGCGCGAAGAGTGAGTTGTGATAAGTATCATGCGCGCCCTGCAGTTCGGCGATGGCCACATCGGACGCAATGCCAGAGGATGCCAGACACGCGTTCTTTGACATGCGCTGCGACAACATCCGCTGACGGCCTGCAACGTCGATCAGCATCGTATCGGATTGCAACAGTTCTGCCTGGTTCGCATACTGCCCGGAAATCACAACCACCAGCTTTTGGGCGACCGCAAGCACCTCGGCGCTTTGGCTTGCCATGGAGGCCAGATGCTCTGGGGTACCAGTGCCGTCGAGGATTGCGTTCGCGTCCTGGCGGAGTGGCACCCAAAGCTCATTGAGCTTTGCGATCCCGGCCAGTGTGCGGCGGCGTTCTTCTGCAGTTGGGATGCCAAGCTCCATATCGCCGTGCTCCAGCCCGGCCACAATCTGTTCAAACTCGGCCAATGCGCCGGTCAAAACCGCGCGGCTGCGTTCAACGTCGACACCATTTTGCAGATAGCATGCCGCGGCGGGCACGCGCTGGCTCAGCATGCGCAGCTTGCCGGACAGGTTGACGCGCTGTGCGCCGCCATCGTCTTGCGCCACCGACTCTTCTTGGGCGACG
>JBCBOD010000179.1:0-4863 GCA_039821425.1 Pseudomonadota bacterium
CCAAGAAGTTTTGGTGCCGCCGGCCTCTGACCCCGGCAACCCACCCAAGACACCGCAACCGGACTGGCTGATCTGCCCGGCAGACCAGATCTTTGACAGCGCGCCGATCATCGCCGCCCTGACCGATGAAGCCACGCGCGGCGATGCCGCGGCGCTGCGCAAGGAAACCGTGCGGCTGCTGCTAGAGGGACGCAAGACAGGGATGGCGGCGATCGCAACAGCATTGCTGGCCGATCCGTTTGCGTCGCGCAAGGCCACCCGATCCTATTGCTGGCTGACAGATGAAATCCTGAAAGTGGTCCTGCATGTGGCCACCAAACACCTGCATCCGCTGAACAACCCGACCGCGTCAGAACGCCTTTCGATCGTGGCCGTCGGCGGTTATGGCCGCGGTGAGATGGCGCCATTTTCCGACGTCGATCTGCTGTTTCTGACGCCCTACAAGATCACCCCATGGGCCGAGAGCGTGATCGAATCCATGCTCTACATGCTCTGGGATCTGAAGTTGAAGGTCGGGCATGCCAGCCGGACCGTGAAGGACTGCTTGCGGCTGGCCAAGGAAGACTACACCATCCGGACATCGCTCGTGGAATATCGCTATCTGGCCGGTGACAAGAAGCTTGCGGCGCAATTGGGCAAACGGCTTTGGAGCGATGTTTTCAAAGGCACGGCAAGCGATTTCATCGAGGCGAAACTGTCTGAACGGGCCGAGCGTCATCGCAAGCAAGGCGGCCAGCGCTATGTTGTCGAGCCAAATGTGAAGGAAGGCAAAGGCGGGCTGCGCGATCTGCAATCGCTGTTCTGGATCGCGAAATACGTCAACGGCGTGCAGGATGCGGCAGAACTGGTGGACCTCAAGGTCTTCACGGCTGATGAGTTCGACAAGTTCGTCAAAGCCGAAGAATTCCTGCTGGCCGTGCGCTGCCATTTGCACCTGATCTCGGGCCGGGCCGCAGATCAGCTGACCTTCGATCTCCAGGTCGAGGTCGCTTCTGTCATGGGCTACACAGATCGCGGTGGGCGGCGTGCGGTTGAACACTTCATGCAGGACTATTTCCGCCAAGCCAACCACGTGGGTGAGCTGACGCGTATCTTCCTGACAGCACTTGAGGCCAATCACACCAAGACGGAACCGATGCTGGTGCGCCTGCTGACCCGGCGCAAGAAGGCCAAGCCCCCCTATACAATCAAGCAGAACCGCCTCACGGTGGCGAACGAAAAGGCCTTCTTCGAAGACAAACTGAATATGCTGCGGATATTTGAGGAGGCACTGCGCACTGGTACCTTGCTACATCCTGACGCCATGCGCCTGATTGCCGCCAATCTGCACCTGATCGACGAAGACATGCGCAACACGCGCGAGGCGCGACGCATATTCCTTGATCTGCTGCTCAAACACGGCAACCCCGAAAGGGGCCTGCGCCGGATGAACGAGCTGGGCGTGCTGTCGGCCTTCATCACCGAATTCGCGCCCATCGTCGCGATGATGCAGTTCAACATGTACCACCACTACACCGTGGATGAGCACACGATCCAATGCATCAGCCATCTGGCCGAACTTGAGCGCAAGAACCTGATCGAAGAACTGCCAGTATCCTCCGGTATCCTGGAACGCGGGGTGAACCGAAAGGTGCTTTACGTGGCTTTGCTCTTGCACGACATCGGCAAAGGGCGGGATGAGGATCACTCGATCCTTGGCGCGCAAATCGCCCGCAAAGTGGCGCCACGATTGGGACTGAGCAAGAAAGAGTGTGAAACCGTCGAATGGTTGATCCGGTATCATCTTCTGATGTCGGATACCGCGCAAAAGCGGGACATTGCCGAACCCCGCACCGTGCGCGGCTTTGCCAATGCCGTGAAATCAGTGGAACGGCTGGATCTGCTGACCGTCCTCACAGTCTGCGACATTCGCGGTGTCGGCCCAGGCACCTGGAACAACTGGAAAGCGGTTCTGATCCGCAACCTCTACAAGGCGACAAAGACGGCACTGGAAACCGGGCTGGAAGACCTCAACCGCGGAACGATGGAGGCCGAGGCCAAACGCGACCTGCGCGCCGCGTTGGCGCAGTGGGACAAGAAATCGTTGCGCACCGAGATCGGCCGCCACTACGGGCCCTACTGGCAGGGGCTGCCGCAGGCGACCCATGTGGTCTTTGCCGAGATGCTGCGGAAGGTTGAGGATGATCAGATCAGCATTGACCTGATGCCCGATGAAGACCGCGACGCCACCCGCGCCTGTTTTGCGATGGTCGATCACCCCGGCCTCTTCAGCCGGATAACCGGTGCGCTGGCCATTGTCGGCGCCAATATCGTTGATGCGCGCAGCTACACAACCAAGGACGGCTATGTGACAGCCGTCTTCTGGATTCAGGACAATGACGGCAACCCCTATGAAGCCGAGCGGCTGCCCCGCCTGCGCAAGATGATCGAACGCACCCTGCTGGGTGAGGTCGTGGCGCGCGATGCGCTCAAGGACAAGGACAAGCTGAAGAAGCGCGAGCGTCCCTTCCGCGTGCCCACCAAAATCAGCTTTGATAACGAAGGGTCCGAAATCTACACGATCATCGAGGTCGATACACGCGACCGCCCCGGCCTTCTGTATGACCTGACCCGCACCTTCGCCTACAACCATGTCTACATCGCCTCTGCGGTGATCGCGACCTATGGTGAACAGGCGGTGGATACCTTCTACGTCAAGGATATCGTCGGGCTGAAACTGACAGAAGGGCGCCGTGCCGGGCTGGAGCAAAAGCTGCAAGAAGCGATTGCAGCCGGCACCGAAAGGGCCAACGCATGACGCGGCATTGCGGCGGGACAGCGCCGGAATGAAACCGATCCGCCTGATCTCCGGCTTTCTGACCGTTGGTGTCTGGACGTTGCTCAGCCGGATCATGGGGTTTGTCCGCGACATCATGATCGCGGCTTTCCTTGGCACAGGGCCGGTGGCAGAGGCGTTTCTGGTTGCCTTTTCCCTGCCCAACCTGTTTCGCCGCTTCTTTGCCGAAGGCGCCTTCAACATGGCCTTTGTGCCCATGTTCTCAAAGAAGCTGGAGGGTGAGAAGGACGCGGCCCGCTTTGCCCAGGATGCCTTTCTGGGCCTTGGCGGCATCCTGACCGTTTTCACCGTTGTGGGCGTGATCTTCATGCCCGCACTCGTGACGATGATGGCCAGCGGCTTTCTGGGGACAGAGCGGTTTGATCTGGCCGTTTACTACGGGCGGATCGCCTTTCCATACATTCTGTTGATCTCACTTTCGGCCCTCCTGTCTGGCGTGTTGAACGCCACGGGCCGTTTCGCGGCGGCGGCGGCCGCGCCTGTGCTGCTGAACGTGATCTTTGTCGCAACACTGATCGCTGCAGCAATCTGGGGCACGGCCGAGCAGACTGCCATTGGCGCGGCACTGGCCTATGCTGTTCCGGTCGCCGGTGTTGCGCAGCTGGCCGTCGTCTGGATCGCGGCGCGGCGGGCGGGGTACCGGATGCGGTTTGGCTGGCCAAAGCTGACGCCGGACCTCAAGCGTCTTGCCATCATCGCAGCGCCAGCCGCGCTCGCAGGCGGTGTTGTGCAGATCAACCTGCTTGTCGGGCGTCAGGTGGCGAGCTTCTTTGAAGGCGCCGTCGCCTGGCTCAGCTATGCCGACCGGCTCTATCAACTGCCCTTGGGTGTTGTCGGCATCGCCATCGGGATTGTCCTGCTTCCCGATCTGTCGCGCAGGCTGGAGGCCGGCGATGGGCCCGGCGGGCGCGACGCTTTCAACCGGGCGTCAGAGATCAGTCTTGCGTTGACCGTCCCCGCCGCCGTGGCCCTGATGGTGATCCCCTTGCCGCTGGTCAGCGTTCTGTTTGAGCGGGGCGCCTTTGGCGCTGATGACACGGCAAACACGGCCCTGGCAGTCGCGATCTACGGGCTGGGACTGCCAGCCTTTGTCTTGCAAAAGACGTTGCAGCCACTCTTCTTCGCCCGCGCCGACACCAAGCGCCCTTTCTACTATGCCGTTGTTGCCATGGTGCTGAACGCGGTGATCGCCATCGGGCTCGCACCTGTCATCGGCTTCGTGGCGGCAGCAATCGGGACAACGGCCACCGGCTGGATCATGGTGTGGCTCTTGCTGCGCGGCGCACGCAACATGGGCGATGCGGCTGCTTTCGACGCACGGTTCAAGCGCCGGGTCTGGCGGATCGTTGCGGCATCGGTCCTGATGGGGGTCGTTCTGGGTGTCACCGCCACCGTGATTACGCCACTCTTCGGCACACCAACAGTCCGCTATGCAGCACTTCTGTTCCTGATCCTGCTCGGTTTGATCAGCTACTTCGGGATCGGTCAGCGGCTCGGCGCATTTCAGATCGCAGAGTTCCGACGCGCCCTGCGGCGCTAGCCGCGCTGGCGCATCCGGGTCACAAACCCTGCCCAGCCGCCCGGGGCGAGGATCAATGACAATAGGAACCCAGCCGCAAAGCCTGACAACTCTGCGATCCAGTGCGGCGGTAGCGGGGTCGAGGCGGTGAACCCGTGCACGATGCCCCAGATCAGCTGGATCAGCAGCAGAAAACCAATCAGGCGAAAGGCCGTCACCTGCCGTTCCCCCGCCTCGCCAAGCCGCAGCCAAAGCGCATAGGTATAGGCCCCGATCAGCCCGTAAACCGGGGTAAAGCCGCCCACCAGCGGATAACGCCCCTCAACAAACAAACCGTAGACGATAGCGCCAATCACGCTGGTGCCGAGATAAAGGATCAGGACGCGCAAACTGCCATAGTATTCTGCCGTGAACTTGCCCAGCGCCAGCGTCAGCCCGGCGCAAAAGGCCACCTGCGTCAGCGCCATGTTGATGAAAGGATAGGTAACAAAGCGCCAGAGCAGTTCAG
>JBCBOD010000096.1:0-15226 GCA_039821425.1 Pseudomonadota bacterium
CCCCATTCCGGTGCGTCTGGATGCCGGACCAGCATGCCTGGTTCAAGAATTGACGTGATGTCGTTCATCTCTTCCCTTTCCTACAGGAGCTTGACCAATGCAACCTGACCTCGCGGCGCTCGTTGGATCGCGCATCTGTCATGACCTTATCAGCCCAATCGGTGCCATCGGCAACGGGGTGGAGCTTTTAGCCCTTACCGATGGGGATACTGGCGCTGAAATGGAATTGATCAATGAAAGCGTGCAAAATGCCAGTGCGCGCATCCGGTATTTTCGCATTGCCTATGGTGCCGCGACAGAGGATCAACTGATCAGCCGGTCAGAGGTTCTTTCGATCCTGTCGGCCAACGCGCGTGGCGGGCGCTTCAACTACATCTGGCAGGTGGAAGGCGATCAGCCCCGCAGCATTGTCCGATGTGCTTTCCTGATGCTGCAGGCAATCGAAACAGTGCTGCCCTTGGGCGGCGACATCAATATCTCGGACATGCACGGACGGTGGAGCATGCGCGCCGAGGGGCCGCGCTACCGCGTGGATGAACCGGTTTGGGAAAACCTACGCAAGCCTGACCCGACGTTTGTGCATACGGCCGCCCAGGTGCAGTTCGCCCTTTTGCCCAGTGTGATGGCGCAGGCCAGCCGCAGCATTCAGTTTACCGCGGCTGACGATCACTTCACGGCCAGCTTCTAGCCCCGGACAGTCCCCTCACCGGTGACCAGATATTTGAAGCTGGTCAGCTGTTCTGCCCCAACAGGGCCGCGGGCGTGCATCTTGCCCGTTGCGATCCCAATCTCGGCGCCCATCCCGAACTCACCCCCATCAGCGAACTGAGTGGAGGCATTGCGCATCAGAATGGCGCTGTCGAGTTGGGCAAAGAAATGCGCCGCGGCTTGATCATCCTCTGTGATGATCGCATCAGTATGGTTGGAGCCGTAGGTGCGGATATGATCAATCGCCGGATCCACGCCGTCGACGAGCTTCGCAGCACAGATCATATCCAGAAACTCGCGCCCAAAATCGTCCGGCTGCGCCTTCACGGTGCCAGCAACCTTGGCCAGATCACCCTCTGCGCGCACCTCGACCCCCGCCTGCATCAAGGCCTCGATCAGGATCGGGCCGTGTTGCATGTAAAAGCGCCAGTCGATCAGCAGGCATTCCATGGCGCCGCAGATACCCGTGCGACGCGTCTTGGCGTTCAGCACCACTTCAACCGCCATCGCCGGGTCCGCCGTGGCGCCAACGTAGATGTGGCAGATACCTTCCAGATGGGCAAAGACAGGCACACGGGCCTCGCGCTGCACCAAGCCCACCAAGCCCTTGCCGCCCCGAGGGACGATCACGTCAATATGGTCCGTCGCCGTCAGCATCGCCTGCACCGCCGCCCGGTCACGGGTCGGCACAAGCTGAATGGCCTCGGCAGGCAGACCAGCCTGCTTCAACCCGGCTTGCAAGCATGCATGGATGGCGGTGGAGGAATGAAAGCTCTCTGATCCACCGCGCAGGATCACCGCATTGCCCGACTGCAGGCAGAGCGCGCCGGCATCCGCTGTCACATTGGGGCGGCTTTCATAGATCACCCCCACAACGCCAAGCGGTGTGCGAACGCGCTGAATATGCAAACCCGATGGCATGTCCCATTCGGTCATGACCTCACCCACCGGATCATGCTGGGCGGCAACATTGCGCAGCCCCTCGGCCATGGCATGAATACGCGGCTCATCCAGCATCAGACGGTCCATCATGGCAGGCGACAGGCCCTTTTCCTCGCCATAGACTTGGTCCTCGGCATTGGCGTCCATGATGGCGAGCCGGTTTTCCCAGATCGCGTCAGCCGCACCAATCAATGCGGCATACTTCCGCTCTGACCCGGCTGTGGCCAGCACCGTCGCCGCCGCACGCGCGTCCTGCCCGATCTTGGCCATCATGGGCCCGATTGCGTCGTGATCATTCATGTCTCAACTCCTACAGCACCATATCGTCGCGGTGCACCAAAGCGGCGCGTCCGTCATACCCTAAGACGGTCACAATGTCAGCGGACCTGCGGCCCATGATCTGGCGCGCCTCGGCACTGGTATAACGGATCAGCCCCTGGCCTAGTTGCGCGCCGTCGTGGGCCATGATCGCTACAACCTCACCACGGCCAAAGCTGCCTTGAATGCCGGTCACCCCAGCGGGCAAGAGGCTCTTGCCGCGCCCCAGTGCGTCGGCGGCACCAGCATCAACAGTCACACTACCCTTGGGTTTCATGCTGCCGATCCAACGCTTGCGGGCCTGTTGCGGGTCGGTCTGGGCGGCGAACCATGTGACGGCGGCACCGTCCTCAATGGCCTTCAGCGGGTTCGACACTGTCCCAAGCGCGATGGCCATGGCACAGCCGCCTTCGGTCGCGATGCGTGCGGCCATGACCTTAGTGATCATGCCCCCTTTGGACAGGCCAGAGCCCGCATCGCCCGCCATCGCCTCTACCTCTGGCGTGATTTTTTCAATGAATGGTACGTGTTTCGCCGACGTCTTGATCTTCGGATTGTCAGTATAGAGGCCATCAACATCTGACAGCAGGATCAACTGATCCGCCCCGACCGTCACGGCGACCTGTGCCGCCAGCCTGTCATTGTCGCCATAACGAATTTCGTCCGTCGCGATGGTGTCATTCTCGTTCACGATGGGCGTCACACCAAGGCCAAGCATCGTCTCCATCGTCGCGCGGCTGTTCAGATAGCGGCGACGGTCCTGGCTGTCCTCTAGCGTGACGAGGACTTGCCCGGTGACGATTTCATGCGGCGAAAGCGCCTCCTGATAGGCGCGCGCAAGCCGGATCTGGCCCACCGCCGCCGCAGCCTGGCTTTGTTCCAACGCAAGCGAGGTCAGCGGCAGCCCCAGAATGCCGCGCCCCAGCGCGATAGAGCCGGAAGAGACGATAATCACATCCGTCCCGCGCCCGCGGATCGCTGCAACGTCCGCCGCCAGCGACGTCAGCCAATCCTGCCGCAAGGCCCCGGTTTCGGCATCCACCAACAGGGCAGAGCCGATCTTGATCACCAGCCGCTTGGCCTCTTTCAGGGCTGCCATGGTTCCGCCTCGCCCTCGGCTGCCTTGCGGTGGCGCAGGCGGTCTTCATCGATCTTTTCACGCAAGGCACGCAGCACATCAGGGATACCTTCACCACTCACGCCAGACATCTGCATGACGGGGCCTTTGGCGACGGTCTGGATTTCCTCGGCCAGAAAGGCGCGTTCTTCCTCATCCAGCGTGTCGATCTTGTTCAGCACTGTCATCCGGGGCTTTTCGGCGAGCGCGCCGCCATAGGCCTCCAACTCATCAATGATGGTGGTCAGATCACCCGCTGGATCGCCAGAGGTGCCGTCAATCAGGTGCAGCAGCACCGCACAGCGTTCCACATGGCCAAGGAAGGTATCGCCAAGGCCCTTCCCCTCTGACGCGCCCGCAATCAAGCCGGGGATGTCGGCAACAACAAACTCCACCTCATCAATCCCAACCACACCAAGGTTCGGGATCAGCGTAGTAAACGGATAATCGGCCACCTTTGGCCGCGCGTTTGAGGTGGCCGCCAGAAAGGTCGATTTCCCCGCGTTGGGCATGCCCAGCAGGCCCACATCCGCGATCAGCTTGAGCCGGAGCCAGATCGTGCGCTCCACCGCCTCTTGGCCCGGATTTGCGCGGCGCGGGGCCTGGTTGGTGGCGGTCTTGAAGCGCAGGTTGCCCCAGCCGCCGTTGCCGCCCTTGGCGATGACAACGCGCTGACCCACCTCTGTCATGTCGGCGATCAGGGTCTCCTGATCTTCGTCCAGAATTTCGGTGCCCACGGGCACGCGCAGCACCTTGTCCTCGCCATCCTTGCCGGTGCGCTGGCTGCCCATGCCGTGTTGGCCGTTGCCTGCATAGAAATGCTGCTGATAACGAAAGTCGATCAGGGTATTCAGGCTGTCCACAGCCTCCACCACGACATCACCGCCATCGCCGCCGTCCCCGCCATCCGGGCCGCCGTATTCGATGAACTTCTCGCGCCGGAAAGAGATGCATCCAGCACCCCCGGCCCCGGACCGGATGTAGACCTTTGCAAGATCGAGGAATTTCATGGATCAGGCTTTCTGCGGCAGATTGAACGCCGCGATAATCTATTGTGCGGTGCTTCTCAAGCGGTCCCAGTCGGCGCGGGTGAGACGCAGTTCATTGCACGGCGTCGGCAGGCCGCGCGCCTTGGCCCTGACATAGCGGGTCTGCCAGTGCACAAAGCCAAGCTTTTGCAACACGCGGTAAGAGGCAGGATTGTCCCACCAGGTAGAGCCGGTCAGGACATCACGCTTTGTTGTCGCAAAGGCATGGGTGATAGCTGCGGTGGCGGCGCGCCCCGCAATCCCCTGGCCGCCAAATGCCGGATGGTACATGTATCCGATATCGCCATTGGTGATGCCCAACGTGCCACATAGCGTGCCATCAGCGCAGACGGCCCAGACGAATCCATCGCCGTCGTAAGGCTTGCAACGGCTCCGCGTGAACGCTTGATCGGCAGGCCAAGGCCATCCACCCAGTTGGCGCACAACAGCCCAGTCAGAGACAATTGCATGTAACTGGTCAGCGTCATCGGGGAGCAGGTCGCGGTAGGTCAATTCAACCATGCTGGATCGCCTCCCATCCTTTGCGGGTCAGCTGCATCGACCGCCCCGGAACATCGGCTTGCCGGGCGTTCGAAAAATGGACATGGGCGCCCACATCGACGAAACCCAGCTTGGTCAGCACGTTCCGCGACGCGGTATTTTCCACGAAGTGACTGGAATTGACCAAGTCAGCATCTGTACTGGCAAAATGATGTGCCAGAACAGCCTGCGCCGCCTCGGTCGCATAGCCCTGACCCCAGGCATCCTGCGCCAACCAGTAACCCAGCTCATTCTCGAGACCGATCGTCCCAACCAACCGATCACCTGCCCATATGAGCCTGGCCCGAAACCGCCCCTTTGCGTTCTCCGCAATGAACCACTCCGCATCCGCGAGGGTGTAGGGATAGGGCACCATGGTCAGCCATTTGCTGACCTCATAGTTGTTGAGTGCCGCGGTGATGGCCGGCGCGTCGGACGGCCTGAGCGCGCGTAGCAAAAGCCGCGCGGTGCGCAGTGTCGGTACACCTAGCCGCCCATCTTCAACGTGTAAGTCCATGTTGGCACCGTCGCATTGCGCGAGACGGAAAACGCCTCTGCATCGCCTAAATAATCAAACCCGCAGTTTGTCAGCACACGGGCTGAACTAGGGTTGTCCTGAAACACCTCTGCAAAAATCCGGTCAGATTCATGCGGGTTGGCGGCGATCAGGGCGCGCACGGCCTCTGTCGCGAAGCCGGTGTTCCAAAAGGCGGGGGCGATCCAGTAAAAGATCTCGGACTGGTCACGATCCATGCGTTCCAGGCTGATCAGTCCCAAAGCCTCGGCATGACCATTGGCCGAGCCGTCGATCACCCAGATATCCTCTGTCCGGTCAGGGGCGCTGGCACGGTCGATCATCGCTTCAACAGACCCGGGGGGAAGCGGGTGCGGCATCGCACGGGTGCCACGGGCCACGCGGTCATCGCCCGCATACATGGCAATCAGGCCAGCATCCGATTTCCGGCATGGGCGCAGCACAAAGCGCGCGGCCTCGATCGTGGCTTGAACGGTGATCTCTTCGTGACGCATTGCTTTCCTCCCTGAAAACAATCCTGCTGTGGCTGCCCTGCGATAACGCGGCAAGGTGGCAGAAGTATGAAAGAAAAAGGGGACCGGTTTGCACCGATCCCCCCAAATCTTCGTTTTGGAATTTTCGGCCTATTCAGCGGCCTCCGCCACTGGGAGAACCGAAATAAACGTGCGCCCTTTCAGGCCTTTGTGGAATTGCACGGAACCCTCGACCGTTGCAAAGATCGTATGGTCTTTACCCATGCCCACGCCTGCGCCCGGCCACATTTTGGTGCCGCGCTGACGCATGATGATGTTGCCGGGGACGACCGCTTCGCCACCGAATTTCTTCACACCAAGACGACGACCGGCAGAGTCGCGGCCGTTTCTGGATGAACCACCTGCTTTTTTATGTGCCATTGGTCTCTCTCCTTAGCCTTTTGCCAGCTCAACCGCTTGGGCGATCCAGCCTTCACGTTCGATGCGGCCCTTGAAGGACAGCTTTTCGTCCATCGCGGCCACGTCTTCTTCTGTCCATGCGGCGATCTGGGCGAATGTGGTCACCCCGGCCTCATGCAGTTTCTTTTCCAGCGAGGGGCCGACACCTGACAGTTGCTTCAGGTCATCGCCGCCTTCGGCTTTCTTTGCAGCCTTCGGCTTTTCCGCCTTCGCTTCAGCCTTTGGTGCGGCTTCTTTCTTCGGTGCTGCCTTTTTTGCAGCAGGCTTGGCCGCAGGTGTTGCAACCATGCCAGCGCCAGACACAGCCGCCATCACTCCGGACTTGTCAGCACCCTTTTCCAGGATGTCGGCGATGCGCACCAGCGTCAGTTGCTGACGGTGGCCTTTCTTGCGCTGGCTGCCGTGCTTACGGCGGCGCTTGACGAAGTTGATCGTCTTCTCGCCTTTGATCTGGTCGATCACCTCTGCCTGGACACCAGCACCCTCAACCAGGGGCGTGCCGACAGTAGAACCGACCATGAGAATCTCGTTGAATTGAACTTTATCGCCAGCATTCGCTGCCAGCTTTTCGACGCGCAGAACATCGCCTGATGTGACCTTGTACTGCTTGCCGCCGGTTTTCATAACCGCAAACATCTGTTTTTCCTTCATTTTCCGCGTCTCTGAGGCCCCGGGCAACCCGGTGTTTGGTACCTTTGGACAGCGCGCCCGTGGGCGAGTTTTCGCAATCGTGCGCGGTACGCACTTGTACAGACCGCGGCTTATGTGACCAATGCCCTGATAAGTCAAGCCAAAACAAGGGGGCAAACAGATGCGCTGGTTGATCGTCGCAATGGTGCTTGTGTCAGGATGCAGCGGCGAGGCGAACCACCTTGGCAATCCGCTCACCCTGCCCTTCAGCGGCGCCGCCACTGTGATCGGGAATGCCGCCTACGAAAAGCGGCGCGCGCAGGTCGAGGTCGTGGTGAAATCCAACTTCGACGCGATCCTCGCCGATATCGATGCAGGCGGTGGCCCTGCGCTGACGAAAGCGATGGATACCGCGCAAATCCCGCATTCTGACCGCCCGACCAGGATCACCCAAATGCGCGGCGACCTTCCGCTTTACGCGGCATCACCCGCAGCACTGGTGACTGCCCTGATGGTCTACGGCGGGTAAACGCCCTTCAACCTGTACCCCATCCGGCGCGATCAAAGGCCCAGCATGATTGTGTCACGCCGCGCCACGAGGCTCCAGAAAGCGCGGGACTTGGCGATGTCATCGACCAGATCGCCGGGCAAACCACGCGCCAGCATCCGATCATAGAGCGTTTGCGGATAACCCGGTGTCACCGGCGGTACACTCACCATCGGGTTGATATCTGCCGGGATTGCAATCGCCGCTGCGGGACATCCGCGGGTGGGGTTGCCACTGACCTCACGGCCATCAGCCTCCAGCTTGGCCACTGCGGCGTAGTAGATCGCGCATTCAGAGGTCAAAAGCTCCTCTTGCGCAGGGTCATCGGCTGGCAAATCAGGTTGCGGCGCAATCGGTGCCGTTGTCTCACATGCGGCGAAAGCCCCAAAAACCACCAACATCAGTATCTTACGCACGCCATTCTCCTTTCGCCCCCGCGCGTTAACTTACGTTTTATCGCGGCGATGCCAAGAGGGATCAGAGCTCTTGGCTGATCATGGCCTGCGATGCGGCCAGCCCCAGCGCGCGCGAGATATCGTTGAACATCCCGTTGAACGCGGTGAAGAGAGCTGCATTCATCGCATCCCCGGCGTCAGAGGCGAAAAACGCGATGTAAGCCTCAAGATCGTCCTGCGGCAGGGGCTGATAGGCCAACATGAGAAACCCATAGACCCATTCTGTGGTGTTGGTGCGAATGTCATCCTCTTGCGACCACACGTCCTGCAACGCGGTTTCCGGGGTCACACCGGCGGGCATCGCACCGCCGTCTATAAGGCCAAGATAGAATGCGTAGCTGGAGTTCAGCGCGCCCACGACATTCGATTCCACAAGGTCATTGGTCTCAACAAATTCGTCGACCAAAACGTAAAGCGGTGTTTCGTCGGCCATTGCGATCGCCGCAAATTCCTTGCTGGCCTCTTCGACCTCTTCATCCAGCAGCGCCCGGCGGGCGCTCAGCTCCAGTTCAATGATCCCTTCGCCACGCGCGCTGGCAAAAAAGTTGAGCATCGCATCAACATCTGCCTTTGCCAGTTCTGTCCCCAAAGTATCACGCAATTCCGTCCGCATGACTTCCGGATCATAGATCGCCGCAATGGCGGCTTCCCAAGTGGGTGTCGCGCCATCAGGCAGCATATCCGCCGCGATCTGCGCGCCATAGGCCACGCCCTCTTCTGCCATGATCTCTGTCATCTCGATCATGCCAAGGGCCTCGAAAAGCGCGTCGATCTTGTCGTCCTGGGTTGTCTGCGCCGCAGCGGCAGAGACGGTAAGGCTGGCAGAGAATGCAGCAGCAGTCATCAAACGCAGCATGGGCGGGTCCTTTGTTGGCGTCAGCTTTCGACACAACATAGTGGGGCGCGTTACCCGTTGCCACGGCCCACCACGGAAATGTCATGTGCCCCGCGTTTGCCCCTTGCACGCAGCGATGCTGCACAGTATCCCGCCGCTACCCCGCGGAGAGGTGCCGGAGTGGTCGAACGGGGCGGTCTCGAAAACCGTTGTGCCTTCACGGGTACCCAGGGTTCGAATCCCTGTCTCTCCGCCAAAGCAGCTTTCCGAGTCATTCTAACAGATTATATCGGCCCAATCGCTTCGGGACGCGCATCACCGATGATGTGCGCGGCCCTGCAGGCTGTTGCGGCGGATATCCGATGGGCGCCGCGGCATCACACGTTTGTTCGCATCGTCGCCTAAATCAAAAGCGTCATCTTCTACCGCCGTCTCGCGTGTGGATGGGCGGGGCGACGTCGCATGTGTCGCTGTTGCGTAGGTAGGGCGCTTTGGTTGCGGACGACGCAGTGGGCTTACCGATGCGTCGCATGTCGCTGTTGCCCCCGTTTCCTCGCCTTTGCCATCAACAATGGACGAGATGAAGGCACCGACATCGAACTTGCTCTCTTTCGAGGCTTTCACCAGTGCCTTTTTCAAGGCTCGATTGGCCAGTGCGCTTTTCAGCTGTGCGATGAGGGTTTGGCGCATCTCGATGGAAACAAGCGCCCCGCCCTTTTGGTGCATGCCCTGACGCGTCGTTGAAAGGCCAAAGCCGACCTCTTCGAGAAACAGCCGCACAATCGGCGGTGATGACGTCACCGCAGCCGTCGTTTCGGGATCGCAAAAAATGGCAAAAACTTCGTTCGCCCGCACCTGCCCGAGGTTCAGACTAATGCGTGAGGCCCCACCAGCGCCCACCAGCCGCGGATCATCCGCAGCGAACATCTCAAAATCGTAACTCAACACCGTAGATACCGCTCTACTCTTTTTCTGATGTCACTCTACCAAATGTGGCAAAGATGAACAAAACATTAATTTGGTGATCAGTTTATAACAAATCCCCGATGCTCGTGAATGTGCCTTTTGGCACAGGTCGCACAATCTTCTGGACAGGTCTGCCCAATGCATCGCAAGCTCTGGACATAACTGTCTATTGGCACTGATTCTGCCGCCTGAAAAACGGCAGAGAACTTCATCAGGAACGGGAGATAAGACCATGAAATCGCATTATAGAGTCGTTGTCATCGGTGGTGGCGTTGTCGGGGCATCTGTTCTTTACCATCTGGCGAAGTTTGGTTGGAAAGACGTGTGCCTGATCGAACGTTCGGTCCTGACAGCCGGATCCAGCTGGCATGCGGCGGGCGGAATTCACGCCCTGAACGCCGACCCGAATATCGCCTCGCTACAGGCCTACACGATCGACCTTCTGAGCGAAATTGAGAAAGAATCAGGGCAGAACATTGGCCTTCATATGACGGGTGGGATCACGCTCGCCGGCACGCCCGACCGGTGGGAATGGCTGCAGTCGGCCTATCGGACCTTCCAATCCATCGGGATCGAGGATTGCCGTTTGATCACCCCCGAAGAGGCGAAAGAGCTGTGCCCCATCATGTCCACCGACGGCGTGCTGGGTGGCATGTGGGCCGATCGCGAAGGCTATATCGACACGACAGGCACCGTGCATGCCTATGCAGGGGCTGCCAAGAAACACGGCGCCGAGGTGATCGAGCATAACCGGGTTTTGGAACTGAACCAGACCGCCGACGGCTGGGAAGTGGTGACCGAAAAGGGCACCATCCAGACAGAACATGTGGTCAATGCCGCGGGCCTCTGGGCCAAGCAGGTCGGCCGCATGGCGGGGATTGAACTGCCCGTTTCACCGCTCAACCACCACTACCTGATCTCGGACACCCTGCCCGAACTGGAAGCGCTCGACTTTGAAATGCCCATGACCGTGGACCTCGAAGGCTTCACCTACATGCGGCAGGACCAGAAAGGCATTCTGCTCGGCATTTACGAGATTGACCACCAGCATTGGAATATGGACGGCGCGCCATGGGACTACGGGTTTGAACTGCAGCAGGAAGACCCGGACCGGATCGAAAAGGAATTGATCCTCGGGTTTGAACGCTACCCGGCCCTGCAAGAGGTGGGCGTGAAGACATGGGTCAACGGCGCCTTCACCTTCTCCCCCGATGGCAACCCGCTCGTCGGTCCCGTGCGCGGCAAGCCCGGTTATTGGTGCGCCTGCGCCGTCATGGCAGGCTTCCTGCAGGGCGGTGGTGTCGGAAAATCGCTGGCCGAGTGGATGATCTATGGAGAGCCTGAGGCGGATGTCTTTGGCATGGATGTCGCCCGCTACGGCGATTTTGCCCAGAACAAGCGCTTTATCAAGGAAACCACGGGCCAGTTTTATTCCCGCCGATTCGTGATGACCTACCCGAACGAACAACTGCCCGCCGGGCGGCCCATGAAAACCGCCCCCGCCTACGCCGACATGACCGCCGCAGGCTGTCAGTGGGGTGCAAGCTATGGTCTGGAAGTCCCGCTTTACTTTGCGCCAAAGCCGGATTTCACAGAGACGCCAACACTCCGCCGCTCCAACGCATTCGACATCGTCGGCGCGGAATGCAAGGCAGTGCGCGAAAACGTCGGGCTGCTGGATATCTCTGGCTTCTCACGTTTCGAGGTGTCCGGCGCGGGGGCCGAGGCCTGGCTCGATCACGTCATGGCCAGCAAGATCCCCGGCCCCGGTCGCGCCCGGCTTGCGCCGATGCTGTCGGATGAGGGCAAGCTGAAAGGCGACCTGACGATCTTCAACTGGGGCGATGGCACCTATTGGATCATGGGCTCTTACTATCTGCGCGAATGGCATATGCGCTGGTTCAGCGACCACATGCATGACGATGTTGCCGTGAAGGACATTTCTGACGCAACCGTCGGCTTCTCACTTTCCGGTCCGAATAGCCGCAAGGTCCTGGAAAAACTGACAGATGGTGACATTGACGCCCTGCCCTTCATGGGCTGCGGCACGTTTGATGTCGGGCTTTACCGGGTGAAGGTTGGGCGGCTCTCTGTCACTGGCGAGATGGGCTATGAAATTCATTGCAGCGCCGCCGAACATGCGGGCCTGCGCAAGGAACTGCTGGCCGCCGGTGCGGACATCGGGATCATCGAATTTGGGTTCAACGCCCTTCTGTCGCTGCGGATCGAGAAGAGCTTTGGCATCTGGAACGCCGAGTTTACGCAGGCCTACACCCCCGGCCAAACCGGCATGGACCGCTGGATCGCCTGGGACAAGGGCAACTTCATCGGCAAAGCCGCTGCAATTGCGGAACGCGATGGGAACGGCCCCGGCCAGAAACTCGTCACGCTGCATATCGATGCAGGTGACGCCGATACCAGCGGGTACGAGCCCGTCTGGCACGGCGACAACCGCGTAGGCTTTGTCACCTCCGGCGCCTACGGGCACTCCACCGGGCAGTCGCTCGCAATGGCAATGGTGGATGCAGATCTGGCCATTGTCGGGACCGACCTGAAGGTGCATGTGGTTGGCGTGGAACGGGCGGCGAAGGTGATCGACCCATCGCCATATGATCCCAAAGGCCAGGCGATGCGGGGGTAAGTGATGGCCACCCGAAGAGGTCGGCGGCGCGGGCCAGAAACCCCCGCGCCCGCCCGCGACGTCAATTACCGCGTACTGCGCAACCCGTTCCCAACGATGGACGTGTTCAGCGCCGATGAGATCGCGAACATGCACGCCACAGCCCTGCGCACGCTGGAAGAGCTGGGTGTGAACACCTTGCTGCCCGAGGCCCGCGAGATCTTTGCAAAGGCTGGCGCGCGGGTTGACGGCGAAATGGTGTTCATCGGGCGCGACATGGTCGAAGCCGCTTTGGAAACGGCACCGAAGTCTTTCCTCTGCCAAGGCGGCGCGCGCGCACGTGACTTCCAGATGGAGCTTGGCGCGCTGACCTTTCAGCCCGGTGCGGGTGCGCCCAACTGCACGGACCTCAAACGCGGGCGGCGGGCCGGGTCTGGGCAGGACTTCCGAGAACTGACCCAGCTGACCCACTATTTCGATGTGTTCCAGATGGTGTCCCCGCTGGTGGAACCGCAGGACATCCCTACCCACCTGCGCCACTACTTTACGGTCGAGGCGCAGCTGACCCTGACCGACAAGTTCCCCTTCTTTTTCTCGCGCGGCACACCGCAGGCAATGGACAGTTTCGCGATGCTGCAGGACTTCAGGGGCCTGTCGGACGATGCTTTTGCCGCCAACCCGCATTGCTACACGATCATCAACACTAACAGCCCCCGCACGCTGGATATCCCGATGGCGCAGGGGATCATCGACTTTGCCCGCGCAGGCCAATTGGCCATCATCACGCCATTCACTCTGATGGGGGCGATGGCGCCAATCACGGTCGCCGGTGCCATCACGCTCAGCCACACAGAGGTGCTTGCCGCCCTCACCCTGTCGCAACTGGCCAACCCCGGCGCGCCTGTCTGCTACGGCACGTTCACCAGCAACGTTGACATGAAATCAGGAGCGCCTGCGTTTGGTACGCCCGCGCATTTCCAAGCATCACTTGCAGCCGGGCAAATGGCGCGGTTCCTCGGCCTGCCATGGCGGTCTGCCGCCGGATCAGCCTCCAACATGAACGACGTGCAGGCCGCCAACGAAAACCAGATGGGGCTCTGGGGCTGCCTGATGGCCGGGGCCAGTGTGATCATCCACTCCGCTGGCTGGCTGGAGGGTGGGCTGAGCGTGTCTTACGAGAAACTGATCACAGATGTCGAAGTTCTCAACATGGTGGCCGAGCTCTGCGCGGGCCGCACGGCAGGCGAAGCCGAAATCGGCTTTGACGCCCTTTCAGAGGTCGCCCCGTCGGGCCATTTCTTTGCCACGGCCCAGACGATGGCGCGCTACAACACCGAATTCTACGAACCCATCGTGCATGACTACGCCAATTTCGGCACCTGGACGGAACGCGGCAGCGTCGACGCCAACACCCGCGCCACCGCCGTCTGGGAACGGATACTGGAAGAAAACAAGCGCCCCAGCGTCGACCCGGATCGCCTTGGCGCCCTGCAGGCGTTCATCGCCAAACGGACGGAGGCCGGCGGCGCACCGCCGGAAAGCTGATGGCCCGTGACACCCCCCTGCTAGACCGCAACAATCCGGATGTTGAGCCGCTCATCGGGCATACAAAGGTCACCCGCAATGACTGGCTGAACCTCGCGCGCGATATCCTCGTCAATGATGGCGTGGCAGAGGTGAAAGTGCTGAAGATGGCAGAGCGTCTAGGCGTCTCACGCTCCAGTTTTTATTGGTACTTCAAGAATCGCAAAGACCTCTTGAACGCGCTGCTCGATGAATGGGGTGTCCGCAACACCGCCCGGCTGATCGCGCATTGTCAGGCAGATGCGCCGAACATCACCGCCGCCACCTGCAACTTCTTTCGTTGCTTCGTGAACCCCGCGATCTTCGATACCGGGCTGGACTTTGCTGTGCGCGAATGGGCACGGCGCGACCCGCCCTTGCGAGCGCGAATAGACGCGGCGGATACGGAACGGATCGCAGCCGTCACAGCCATGTTTGCGTGCTATGGGTATGATGCCACTGACGCGGACGCCCGCGCCCGCATCCTCTATTTCATGCAGCTAGGCTATCACGCCCTGAAAGTTGCGGAACCGATGGAGGTGCGGATTTCGCGGATCGAGGCCTATTTGCACGGGTTCCTGGGCCAAGCACCCGATCAAGCGGCCCTTGCCGCCTTCATCACCTACATCCGTGACAACGACCTGCGCTAAAGCTTGTAGTCCGGCAAATGCTGGAACGCGTTCTTCAGCGCATCGCCCCAACCTTCGGAAATCGCCTGATAGACCGGGTCCGCATCGGTGATCCGCCGCGTGATGCTGGCGTCAAAACTGTCCTGTGGGTATACCTGAAGATCAAAGGGTAAGCCTACAGAAAGGTTTGATTTTACCGTTGAGTCGAACGACACCAACAAGAGCTTCAACGCCTCTTCAAACCCCATATTGGGGTCATAGGCCCGCACAAGGATCGGCTTGCCGTATTTCGTCTCACCGATCTGGAAGAATGGCGTATCTTCGGTGATCTCAATAAAATTGCCCTGCGGATAGACGAGAAAGATCGTCGGACGCCCGCCCCTGATCTGGCCGCCGACAATGACAGAGGCCGAAAACTGATCCTGCTTCAGTTGGCCATCATTCGTCGTTTCGCCGATGACCTCCCGCAAGGTAGATCCCACCAAGCGCGCCACCTGAAACATTGTCGTTTCACGCAACATACTTGGATCGCGTTCTTCAAGTGTTTTGGAGCGTTCTTCCAACAGGCTGACCATCGCCTGCGTCGTTGCAAGGTTGCCAGCAGTCATGATCGTGATCATCCGCTCGCCCGGCACATGCCAGTGAAACATCTTCTTGCTGGTGGCAAAGTTATCGACGCCCGCGCTCGTGCGCGTATCGGACATGAACACCAGCCCTTGGTTGAGCCGTAGCCCGATACAATAGGTCATCGAATCTTACCTGCACTGCCTAGCAGTGAAATTACTGCTGCACCTGCAAAGTGACAACCATCTGCTCGTCCGCCGTGCCTAAACGTAATCCTTCCGCAGGGGCCGCATCGCG
>JBCBOD010000172.1:0-5309 GCA_039821425.1 Pseudomonadota bacterium
GCTCTGATGATTACGAGCTTACAAGCACCCATCACGTCGGGTCTCTTTGGATGATGCGAGCCAGTGTAGATGATGCAGGTCAGAAAATTGCTTGGGTTACACGAAAGCTGTCGGATCTACTGCTTTGATCTTTTCTACGGTGCGCGCGAATGCCTGGCGCCGCCGTATCATCTTCAGAACCAGGAGACTTAGAAATGGCGCTTTGCCTGACCAACACGTTGAACCGGACGAAAGAGCCGTTTGTGCCAGCAAATCCTGAATGCGTTACAATGTATGTTTGTGGGCCCACCGTTTACAACTTTGCCCACATTGGCAATGCCCGTCCGGCAGTTGTCTTCGATGTTCTCTATCGGCTGTTGAAGCGGCGGTTTGGCGGTGTTGTCTACGTACGAAACTTCACAGACGTCGATGACAAGATCAACGCCGCTGCGAAGGAAACCGGCCAACCAATCTCTACAATCACAGAACGCTACATCGAAGCCTACCACGCCGACATGTTAGCGCTCGGGGTCCTGACACCGGATCTTGAACCACGTGTAACCGAGCACATCCCTGAAATCATCGACGTGGTCGAACGCTTGATAGCGCGGGGCAATGCCTACGTAGTCGAAGGACATGTCCTATTTCACGTGCCGTCATTTCCGGCTTATGGGGCTTTGTCTGGCCGCAACCGGGATGAAATGGTCGCTGGTGCAAGGATTGAGGTCGCACCCTATAAGCGGGACCCTGCGGACTTCGTACTGTGGAAGCCGTCAACACCTGACCTGCCGGGCTGGGAGAGCCCTTGGGGGCGTGGACGTCCTGGCTGGCACATCGAGTGTACGGCCATGATTGAGCAGCGGTTGGGCACAACAATTGATATCCACGGTGGCGGCCAAGACCTGATCTTTCCTCACCACGAAAACGAGATTGCACAGGGGACTTGCGCTCACGACGGCGAACTCTATTGCCGCCATTGGGTCCACAATGGTTTTGTTACCGTCGAGGGACGAAAAATGTCGAAGTCACTCGGCAATGTACTCCTCGTCCGCGACCTCCTCGAGCAAGCGCCTGGCGAGGCCATCCGCTTTGCGCTTTTGGGTGCACACTACCATCAGCCGCTCGACTGGAGCGCGGACGGCCTTGCTCAGGCGAAGCGCAGCCTTGATCGCCTGTATGCCACGCTTCAAGAGCTCGTTGATGCTCCAGATTCTACTTGCCCATCCGGACTGCTCGATGCATTCAAGGCAGCCCTCGAGGACGATCTGAATCTTCCCGGAGCCATCGCTGAACTCTACCGACTCGCAAAGGCAGCGCGGCAGGTGACGACTACAGAGGATCGCTCTGCCTACAAGGCAGCCTTGCACGACGCGGGTTACTTGCTTGGGCTATTGCAGCAGGAGCCACGTGCATGGCTGGGGCAGGTCTCAGAAGAAGGCGAGGAGTGGGAAATAATCCAGCGCCTTATTCATGCACGTCAAGCCGCTCGATCAGCACAAGACTATGTCACGGCGGATCGGATCAGGGATGAGCTGATCGACATGGGCATCACCGTTGAGGATCGGGCTGAAGGAAGCGTCTGCCGAAAGTCTGGTTGATCATAACAATCCATGGGGCGGGCCAGGTCCAAGCGTACCTTCGTCGCCACATTAGCTACAGGAGATGCTCTTGAGCCGCCTGAGAACAAGACTGAGGGCGATGCGGCGTCAGCCCCGCGAATTTGAGGCGCCGACATTCGTTACTCCGACTGGGAAGATTGAGTTCTCATCAGAGCCCTCGACCTGGACTGGCGGAAGAGGAGGTTCCCTGCATCGCAGTGACGGTTCGCTGCGACCTCAACTCTGGGTCTCGGAGTGTTGGCACTACTGCAATGCACAACCGACAAGGGTCGAACGTAGCGCACACTCTATTGAGCAAGGCTGTTCTGATGTAGCACTCCCCTTGTCTTTTCTGGACGAGGTTACAGCACTAGCCGCTGGCCATCGTCCTTGTCACAACCAACAGCCAAAGGAAGCAAAACGTTTTCTCGATTGCTGGACAGAACCTGATCAAGTTAGCAACGAGCCTTGGGTCGCTATCGACCGGAAACTTCACCAGGATCGCCTTGATGAGTTCGGCCAAAAGCGGACAGTCCACCTACATCTTAAAGATTTACCTGATCATAGTATGTTCACAGTCCCGGCGGGTAGCTACCTGCGCCTTGGTGGTCGATCCTTTCTGTGGTCATCACGCGGCTATGTTGTGGAAACTTCATTCGATGACAATGACCTCGTGGAAGTTTTGACTCCAATGACAGTTCTCGGAGTCTTGTCTGCGGGTTATCAGCCCGACATTCATGAGAGCTTGCTTCGGTCTTTGTAGGCCGGTGTTTCGGTAATTTGCGCTCGACCCGCCTTTGCGAGCGGTGGACATTCTTCAGGCGATATTTTTCCGATCAGTTTGGCAATACGCTTGCAAATCTTTTCGAGCGTCCGTTCACATGCTTTGCGCAGCAGGCGTTTGATCTTGGAAAAGATTTGCTCAATGGGATTTAGGTCAAGTTAATAGGCTGGCAGAAACCAGATCTTTGCGCCGGCGCTGCGGATAAGCTTGATGACCCTGGCGCCCTTATGTGAACTGAGATTATCGAGCGCGACGATGTCCCCCCTGCGCGGCGACAATCAAGGTGAGAGTTCAGGTAGAAAGCGGACCAGAATGTCCGGAGCAGTGCGGCGGCCGAGACCAGCGACGATCAGCACGATGCGCGTCGTATCAATGCCTTTGGGCCAGCTATCGAGCATGCGGAGCGGACTCGCGACATGCCCGACGACTTGGAGCACGTAAGGTGTGTTGGGATGATCAGAGATCTCGATCATTCCCTTCATGCGCAGGAGATCAGCGCCGAGCGATGCCTGAAGCGCTGAGATGGCGGTTTTGAGCGTGGAAGGCTCGATCGGCCCCTTCGCCGAAAAACAGAAGGCTGCCGTCCCACCGTGGATGTTCACATTATGGGAGTGATCGTGGGACTCGTGGAGATACGCATGACCATCTGCGTGACTTTGCTCCTCGGATACATCGAACCGGAGCCACGCGCGCACGTCGGGCGGCTTTCTGGCCAGGTTGAACTTGGCCAGTGAGAATATATCCCCCGCCGTTGTCTCGTCCGCATTCTGGAGACGCGCGTTCGGATTTAGTGCGACGAGGTTTTGCTTGAAGTCGACGAGATCGCGGCGCGAGGCTGTGTCCTTCGCGAGGTCGCTTTTCGTGAGGATCATCAGATCTGCGACGGCGACCTGACGTTGCGCTTCTTCGAACCGGTCGATCGCATTGGCGCCGTTCACCGCATCGACCAGCGTCACGACGCCATTGATTACGAAGCGATCCAGCATGCGCTGGGTCGACATGAAGGTACGCAGAATTGGACTGGGATCCGCAAGTCCCGTCGTCTCGATCACAACGCGCGAAAACATCGGACCGACGCCGCGGTCCGCCTCGTCGAGCAGCCGCAAGAGTGCAAACCGCACGTCTCCCGAAACTGTACAGCATAGGCAGCCGGTAGTAGACGCGAAAGCCCTGTCTTCGACGTGGTTGACGAGGAGTCCATCGATGTCCGCTTCTCCGAACTCGTTGATGATGACCGCTGTATCGCCGAAGCCAGGCTGCGTCATTAGGCGGTTGGCAAGCGTGGTCTTTCCGGCACCAAGGAAGCCGGTGAGGATCGTGACCGGAATGCGCGTCATCGGTCACAGGCTCTTGACACATAGGGATACTCGTGACTCCAGAACTCCCGTGCATCCTTTGCAATGAGTCTGTCCTGGAGGCGGTCGAGCTCCTCGAGAACGATCGCCGCATCCGTTAAGATCTCTCGAACGAGGCTCATGCCGCCTCCGCACGTCGCCAGATCGGGAAGGAAACATGTGAGTCCGTCATCGCATCCGGCGCATGCGCAAGATGCTCGATATGTGCCGCGTCAGATGCGTTACTCATGGTGTTTTCTCCCTTGGCCTGCGCATTCCGGAGTATCCGGCCGGTGATTCCGATTTTATCCGGCCAAGTATTCCGATAACATCCGGCCAAAAGGCGGCCGTCTGCACCATTGGCTTTTGGGTTGATGTCAGGATCTTGACGTTTGGTCAAGTCCGTCGCAGTTTGTTCCCGTTTCGATCTGCTTAGCTGCCATCGTTTTGCGCAGGGATGGACCGTCCAGCTCCACGCGATAGCTGTTGTGGACAAGGCGATCGAGAATGGCATCGGCAAGCGTTGGTTCACCAATCACGTCGTGCCAGGCATCGATGGGCATCTGGCTGGTGATCAAGGTGGATGCGTTGGCGTAACGATCTTCGACGATTTCCATCAAGTCGCGCCGTGCTGACGCCGTCAGCCGGTCCGGCCCCCAATCGTCGAGAATGAGCAGGTCGCATCTGGTCAGATTGCGGAACAGCTTTGGAAAGCGGCCGTCGCCATGGGCCATCTCAAGGTCGGCGAACAGGCGCGGCACGCGGGTGTAGACAACGGTATGATCCTCCCGGCACGCCTTCTGCCCCAAGGCGCAGCCAAGCCAGGTTTTGCCAATGCCGCACGGGCCGGTGATGATCAGATTGCGTTTGTCTGCAATCCACCGGCAGGTAGCCAGTTGTTGCATGAGGGCTTTGTCCAGCTTGCGCGGCGAGCGATAATCAATATCCTCGACAGCGGCATTGGCATGGCGCAGTTTGGCGGCCCGCAAGCGGGCCTTGGTTCGTTTGGTTGAGCGGTTGGCGCTTTCGCGATCGAGCAGCAGGCCAAGCCATTCGGCATGGCTCATGTCCTGGGCTGCGTCCTGCGTGGCCAGCTCGACGAAGGCATCGGCCATGCCATCAAGCTTCATAGCCTTGAGTTGATCGAGGGTTGGATGTTTCAGCACATCAGTCTCCTTGGGTGTTTAATGGAAGTATTTCGCGCCACGGATATTTGTGTGTTTAATCGCCGGCCCGTCCGTGGGCGTCTCAGGCCGTTTGCGATCCAGATTGTTTTTGAGGATGGAGTTCACTGAGCTGTAGGACCTGGCACCGATCTCCAGGGCACGCGCACAGGCTGCTTCCAGGCGCTCAGGCCCATGAGACTTAGCCAATCGGACAATGCCGATCGTTGAACGAAAGCCTTGTTCGGGATGGCTCCGTTCGCGCAGAATGATCTCCACAAGCGCTGTTGTTGAGGGGCCGATCGCACTGGCCTGAGCGCAGATCCGTTCCGGCGTCCAGGCCGCATAACGCTGATGCGCCTTTGGCATGTGATCGCCAACGGTCGTGTGCCCGCGATTGGATGAGGAGCGGATATGGCAGGCGACCCGCTTGCCGCGATGGAACACTTCC
>JBCBOD010000148.1:0-8517 GCA_039821425.1 Pseudomonadota bacterium
CCAGCGGTGCCAAATGCCGCGAGCGCCTGATCCAGATCATCGCGGGTCAATGCCGCATTCATCTGCGTGCGAATGCGCGCGGCGCCTTTTGGCACAACAGGAAAGAAAAAGCCCGAGACATAGACGCCTTCGTCAAACAGCGCCTTTGCCATGTCCTGCGCCAGTTGTGCCTCGTTCAGCATGACGGGGATAATCGGGTGTTCACCGAGCAGCAGGTCAAACCCGAGGTCCGTCAGCCCCGCCCGCCAATAGGCCGCGTTGTCGAAAAGCTGCGCGCGCAGGTCATCGCCTGTCTCGACCAGATCCAGCGCGGCGAGCCCGGCCGCACAGACGGCCGGGGGCAGCGCATTGGAAAAGAGGTAAGGGCGCGCCCGCTGGCGCAGCAAATCAATCACCTGCTGCGGCCCGGCAATATAGCCACCAATCGCCCCACCCAGCGCCTTGCCCAGCGTGCCGGTCAGGATCTGGATATCGTCGGCCACGCCAAAATGATGCGGCGTGCCGCGCCCCTCTGGCCCCATGAAACCTGTTGCATGGCAATCATCGACCATGACCACGGCGTCATGTTCCTTCGCCAGCGCCGCGATCCGATCCAAGGGCGCCAGATACCCATCCATCGAAAACACACCATCGGTTGCGATCATGATATGCCGCGCCCCCTCGGCCCGCGCCTCCGCCAGCTTCGCGACAAGATCATCCATATCGGCGTTGGCATAGCGATAGCGCTTGGCTTTGCAGAGGCGGATCCCGTCGATGATCGAAGCATGGTTCAGACTGTCCGAGACAATCGCATCCTCCGGCCCCAGAAGCGGTTCAAACAGCCCGCCATTGGCATCAAAGCAGGCGGCAAAAAGGATGCTGTCGTCCTTGCCCAGAAATGCCGCCAGCCGTTCCTCTAATGCGCGATGCAGGTCATGCGTGCCACAGATGAAACGGACGGAGGCCATGCCATAGCCCTCGGTATCCATCGCGTCTTTCGCTGCCGCAACCAGCGCCGGATGATCGGCCAGTCCAAGGTAGTTGTTGGCGCAAAGGTTGATCACATCCCGCGAACCGACGCCGACATGCGCACCCTGCGGTGTGCCGATGTGCCGTTCAACCTTGTAGAGGCCGTCGGCCCGGATCCTATCCAGTGTTGTGGTGATGTCGTGAAGAAATGCAGCAGACATGGCAGCCCTCCTTGCCCGCACAATATGCTAACACCATGGGCCAACTGTACCGTTTACGACATTGTCTGTCGCGCTGCGTCCACCACGAAGCTGTGGATCGTGAACACCACCGCGCGGCTGACCGGCATCCGCAGGATGCATTGCCG
The DNA here is from genome assembly GCA_039821425.1 of Pseudomonadota bacterium. Lineage (GTDB taxonomy): Bacteria > Pseudomonadota > Alphaproteobacteria > Rhodobacterales > Rhodobacteraceae > Yoonia. The sequence goes on from JBCBOD010000148.1 coordinate 1,316, forward strand.
TTCCGACCGGATGTAGGGCATCGCGTCTGTCTCTTCGCGCTTGTAGGGCTGGTGCAGGTCGGGGTCCACATAGGGCAGCTTGTTAAAGCGCCAGAGCGGGCAGCCCACTTGCACCCCGTCGAACAGGCGCTGGACGCGGGCGGCGATGTTGCTGTCGTACTCAGGCACGGGATCATGAATGCCGGTCAGCGGGCGGTTGATCTTTTCTGCGAGGCGCCAGTTGGCCGGGAAGCACAGGACGGCGCTGGTCATCACATGCTCATCGCCCTGCTTTTCGAGAATACAGATATCCTCCTGTACCAGATGGCCAAGGGTCTGCAGCGGCGCATCTCGGTCAAGCGGTATGACGCGGCCATCGGGGCAGGTCACCTCGGCCTCTCCGACGGTAAAACCAATGCCCGGCAGGACCTTCAGCGCTTCCTCCAACACTTCACCGGCGACGTCGCGGGTGTCAGCGTTTTCATAGAGCACCGCCTCCCGCTTCTCTGCCAAGAGCTCTGTACGATAGGCCATCTGCGCGGCGTAGGCCTCATCAACGCGCAGCCAGTCGTCGGTGTCGCATGGCAATGTCCCCGGCAAGCGGGGATTGCCGGTTTGGGCGTCGGGAAGGGCAGTCTGCAGGATCAGGGTCATGGGCCTTGTGTGATCGTTTTGTGACGTTGCTACAAATGGCTTGTTGAAAGTGCGTGCAAACCACAAGCTGTCAAAATGTACCAGATAGCGATTACACCAGTCCCGGTTTGGGTTTTCGGGCTGATGCTGACAGCAGCTTTCGTCTACATCTCCATGTTCTTTCGGCGGCCGGTCCCGTTTGGGTGGGCGGTCGGGGCGATTCTCTTGATGCAATATGGTGCGGCCTTTGCCGCGCTTGCGTTCACAGCGATGAAAAGCATCGCGACAGAGGCGTGCCTGACGGGGTTCATTGGCAGCTTTGCCGTCATGGGCCTGATGGCTTTGGCCGTTTTTGCGTTTCTTGTGGCAAGCGTCGTCAAGCGTGGCAGGTTCCTGCGCCCATTTGCATACTATTTGCCAGTGGTGATCGCCCTTGCAATCGCAGAGGCTGTTATCCTGATGGTACTGATGCGCTCTGCCGCGCTCTGCACCGTTTAGGCCTCATCAAAAAACGGTGTCATCTGTGCTACGATGACGCTGTTCTCTTCCAGCGCGCGCTGCATCAGCGCCTTTTCGTCGTCGCTGATATCATGCCCTTCGGCCAGCCGTTCTTCCAGCGTGCCGTAGCCAGAGACATCAAGCGGGGCGAGGTCGGCCTGTTTCAGGATCGCCACGGTTTCACGCACCGCCTCTGCCTCATCCACTCCACTGGCGTAGCACATCAGCGCGGCGCCAGTGGCGCCATCGGGCAGCCCGTCACCGGTGTTCCGCCCGACCTCCACCAGCAGCGTGTAGACCTGATGCGTCTTCTTTGTTTTCGTCATGGCTTTTCTTCCCAGCGCGACCGCACTGCCCAGATGGTGGAGACGATGATCACGATCTGCAAGGGCGCGTAGATCAGCACCATCAGCACAAGGATCCGCCAAAAGAGCGTCAGTTCCATGATCAGCGTCAGTGATACGGCGGGCAGGAACATGATGGCGAGGAACAGGCCGATGCAGACCACGTCAAACGCCACCGGCAGCCAGGCTGCCTTGAACGACGGGCGGACACCGGCGGCGATGCGTTTGCGCGCGAGGATACGGCTGAGAACCACCTAGTCCCGGAGGAGTTCGTTGATGCCGGTCTTCGAGCGTGTCTTCTCGTCCACCCGCTTTACGATCACCGCGCAATAGAGGTTGATGTTGTTCTTTGACGGCATGGAGCCTGCGACGACGACCGAATAGGGCGGTACTTCGCCATACATCACTTCACCCGTCTCACGGTCCACGATCTTGGTCGACTTTCCGATAAAGACGCCCATACCAAGGACCGATCCTTCGCGCACGATGCAGCCTTCAACGACCTCGGACCGGGCGCCGATAAAGCAGTTGTCCTCGATGATCGTGGGGCCCGCCTGCATAGGCTCCAGCACGCCGCCGATGCCGACGCCGCCAGAAAGGTGCACGTTCTTGCCGATCTGCGCGCAAGACCCAACGGTCGCCCAAGTGTCGACCATGGTGCCTTCATCCACATAGGCGCCGAGGTTCACGAAGGACGGCATCAGCACCACGCCGGAGGCGATGAAGGCGGACTTGCGCACGACGCAGTTCGGCACGGCGCGGAAACCTGCTGCCTGCCACTGATTGGCACCCCAGCCCTTGAACTTGCTGTCGACCTTGTCCCACCAGCCGCTGCCTTGCGGGCCGCCGGACTGTGGTTCCATATCCTTGATGCGAAAGCCGAGAAGAACCGCCTTCTTGGCCCATTGGTTCACATGCCATTGGCCGTCATCCTGCCGTTCCGCAACACGCAGCTTGCCGCTGTCGAGCGCATTCAGCGTATCCTCGATCGCCTCGCGGGTTTCGCCCGTGGTGGCGGATGTGATGGCATCGCGGCCTTCCCATGCGGCCTCAATCGCGGTTTCCAATGCAGCGGTGTCGGTTGTCATGGCGGCTCCTTTCGCGCGTTTGGCCCTGCCATAGAAAACCCCCGCGGATTTGGCAATGTATCAGCGGCATTGCATCTTGGGCGCTGACGGGCAAACCTGCGCAAAACTGATGCAGGACAGCCCCTCATGAACGAACATCGCCGCAGTCCATTCCGCGACAGCCACGAAGATCGCGAAACCGCAAGCCATATCCCTGATACGCCGCAAACGCGCGTGCCATCCTACGCGCTGGCCTTTGCGGATCCAGATTTCATGTGCCGGCCCGAACTGCGCCCGGTCCGACTGCAGCTGGAACTGCTGAAGCCAGAAATGCTGATGAACGAGGCGGGAGTGGAATCGACCGTCGTCCTCTTTGGCGGCGCCCGCATCCCGGAACCTGCAAAGAAGGAACAGGCACGGACCAAAACGCTCTCTGACCTGTCGCAGTACTATGACGAGGCACGCAAATTTGCGCGGATCATGACGGAACGGTCGCTGAAAAGCGGCGGAACCGAGGATGTCATTGTGACCGGTGGCGGCCCAGGCGTGATGGAGGCCGGCAATCGCGGCGCCGAAGACGCAGGCGGGCGGTCCATCGGCTTGAACATCGTGCTGCCGCATGAACAGGCGCCAAACCCCTATGTGACGCCAGAGCTTTGCTTCAACTTCCATTACTTCGCGATCCGTAAGATGCACTTCCTGATGCGTGCCTCTGCCGTTTGCGTCTTCCCCGGCGGGTTCGGGACGCTGGACGAACTCTTCGAAAGCCTGACACTGATCCAGACGGGACGCATGGCGCAGGTGCCGTTCCTGCTCTTCGGGCGGGAATTCTGGGAAAAGATCATCGACTGGGCGGCCCTTGCTGATGCGGGCACAATCTCGGACGATGATCTGAAACTCTTTCGTTTCGTGGAAACCGCAGAAGAGGCGATTGCTGCGATGGACGCGTGGGAGGGCAAGGGCACCAAGCGCGGCAAAATTCCGGGCCGATGATACGGGCCGCTTTTCTTTGGCTCCTATTCTGGGGTCAGATGGCGGCGGCTGATCCGCTCTTTTCGATCGCGGGCACCATGGATCAAAGTCGCGACTATGGCCGCGTTTTGGAAGCCTTCGATGCGGCGGATGCTGATGCCACGTCGCTGACCCTCTTTTGGGACATGCTGGAGGTTGGTGGGGTGTATCAACCGGAGCCGGATTGGCCGGCGATTGCCAACGCCAGCTACCCTCAGACCGGGCTGCAGATCAGCCTGATGATCTCGGTCATTGATACCGTGGCCGACAGGCGCCCCGCCGATCTGCAGGCGTTGCCATTCTCTGATCCGGTCGTCATCGCGCGGTTCGACGCGTTCCTGTCGTCGGTGCTGCGCGCGATGCCGGACATCCGGCTGACCAGCATCGGGATCGGGAATGAGGTTGATGGATATCTGCGGGGCGGGGGTTGGGAGGACTATGGCGCGTTCTTTGTCGCGGCCAAACGCGTTGCCGTGCGCGAACGTCCCGGGGTGCCCGTTGGGATGACGCTGACCTGGGGTGGGCTGCGTGACAACCCGCAGGCGCAGGCCCTCGCCCGGCGGGGTGATGTCTGGATGATCAACCACTACCCATTGGCGAGCGACTTTTCCGTTCTGCCAGTTGCGCAAACGGCGGTCGATCTTGACGCGATGCTGCAACTTGCTTCACCCCAGCAGGTCTATCTGACCGAAACTGGCTATCCCTCTGGCGGTTGCGATGCGACGGAAACCGGCCAGCGGGACTATGTCGTGGCGACATGGGACTTTGCCCAAGCGAATGCGCGCCGAATGCCGCTGGTCAATTTTGTCTGGTTGCATGATCTGTCGGAGGCTGAGGTCGCAAGCTACACTTCCTATTACGGCGTCAGGTCAGATTGCTTTGCACGCTACCTCGCAACGCTCGGTTTGCGGACGCTGGACGGGCGGGACAAACCGGCCTTTGCTTGGATGCGCAACCGATGAATGCGGCGATCATGGTGATGGGGGTGTCCGGCTGCGGCAAGTCGACGGTCGGGGCAGCGCTGGCCAAGGCGATGGAAGGTGTGTTTCTGGATGGGGATGACTATCACCCGCCCGAAAACCGCGCGCATATGGCCGCAGGCCAGCCATTAAATGATGCCATGCGTTGGCCATGGCTGGACACTCTCGCTGCCGCCGTGACCGCGCAAAGGGTTGCCCGACCGACGGTCTTTGCCTGCTCGGCTCTCAAACGCAGTTACAGGTCCTATCTCGGGGATCGGCTGCCAGACTTGCAGATCATCTATTTGCAGATTGCGAAAGATGTCGTGGAAAATAGGGTCAGGTCCCGGCAAGACCACTTTATGCCCGTCAGCCTGGTCGACAGTCAGTTCGCCACGCTTGAAGTGCCGACCGCGCCTGCGATCATCGTCGAGGCGGCATGGCCTGTCGATGTGACTGTCCAAACTGTGATGGGACGGCTGCCCTAAAACCGACTGTCACGCACCCAGCGCACGCCGCTCGCTCAAATATCGCGCGAAGATGTGGCGGTGGCTGTGGTTGGGAAATGGCGCCGCAAAACGGCGCATCAGATGTCCGTAGCTGTAGCCAAGTTCTGACCCCTTGCAGAGCCGCGCGCCAAGACGATCATGCAAGGCCAGACCGCCACCAGCCTCGCGCAATTGAAAGCCCTTGCGATGCAGCCGTTCCTGCAGGTCTGCCCATCCGTCGGCATAGTTGAAGTCATCCGCGAGAAGCGCACGCAAGGGCGCGACAAGCTGCTCATCCGTCCTTTTGGCCGTCTTCGCCCGTGACCGGCGAAAGAGGTCGCGTTTGATGGCATCGCGGATCACCGCGCCCGGCGTCGTATCCTCTTGCCGCGCGATCCCGCGCAGGGCTGCGAACATCTCGGGCGGGAGTTTGACAGTCACGGTTTCCATGACCCAACCATCGGTTATCTTGGTTAACGAAGCCCTAAAGTCCGGCCTCTGCTGCGATCTGCGCCTTCGACTTGCGCGCCCGTTCGGTGGCCGACTTCAGTTGCCCGCAGGCAGCCATGATGTCCTCACCCCGCGGGGTGCGGATGGGCGAGGCATAGCCGGCCTTGTAGATGATGTCGGCAAAGCGGCGGATCCGGTTGTTCGATGAGCGCTGATAAGGCGCGCCGGGCCATTCGTTGAAGGGGATCAGGTTGATCTTGGCGGGGATGCCGTCGATCAGCTTGATCAGACGATGTGCGTCTTCATCGGTGTCGTTCACGCCATCCAGCATCACGTATTCAAAGGTGATCCGCTCAGAGTTGGACACCTTCGGATAATCCCGCAGCGCATCCAACAGCTCTGAAATATTCCAGCGCTTGTTGATCGGGACGAGCTTGTCGCGGACCTCATCGGTGGTCGCGTGGAAAGACACGGCGAGCTGGCAGCCAATTTCTTCCGCTGTCCGCGCAATCTCTGGCACGACACCAGATGTCGACAGCGTGATCCGGCGGCGGGAGAGGGCGATCCCCTCACCATCCATCGCGATTTTCATCGCATCGCGCACGTTTTCGAAGTTATAGAGCGGTTCGCCCATCCCCATCAGCACGATGTTGGACAAAAGCCGCGTTTCATCCTTCGGCGCGCCGGGGACCGGCCACTCATCCAGATCGTCGCGTGCGACCATGACTTGCCCGATAATCTCGGCCGCCGTCAGGTTGCGGACCAGTTTCTGCGTCCCGGTATGGCAGAAGGAACATGTCAGCGTGCAGCCCACCTGGGACGAGATGCACAGCGTTCCGCGGTCGGTTTCGGGGATATAGACAACCTCTACCTCATGCCCGCCGGCGATGCGGACGAGGTATTTGCGGGTGCCATCCTCGGAAATCTGGCGCGTCACGACCTCTGGCAGGGCAATCACGAAATGCTCGGCCAGTTTGGCGCGATAGTCCTTCGCCAGATTGGTCATCAAGGCAAAATCACGCACGCCCCAATGATAAACCCACTGCCAGATCTGGCCGACGCGCATCTTCGCCTGCTTTTCCGGCGTGCCGATGGCGATCAGTGCATCACGCAGGGCAGGCCGGGTCAGGCCGACAATGTTCTGTGGCCCTTCCGGCAGCTTGCGCGGAATGGTCAGCACGTCTTGCGTAATCGGGGCCTTGGCGTCCATGGGAATTCTCTTTCGCGGGGTTGCGCGGCATATAATGAAAAAGGGCAGCCTTCACAAGAAAGCTGCCCCGGCAAAGATGTATCAGTGTGGCCTTAGCCCGCGCAGCGGTTTTCGGCTTCTTCCACGGCGGCGGTAAAGCCCAGCAGGCTGAAGGTATCCTGGGTCTGTGTGCCACGGCCCGACACGCCGGTCACGACGGCGTTGGCCCCACGTTTCATCGCGGCGACGAAACGGGCGTCATCCTCGGGTGTTGCGGGCCATGCGGTTTCACCTTGGGTGAACATCTGGAACGTGGTGTCGCCGATCTGCATGCTGACGGTCGAATCCTCGCGGAACGGGTAGCCGCCCGTGAACATCACCTGACCTGCGATATCCGCCTCAGGCCGGTAGAAGACGATCAGCTGGATCTCGCCCCGGCGCACCTCAACCACGTTGCCGTCGCGGGTGTTGACGGTTTCCTTGGGCGCAGAAACCGCCCAGCATTCGTTCGGGTTGCTTTCGACGAAGACGCTCCAATCAGTGTTGGCGGCGACGCGGTTTTCGCTTTCTTCCTGCGCATATGC
>JBCBOD010000062.1:0-22045 GCA_039821425.1 Pseudomonadota bacterium
AATAAAAACGCCCCACCAATCGGCAGGGCGTTTTCTCTAATCTTCGGGCTGACTTACGCCACCCACCAGCGTTCGGCCATACGGGCGTTGTCCATCTGCCAGAGGTTACCGATGGTGTCCGGCGATGCGATGCGGTTGTTCACCGCTTGCACGTAGTTGGCAAACATCGGGATCAGCACGCCACCGTCGTCACGCAGGATCTGCTGCATTTCGCCGTACTGCTCGCGGCGCACGTTGCTGTCGAGCTCGGCACGGGCCGTCAACAGCAGCTCTTGGAAGCGCGCGCTGTCTTTCTCATCCCATTGGCTGTCGTTCCAAGGCACACCGGCCTCGTAGGAGGTTGAGAACATCCAGTCTTCGGTCGCACGACCTGACCAGTAGCATGCACAGAACGGCTTCTTCAGCCAAACGTTGGACCAATAGCCGTCTGCAGGCTCTTGCACCACGTTGATGTTGATGCCCGCGGCAGAGGCAGAGGCTTGGAACAGCTGAGCGGCATCAACCGCACCCTCAAAGGCGGCATTCGACGCGGACAAGTCGATGTTGAGACTGTCGAGCCCGGCCTGCTGCAGATAGAACTTTGCCTGATCCGGATCGTACTCAAGCTGCTCCATATCGCCAGCATAGTACTGGTTGGCTGGACCGATGGGCGTATCGTTACCGATCTGGCCATGCCCAAGCAGGATCTTGTCGACCATTTCCTGACGGTTGATACCGTACTTGAGCGCGCGACGGACATTCACGTCATTGAACGGTGATGTGTCGGTCAGCATCGGGAAGCTGTAGTGCTGGTTGCCGGTCACTTCCTGGATACGGAGGGCAGGGTTGGCCGTCAGCAGGGCTTCGGTCTTGAAGTCGATCCGGTTGATCGTGTCGACTTGGCCGGTCATCAGCGCGTTCATACGGGCCGTGTTATCGTTGATCGCGATGTACTCGACTTCGTCAAAGAAGCCGGCGCTGTCGCCTTTGTAGTGGTCAGCATAGCGCGTGGCGACCATGCGCACGCCCGGATCGAACGACTGCACCTGGTAGAGGCCCGTGCCGATGCCGTTTGCGATGCCTTCTTCGATCTGCCCGGCAGGGAAGATCAGCAGGTGATAATCGGACATCAGGTAAGGGAAGTCGGCGTTGCCAGCGGCCAGCGTAAACTGGATCTGGAAATCCGTGACTTTGCGCATCTCGCTGATCGAGGCAACGATTGGCTGTGCGGCAGACTTTGCGCCCTCAGCCACGTGCATGTTCAACGACTCGATCACGTCATCAGCGTTGAATGGCTTGCCGTTGTGGAAGGTCACGCCCTGGCGCAGGTTGAACGTCCAGGTCTTGGCGTCTGCAGATGCTTCCCAGCTTTCGGCCAGTTCGCCCTGAAGCGAGCCGTCAGCAGCGACTTCTGTCAGGCAGTCAAAGACCGTCCCGTGTGCGGCGGCGATCATGAAGATGTCCGAGTGTGTGCGGCCGTCCCAACTGTCGGATGTGTTTGCACCACCCAGACCAGCGGTCAGCTTGCCACCACGTGTCTGCGCGCGCAGCGGCATTCCGGTCAGGCCGAGTACGCCTGCCGCAGCACCGGTCTGCAAAAGACCACGTCTACTAATTCCATGCATATTGAGTGTCTCCCTTGGTTTGTTGTCGGACGCGATGCGCCCATTTTTCTTGATCAATGATCAGCGATTCGCACTACATCTTATCAACAGCCGCATCACCGATGTTATCAACTCCGCGTTCATTCAGCAGGTTGGTTAGCCAATCGGGGTCCATTTCGGGCACCGATGACAAGAGCAGATCCGTATAAGCGTGATGTGGCGGCGTGAACATTTCGTTCTTTGGGCCTTGTTCAACCACTCGGCCGTCTTTCATCACGACAACTTCATCTGCAATGGCTTTCACGGTCGCAAGATCATGGGTGATGAACATATAAGTAAGCGACAGCTCATCTTGCAGACGCGCCAATAGTCGCAGGATTCCCTCCGCCACAAGTTGATCGAGGGCCGATGTCACCTCGTCACAAATGATGAACTTTGGCTCTGCCGCCAACGCACGCGCAATACCTACGCGCTGCTTTTGGCCACCAGACAACTCGGACGGCAGGCGATGATAGTACTGCGTCGGCTCCAGCTCGATCTGCTCGAGCAGCGCATCAACACGTTTGCGCTTTTCCGCCCCTTTCAGGCCCAGATAGAACTCCACCGGTCGTGCAATGATCTGGCCGATCGACATGCGCGGGTTCAGCGCCGTGTCCGCCATCTGATAAATCATCTGCGCCTGACGCAGTTGATCCTTGTTGCGTTTGCGATAGTCCGCGGGCAGCGGCTGACCGTCCAGCATGATCTGCCCGGCCTTGGGTGGCAGAAGCCCGGTAATGCAGCGCGCAGTGGTGGATTTGCCAGAGCCACTTTCGCCCACAACGGCAACAGTCCGCCCTTCATGCAAATCAAAGCTGACATCATGCAGCACCGGCACCGTGCCATAAGCCGCATCAACGTTCTGAACTGAGACCACCGGCGTCGCACCTGTCTGTACGGCTGGTTTTGTCGGCCGCTCAAAGCTGCGCACAGCCCAGAGCGATTTTGTATATTCCTGCGTGGGTGTCGCCAGCATCGTGCGCGTATCCGCCGTTTCGACTTCATCCCCCTTCAAGAGCACCTTGATCGTGTCCGCCATCTGGGCAACCACGGCAAGGTCATGAGTGATGTAGATCGCGGCAGTATCAAACTGCTCGACAATATCCCGGATCGAGGCGAGCACTTCGATCTGTGTGGTCACATCCAGCGCGGTTGTCGGTTCGTCAAAGATGATCAGGTCGGGACGGCAGGACATGGCCATGGCCGTCATGCAGCGCTGCAACTGGCCGCCAGACACCTGGTGCGGGTAGCGGAAACCGATCTGGTCAGGATTGGGCAAGCGAAGCTTTTGATAGAGCTCCATCCCGTCGGACTCGCTCTCACCCTTCGCCATCACACCGTGTTGCACCGGGCCCTCGACATGCTGATCAAGCAGCTTATGCGCGGGGTTGAAACTGGCCGCCGCAGATTGCGCGACATAGGCAATCCGCTTGCCCAAAAGTTCGCGCTTGACTGCAGCAGAGGCCTTGCGCAGGTCAATCCCATCGAATTCAATCGTGCCATCACTGATCCGCACGCCGTCACGGGTATACCCCATTGCGGCAAGGCCCAGCGTCGACTTGCCAGCGCCCGATTCACCGATCAGCCCCAGCACCTCACCTTTGTGGAGCGTCAGATCGACCCCGTTGATGATCGGATTCCAGACCTCGTCACTGCGGCCTTCAAGTTTCACGCCGCGCATCTTCAGGAGGGTCTGGTCACTCTCGGTCATCTTATTCCTTCAAGCCAGAGGATTTGTGCAGCATCCAGTCCACGACAAAATTCACCGCGATTGTCAGCAGGGCGATCGCACCGGCGGCAAGCAGTGGCGCGCTGGCCGCGAGCGGTGCGAACTGGGCAAAGTTCACGAAACCACTCAGGTCACGCACCATGGTGCCCCAGTCGGCCAAAGGCGGCTGAATGCCCACGCCAAGGAACGACAGCGCCGCGATTGTCAGGAACACAAAGCAGAAACGCAGACCAAATTCGGCCAGCAAGGGTGCAGTCGCATTCGGCAGGATTTCCTTGAACATCAGATAGCCAAGGCCTTCACCGCGCAGCTTGGCCGCTTCGATATAGTCCATCACCACGATGTTCTGCCCCACGGCACGCGCCAGTCGGTAGACACGGGTGCTGTCGATCACAGCGATGATAATCACCATGAAGACGGTGAGCGGAATGCCCAGTTCAGGCGCCCAGACGCTCGCAATCGTCATCAAGAGAAGCGCGAAGATCAGCGATGGGATCGCCATCAGAACGTCAACCATGCGCGACAGCACCTGATCGAGCCAGCCACCCAAGGTTGCTGCAAGAAATCCAAAGGTGCCGCCAAGGAAAAATGCCAGCAGCGTCGTTGCAAAGGCAATGCCGACAGTGTTCTGCGCGCCATAGATCAGGCGGCTGAGGATGTCGCGCCCGATCTGGTCCGTACCCAGCGGGTATTCAGGGTTGCCACCCAACGTCGGATCCCCACCCGGCACAATGTTTGCGGCCACACCCGGCAGCACCTCTTCCTGGCCGTAAGGGGCGATCACGCCCGCAAAGATCGCAAAGATGGCGTAGATGATAATGACAAGAATACCGAACGACGCTGTTAGCGGCATGGAGCGGAACATCTTGCGGCTCCAGCCTGTGCCCACGCTCCGGCCAAGCAGCCGGAACAGCCATGCGGCAATGGCCGAAAGAATGAAGAACTCGATCGCGACGCGCAGGAAGAAGTATTTGTTCGCGATAGCGGCATCAGCGGTGCGCGCGGTGTAATAGGCCCAGATCAGCCAGCCAAGAGCAGCAACGCCCAGTACATAGCCAAACGCCACACCATACGGCATGTCGCGGAACTGCGGCGCGTTGCCCGTGGCAGCCTGCCCGGCATAGCGGAAACCCCAGGCCACGCCTGCCATCACGATGAGGATGCCCAGCAGCCACACAATCATTTCGGATGCCTCAGCCGTGGGTTGGACAGGATCGACATGATGTCAGCTGTCAGGTTCAGAAGAATAAACGCGGTGGCAAAGATCAGGCAGCAGGCCTGCACCACAGGAATGTCACGGATTTTCACACTATCCACAAAAAGCTGACCAATGCCCGGATAGACAAAGACCACCTCAACCACCACCACGCCTGTGATCAGATAGGCGAGGTTGAGGGCGATCACGTTGATGATCGGGGCCAGCGCATTGGGCAGTGCGTGCTTTACGATCACCCGCATCGGCGACAAGCCTTTCAGCCGGGCCATTTCGATATAGGGGCTGGCGAGCAGGTTGATGATGGCGGCGCGGGTCATGCGCATCATATGCGCTGTCACAACCAGCGTCAGCGTCAAGGCAGGCAGCATTGACCGCTCCAAACGTTCGCTGAACGGCATCCCCTCAAAGATGTTCGACAGCGAAGGGAAGATCGGGTTCAGCACCGCAAGAAACAGAATCAGGATGTAGGCCAGAAAGAATTCCGGGCTGGAGATTGAGGAAAGCGTGAAGATGTTGGTCGCGCGGTCAAACACCGTGTTGCGGTAAAGCGCGGCCAGGATCCCCAGAATAATCGCGAATGGCACAGCGATCATTGCCGTGACCATGGCCAGGAACATCGTGTTCGCGAAACGAGGGGCAATTTGCTGTGCGACGGTTGTCGCGCCCGAGTCTGTCCCGGTGAAGCTGGCAAAGTTTGCCTGGGCGAAACTGGTGCCCAGATCCCCCTGCAGAACACCACCAAGCCACTGGAAGTACCGGACAATCATGGGCTGGTCGAGGCCAAGATCCTGCCGGATCGAGGCAACCGCCTCTGGCGTAGCGCCTTGGCCAAGGATGCTTTCTGCGAAGTCGCCGGGAAGAAGGTTGACCGCAACAAAGATGACGATCGAAACGATCAGAAGCGTCAGCAATCCCAACCCAAGTCTTTGAAGAATGATTGTTAGGACATTACCCAAAACGCTACGTTATGCTCCTTTTCCATGAACTTTAGACGGGTTTTTTCATCTGTAAAGCTCTAAAGCCCCAGTGACCGCCGTTGTGCGCCCAGCAACTCCATTGTGCGTACCAATTCAGCACTTATCCCGGGTTCTGACAAGGCATGTCCTGCCTTGCCCACAAAACAAAGCCTTGAATTTGGCCATGATTTCGCAAGGCGGTGGGCCGAAACCGGTGGGCAAATCATGTCATAGCGCCCTTGGACGATGGTGCCCGGAATCTCAGCAATCTTGGCCATTTGACCCGGATTCAGAATCTGCTGATCTTTGTTCAGGAAGCCGCCGTTGACGAAATAATGGTTTTCGAGCCGCGCGAATGCGCGGGCGTAGTCCGCCGGACTTTCCCCTGTCACACCATCACTGTCGATAGAGGCAAGCGCGTTCTCCCATGATGCCCAGGCCCGGCCATAGCGCACCTCCATCGTGCGATCCCCGGAAAACAGACGCCTGTGATAGGCGGCAATCAGATCATCCCGCTCATCTTCGGGGATCAGCCCTGCGAAGCGCTCCCAAAGGTCGGGCCAGAACTTGCCGGCACCACCGCCATAGAACCAATCAAGCTCTGCCGGTGTCATCAGGAAAACACCACGCAGAACCAGTGCAGCCGCGCGATCGGGATGGGCCTGCGCATAGATCAGCGAAAGCGTGGCCCCCCAGGATCCGCCGAAAACGATCCAGCGATCGATCCCCAGCGTTGTGCGGATCAACTCAATATCCGCTACAAGGTGCCAGGTCGTATTGGCATCCACACTCGCATGTGGGCGGGACCTGCCGCAGCCGCGCTGATCGAACAGGATGATGCGGAAGGTGTTCGGATCAAAGTAGCGACGCATCGCCGGGCTGCATCCGCCACCGGGACCACCGTGAAGCACAACAACAGGCACACCATCCGGGTTGCCGCATTGCTCCACATAGATCCGGTGGCCGTCGCCGACATCCAGCATGCGTTGATCGAACGGATCAATCGGCTGGTAAAGATGCGCGCCCGCGCGCTTTTGGCCTACGACTTTGTCCATAATGCCCCTATATCGCGTATCGGCACCCCTGACCATGACGCGGAGTGATGAAAATGCCGGCAACAACCACAGTTGATCCTGCGGAAATCGCCAAGTTTGAGGCGATGGCCGCCGAATGGTGGGACCTGAACGGCAAATTCAAGCCCCTGCACATGATGAACCCGGTTCGGCTTGACTACATCACAAGCCAGATCGCGGCAGAGTTCGGGCGCGATCTGCTGGGTGAAGCGCCATTTGGTGGTTTGCGCATCCTTGATATCGGCTGCGGCGGTGGCCTTCTCTGCGAACCGATGGCGCGGCTTGGCGCAACAGTGGTGGGTGCGGACGCGGCAGAGCGAAACATACCGGTGGCAAAAATACATGCCGAGAAATCCGGCCTGAACATCGACTACCGCCACACGACGGCAGAGGCGATGGCAGAGGCGGGAGAGCAGTTTGATGTGGTGCTCAACATGGAAGTGGTTGAACATGTGGCTGACCCGCAAAGCTATCTGAATGCCTGTCATGCGCTGATGAAACCGGGTGGGCTGCACCTATGCTCCACGATCAACCGGAACCCCAAGAGCTTTGCACTCGCCATCATCGGGGCGGAGTATGTGATGCGCTGGCTTCCAAAAGGCACGCACGAATGGTCAAAGTTCATCACACCGGATGAGCTTTTCGCGCTGCTCGAGACAGCCGGAATGACGCCCGTTGATCGCAAGGGTTACGTCTTCAATCCGCTGACGTTTACATGGTCCATCTCTGACAAGGACCTTTCGGTGAATTATGTAACAACAGCAACGAAGCCGACTTGAACTGGAAAAACCCGACGGATCCGCACTACTCTATGCGCGAAATCCCCCCAACATAAGGTTCAATCTTGCTCGCCCACCTTCGACACGGTCGCAAAGCGCTTCGCACACCAATTATCACGCTTCAGAAATATTCGGCGATCCGGTCTGGTATCGCTGATCAATACCGCAAGGCTGGCGTAGGGCGCGCCGACATCAGGGTTGTCATTTCCAACGAGCCACGTTCAGCAAGCGAAATGCTCCTGCGCAAGGAAAACGGTCGGATCACGGCAGTCCTGTCAAAACTGGCGAAACTGCATGTGATCCGCTTTTACAGCAGCCGGATAGCAACCCATGCGCACTGGTTCGCGCAAACATCTGAAACCGTCAGAGAGATCTCGACAGACCTGTCCGACGGCCACGCGCCGACAGGAGCAACATACAGGTTTTCGACGACCCCGCAGATTGGTGTCCCTGTCCCGGACCCGTACTTCTTTGCCAGTCGGGGATACCAAAGCATGCACGCCTACAGCCGTAACAGCGCACCAAACTGGAACGATCGTGATGATGACGTCGTTTGGCGGGGTGCGCTGAACAACATGGGGCTCTTTTCGCTGGATCCGGCACATGTGGGGCATGCCGGGGTCATGCAACGCCTGCGCATGGCGCAAGTGTGCCGAACGCTCGACATCGACTTTCGCTTTGCGCATGGGCCGGGAAACCCGAATTACAAGCTTCTGAACAAGGCCGGACTGACCGGGGACCGCCATGCACCCGAAAGCTGGGGTCACAAGAAATTTGCAATTGATATCGATGGTTTCAGCAATGCCTGGAACAACTTCATGCAACGGCTTGCGTTGGGCTGTTGCGTCTTGAAAGTCGACAGCCCCTACGGCTTCTATCAATGGTACTACCACAAACTACAACCATGGGAGCACTTCATCCCCATCAAGGCGGATCTGTCCGATGTTGCTGAACAGCTGGATTGGGCCAAAACACACATCAAAGAAGCCCGAGAGATTGCCACAGCGGGGCAAGCGGTGGTGCGCGGAATGACATTGGAATCTGAGACACAGGTCGCAGCCGAAATTATTGAAAGACATGAGGCCGCTGCATGACCTTCTGGCTGGGAAAATCCGTTCTTGTCGCCGGTGGTGCAGGGTTTGTTGGCCATCATCTGGTGGAAGCGTTGCTGCACCAGCAGGCGCAGGTCCATGTCGTCGACAACCTCTCTACAGGCCGCGACAACCGCCTGACACGGCTTCTTGCGCAGTTTCACAACCGGCTCAGTCTTGAGGTCTGTGATGTGGTGGACGTCAGCGAGTTTCCAAAGGCCTATGTGGTTTTCAACCTCGCCAGCCCAGCATCCCCCATTCACTATCAGGCTGACCCAATCGCGACCTGGAAGACAAATGTCATCGGCACGATGCGCCTGATCGAGCACGCGGTGGCGCAGGATGCGTGCTTCGTTCAGGCCTCCACCAGCGAGGTTTACGGTGATCCCTTGTCGCATCCTCAGCGCGAGACGGATTGGGGCAATGTGAACCCGATTGGCGTGCGGGCCTGCTATGACGAAGGAAAGCGTGCCGCCGAAGCACTCTTGATGGATGCTGTGCGCGTTCATGACGCTAACGTGCGCATTGCGCGGATCTTCAATACCTATGGTCCAGGCATGGACCATGCGGATGGGCGTGCCATTCCGAACTTTGTGGCACAAGCCAGTCTTCGGCAGCCATTGACCCTATGCGGGGATGGCAGCCAGACCCGCAGCTTTTGTTATATCAGCGATACGGTGTCAGGTCTTCTGAAGCTGGCAGAAGTGCCAGAGGCCCGCGGCGAAGTCATCAACATCGGCAATCCGCATGAAGTCACGATCAAAGAAATTGCTGATCACCTGAACCGGATCATGGAAAATCCCGCCGGTACCGTCACAACACCTGAACGCCCAGATGATCCGGTCAGACGTTGCCCCGATATAGACAAGGCAAGGCGGATCCTGGGATGGGCGCCCGAAGTCGCCCTCGACGAAGGATTGCGTTCGCTGTTGCGCGCAGATCATCCTGCCCTTGTCGGCACTTGAGGCCTTTCAGGGCAGCGCGCTCAGCTTCAGACGCATTTCCCGCAACACAGGCAACACTGTCTTGACCTTGTCGCGCCCCACTTTTGCGACAACATCTGCGATCACCGGGGCGATGGCTGCAAGGGCCGCGTCACGCGCGGCAAGGCCGGATGGGCTGATCGCCACCATCTTGCGGCGTGCATCGTCCCAGTCGGGCCGGATATGCACCCAGCCCGCCCATTCGAGTTTATGTAGCGTGTTGGTCATCGCACCACGGGTCAGGTGAAACGTCTTGGCCAACTGAGCGGGTGAGCGTTCCACCCCCGCATGGGCCAGATGGTTCAACACCGTGAAATGTGACAGCTCCATCCCCTTGGGCAGCACACGCGCAACGCTGGCACGCGCCAACTGGTCCACGACGAGGATCTCGCTGAACAAGGATACCGCCAGATTTTCGCTGTCTTCCGCCATCAAGGGCCTTTAAATGGGCGATCGTGGCCGAGTGCCGCAATCCGTCTCCGGCTGTCTGCCACCTGAGCAAGGTCAAGATCAACCGTTGCGACGCCTGGCGCCTCACCCATATCAAGCAGAACCTCACCCCAAGGCGAAATCGCCATGCTGTGCCCGTATGTTTGGCGCTGTTTGCCTGATCCTGCCGGATGCGTCCCTGTCTGCGCCGCCGCCAGCACAAAAGACCCTGTCTCAATCGCGCGGGCGCGCAAGAGCGGCTCCCAATGCGCAGCACCTGTGACGGTCGAAAAGGCGGAAGGGACCAGCAGAACCTCTGCCCCTGCCTGTGCAAGGGCGCGGTAAAGGTAGGCAAAGCGCAGATCGTAGCAAACGCTCAATCCGATTTTGGCAAATGGGGTTTCTGCCACGACGGCGCGTTCGCCTGGGCGATAACCGGCGGATTCGCGGTATGTCTCGGTGGCGGAAACTGCCACGTCAAACATATGGATCTTGTCGTAGCGGGCGGCGATCTGCCCTGCGGGATCAATCAAAAAGGACCGGTTCGCAAAGCGCGCATCCGGATCATCGGTTTTCAGCGCCAAAGACCCGACTGACAACCAGACATCATGCTCAATCGCTGCCGCGCACAGCCCAGCGAGGGTTATGTCATCAGCCTCATGCTGTAGAACGCTTTGTTGATGGGCCCGGTTGAGTGAGACACAGTTCGTCACCTCTGGCGTCAGGACAAACCCCGCACCTTGGCCTGCTGCCTCTGCGATCAGGCGGCGCGTTTCGTCCAGATTGCGGGCTGGATCATCGCCTGATGTCAGTTGCAGCAGCGCGGCTTTCATTGCGCCAGCATCGCGTCCAGTTTGCCGCCACGCTCCAACGCGAAGAGATCATCACAGCCACCAACATGGCTATCGTTGATGAAGATCTGCGGCACGGTGCTCCGCCCGCCTGCTTTTTGGATCATCTCGGCCCGGCGGTCTGGCTGGGCAGAGATATTCACCTCGGCATAGCTGATCCCCTTTGAATTCAGCAGGCGCTTGGCCATGTGGCAAAAGCCGCAGGTGGGTTTGGTATATATCTCGACGCTGGCCATCGTTGGTCCTTCATCTGGCGGTTTCTGCCAGTCATCTAAGCGTCTTTGACCACCCTTGCCAGTGTCACAACAGACACGTTCGCGGCACCGGCATTGCGCGCCGCTTCGGCCGCGGCTGCCAAGGTGGCCCCGGATGTCATCACATCATCAACCAGCAACACTGGCTTTCCCGCGATCGCTGACTGGCGTTTTGGGTTGGCCACGATGGCGTCGGCGAGGGCTGCAAAACGCGCGTCGCGGCTGTGGCCCTCAAGCGGTTTGGTCGCCTTCTGTCGAAGCAGCGCATCAAGGCACAGGGGTCGATCCAGCACTTTGCCCAGCGCGCGGGCCAGTAGGGCCGACTGGTTGTAGCGCCGCTTGATCATGCGCAGCCAATGGAGAGGCACGGGCACAACCACCGTTTCCTCCGCAACAATCCCGTCGAGGCGTGCAGCCATCCACTGCGCCGCTGGAAAGGCCAGATCAGTGCGATCCCCATGTTTCAAGCCCAGCACCAGTTTGCGCCCCACGCCCGTGTAGGCGACAGCCGCCCGCCCATGCTGCCAGGGACGCGCAATGGCCATGCAGTCATCACACTGCAACGCCTCGCCATAATCTTCACCTGGCAGCGGCACGCCACAACTGTCGCAGATCACGCCAGCAATAAACTGCGTCTCGGACCAGCAGGCGCTGCAAAGGCCATGATCACCTTCGGTCAGCGCATCGCAGGCGACACATTGCGCCGGGTAAATCGCCCTGATCGCGCTTTGCAACAGCATCGAACCCACCTACATGACGGGCATGAATACGCCCCAAATCACCGACCGCGCAGCTTTGGCGCGCAACCGCGCACGCGCGCTGCCAGACAAACTGTTCCTGCAAGAGCAAGCTGCCGATGAGGTTAATGAAAGACTCATGGAGGTTAACAGAACCTTTACACAGGTGGGGATCGTCACCGGCTTCCCGGATTTCTGGGCGGAGCGCTTTCCAGATGCGACCGTGATTGCGGATACAGAAACACTCGATCTGAAAGAGGGCGCCTACGACCTGATCCTCCACGTTATGACCCTGCATTGGGCCAATGACCCGGTGGGGCAGCTGGTGCAAAGCCGCCGCGCACTGCGTCCCGATGGGCTGATGCTCTGTGTGTTTCTGGGTGGGCAGACGCTGCATGAACTGCGCACCTCTCTGGCCGAGGCCGAGGTAAAGATCACCGGCGGGCTTTCCCCTCGCATCGCACCCATGGGTGAGATCCGGGATCTGGGTGGACTGCTGCAGCGGGCAGGTTTTGCCATGCCTGTGGCCGATAGCACCCCGCTGACCGCCAGCTACGTCAATGCGTTTCACCTAATGCACGATCTGCGCAAGATGGGCGAAAACAACGCGCTGACAGACAGGATCAAGCATCCGACACGCCGCGACGTGATGACTGAGGCGGCCTGCATCTATGCCGACAACTACCGGGACGCATACAACCGCGTAACGGCAACTTTCGAGCTGATCACGCTGACAGGTTGGGCGCCGGATGCGAGCCAGCAAAAGCCACTGCGCCCTGGCAGTGCAGAAGCGCGGCTTGCCGACGCACTGGGCACCGCAGAGACAGCTTTGGACCCTTCCGGCGATTGACGCCGGCGGACTTCCGTTTAATTCCCTTGTATTCGCGCTATCTAAGAAGGAATGAACATGTTTGACGCGCAAAGCCAGCCGACAGAACGGCCAGCGACCTGCCCGGTGCACGCCGGGCCAGACCATCCGCCCGTCAAACCAGCCCGTGTGGGCATTCTGGTCGCCAACCTTGGGACACCGGACGCGACGGACTATTGGTCGATGCGCCGCTACCTGAACGAATTTCTGTCAGACAAGCGGGTTGTCGATTATTCCGCCTGGATCTGGCAGCCACTTCTGCAGCTCATCATCCTGACAAAACGGCCGTTTTCATCGGGTGCGGCCTACAAATCCATCTGGAACGAGGAAGACAACGAAAGCCCGCTGCTGACCATCACCAAGAAGCAAACAGCGGCCATTAAGGCAAAGATGGTCGAACGCTACGGCGATGATGTGCGCGTTGATTTCTGCATGCGCTACGGCAACCCCTCAACCAAGTCTAAAGTGCGCGAAATGGTCGAGGCTGGATGCACCAAGATTCTGTTTTTCCCGCTTTATCCGCATTATGCGGGCGCCACATCGGCCACCGCGAACGACCAGTTTTTCCGCGCGCTGATGGAAGAAAAGTGGCAGCCGGTCGCTCGGATCGTTGAGCCATATTTTGAAGAGCCCGCCTATATCGAGGCACTCGCGCAATCCATCGAACGCGCCTATGCCGAGGCCGAAACGAAGCCACAAAAGCTGGTCTGCAGCTACCACGGCGTGCCGGAGCGTTACCTGCGCGAGGGTGATCCCTATCACTGCCAGTGCCAGAAAACGACGCGCCTGCTGAAAGAGCGGCTGGGCTGGGAAGACACCGATATCGTGACCACGTTCCAGTCCCGTTTCGGGCCAGAGGAATGGCTGAAACCTTATACCGTTGAAGAGGTTGCGCGCCTGGCAGAGGAAGACGGGATCAAGAATATCGCCGTCTGCGCGCCTGCCTTCTCTGCCGATTGCATCGAGACGCTTGAAGAGATCAACGAAGAGATCAAGGAAAGCTTCGAAGAGGCTGGTGGAGAGCACTTCACCTACATCCCCTGTCTCAATGACGATTCGGCGCACATCGACGCGCTGAGCGGCGTGATCGAAAAGAACCTCAAAGGATGGCTCGACTAGCAGAAAAGATGGGGAAACAGCGGGCGGAAGGGCCGAGTCGCGCCAAGTTCAGACAAGAGTCGCACAATGTGTCGGCAATGCGGCAGTGAAAACCGGCAGAGTCTTGCCAATTCGTTAAAAATCTGTGGCAACGCGCTGACTTAGGGCAAAAAGAACCTTAACTCTGCGCAGGCTTGTCAAAAAGCAAACACAATCTTCCATTACGCTGCAGGCGTTAGGTTTTGAGTTGAGGAGCGCACAGTTAGGTGCGCATGTTAGTAAAATGGACGGAGCAACGACGTCTGAGATGGAAGAAGCAGCGCCAGCAGAGCGGAGCGAGGCGCTTCCTAATGGCACATCCCTGCTGGGGGATGAGTTCACGATCGAGAGACCACTCGGGAGTGGTGGCTTCGGCATCACCTATCTTGCCATCGACAACTACCTAGAGCGACGCGTCGTCATCAAGGAATGCTACCCAGAGGTTTTTTGCCGCCGGGAAGGTGACGATGTTCTGGTCCGGTCAGGCCAGCATCAGGAAAAATACCGTTCCATCATCGACATGTTCATGCGCGAGGCGCGTAGCATCGCAAAGATGCGGCACCCCAATATCGTGGGCGTGCACCGCGTGTTCGAGTATAACTCCACCGCCTACATGGTGCTGGATCTGATCGAAGGGCGCGACCTGCTCAGCCTGATCAAGGAAGAGCGCGATCGCCTGACACCCGATCAGGTGCGCGAGGTGCTGATCAAAGTTCTCGACGCGGTTGATCTTGTCCATCGAAACGATCTGCTGCACCGTGATATTTCGCCTGACAATATTCTGCTCGACAGATGGGGCAGCCCGGTGCTGATCGATTTCGGCGCGGCGCGCGAAGAAGCCAGCCGTGAGACGCGTGCCGTCTCATCTGTTCTCGTTGTCAAGGACGGCTATTCGCCGCAGGAATTCTATTTCGCCGGTGGCAAGCAAGGCCCGTCCAGTGACCTCTATGCGCTTGCCGCCACCTTCTATCATCTGATTAGCGGTGACCCGCCACCCAACAGCCAGACACGTATGGCCGAATTTGCGGGCAACAACCCGGACCCTTGCGAGCCGCTTTCCGGGCGCTTCCCCGAATACGATCAGGTATTCCTTGATGCGATCGACAAGGCGATGAACGTGCTGCCAAAGGCGCGTATTCAATCGGCTCAGGAATGGCTTGACCTGATCAACCCGAAAGAACAGCAGCGCGTGCGCCGTCTGCGGGTGAATACCTCTGACGCGCTGGGCAAAACGCTCACCAAACTGGTGACCGAGACAAATGAATACGTGCTGAATTCTGAACCACGTCAGGTGAATGCGCCAAACAGCAAACCGACAGAGCCTTTGTCAAAGCCTGCAGCGGCCTCCCCTGAGTGGGCAGATGAATTCAACCGCGAGACGTCCGAAGGTATGGATGACGATGACGAAGAAAAGCAGGCCTACCCGGAAAATCCGGGCCTGATCGCGGCGCCGCCTGCGAAAAAGCGCAAGCGCGGGATCTTCGGGATCTTCAAATAAGAAACGGCGCCCAAGGGGCGCCGCTTTCATGTCAGGCTCAGGCGAACGTCAGATCAGCAAGACCTGTGTGCCAACCTCTGACAACTCGTAGAGCTCTGCAATTTGTTCATTATAGAGACCGATACACCCGTTGGAGGAGCGCCTGCCGATCTTGCGCGTGTCATGTGTGCCGTGAATGCGGTAGTACTGCCAGGTCAGGTGCAGCGCATGCGTGCCCATCGGGTTGTCCGGACCGGGGCCAATGAAATCAGGCCATTCGGGGTTGCGGATCTTCATCGCGGGCGTCGGCGCCCAGGTCGGGCCCTCTACCTTGCGCGTGATCGAGGTGCGACCTGTCCGCGTCAGATCTTCTGACAATGGAACACTGGTCGGGAAGAGCTTGTAGACACTTTCGTCGGCAGACCAGAAATGCAGCGCGCGCGACTGGATGTCGACAAGGATCGCGCCCTTGTCGAGGTTGTTGAAGTAAGGCCGCCAATCCAGCGAGCGGAAGCTGGCAATGTTGCGCTTCACGCTGGCGGTGATGTCACTTTCGATCTCGGTCGTGCCAGCGGTCTGCGCCATTGCACCTGTTCCTACGGCGGCCGCCGAAGCCGCCAGGAAACCGCGGCGTGTCAAAGCCGTTTTCATACCATTCATCCCTTGCAAAATTCGTTTTGCGTCCGGCGCAAGATACTGTGTCAGCCATGGCACTGCAATTCAAACAAACGTCAGCACGGGGGTCGGGGTTTGAAGTGCCGGTGTTTTGCCGCTAATCAGGGCAAGTTCAAAATTTCCGGGCAGATAGATGTTACGACGCGAGATGATTTTGGGGCTTGGCGCCCTTGGCCTGACGGCCTGCGGAACCAGCCGGCCGATTGGTGAAGACGGGCTGCCGGTTCAGGGGGTCTATCGGATCAGCCCGCGGGATGAGGCTGCAGTACAGTTCCGCATGCTCGACAGTGTGAACGCCTTGCGGCAAGGCGCCGGTGTTGCCCCGGTTGAACTCAACGCCCGGTTGAATGCCGCCGCCGCCACCCATTCGCGTGACATGTCGATCCAGAATCGCCCCTGGCTTTTCGGCTCCGACGGGTCCAGCCCGTTGGACCGTGCCCGTCGCGTCGGATTTACCGGGCGGCTTTTGGGCGAAAACATCTCGGAATCGTTTGAGACAGAGCTACAAACCCTCGCCGCGTGGATGGCGCAGGAAGATACGCGGGCTGTTATCCTTGACCCGAATGCGGCAGTGATGGGTTTTGCCTGGTATCAAGAGGAATCAGGCAAGCTCTGGTGGACGCTCAACATGGGCACTGCGCCCTTCGCGGGAACACCGGGTGCCGGGGTCTAGGCGTAGATCGTGATCAGCGTGCCGGTCTGCACCATCGGATAGATCTCGTCCATCTCGCGGTTCGTCACTGCGATGCATCCCCAAGTCCAATCTGGAGTGTCCGCCCATACATCAGGCGTGCCGTGGATAAAGATGTCGCCACCTGGTTCTTTCCCCAGTGACCGCGCGACGGCCACGTCCCGTGCATTGGGATAGGAAATACCAAGCGAAAGGTGAAAGCTGCTGTTGGGGTTACGACGGTCGATCAGATAGGCACCCTCTGGCGTGCGACCGTCTCCTTCATAGACCTTGTGGCCCACAGGCTGAAAGCCAAGCTCGAAGGTATAGGATTTCAACAGTGTCCGATGATGCAAGAGCTGCATCTCGCGCCGTTCCTTGAAAACCTGAATACGCGTGACCTCGGGCCCGGTGTACGGGCGCATGCCCGTGCTGCAGGCGGCAAGCCCCGCGGCGGCACCCACCATCATGGAACGTCGTGAAATCATCAAACTGCTCATCTCTGCGGTCTTTGCCGCTTTGGCCTGTTATCTAGCGCGAATGACGACCCAGCGATAGGGAGTATACCCGCCGGGCCGTCATTTCCGCGTGAATGGTGCAACAATTTCGACATGCGGCGACCAGCGGAACTGATCCACCACCTGTACCCAAGGAAGGGTGAACCCGGCGTTAACCAAGGTGCCCGCGTCCCGGGCGAAGGTCACCGGATTGCAGGACACCATCGCGATTGTACCGATGGAAGACGCGGCAAGTTCCGCTACCTGCGCCTCTGCCCCGGCGCGCGGCGGGTCGATCACGGCAGCGTCGTAGGGCCCAAGATCTTCGGAAAGGATCGGATTGCGGAACAGGTCGCGGGTTTCCGTGGTGACCTGCCGCAGCTGCTGCCCGCCACGCCACCCGGCATCAAGCGCCTGCATCATCGCCTTGTCACCTTCCACCGCATGCGCGGGCGCGCGCTTGGCCAATGGCAGCGCGAATGTCCCACACCCGGCAAAGAGGTCGATGACCCGGGCCGCGCCTGACGTGATCTCTGCCACTGCTGCCTGCAACGCGGCTTCACCTGCTTTGGTGGCCTGCAAAAATGCGCCCGCAGGTGGCACCACTGATGTGCCGCCAAAGTCCTGGGCAGGTGGGGCGAGTGTGACGACAGGTTCATCATTCCACACCAGCCGCGACAGCCCATATTCATTGGCCAAAGCAGCAAGCGAGATGCGCAAGTCGGGTGTCAGCGCTTTTTCCGTTCCGACCAGCACATCAGGCCCGGTAGCGGTTTCCGTCACTGTCAGATCAACGGATCCTTTGCGCGAACCGGCAAGGGTGGTCAGCGCCTCCAAGGCCGGAAAGGCCGCCATCAATGCGGGGCTCAGCAGTTGACAGTCCGGCACAGGGATCAACGTGTCGGTGCCCTTGGCATGAAACCCGACCATCGCGCTTTTCTTCGTGCGGCGCCCCGTCAGTTTGGCGCGCCTGCGTGAGCGGGGCGGCGAGGTCGCGATGGGCCGGAACGCGGGTGTCAGGCCCCTTGCCTGCAACGCTTTTTCGACAATCTCCTGCTTCCAGGTGGCAACAAAATCGTCATGCGCGTGCTGCATCGCACAGCCACCGCAGGATTTGAAATGGCGGCATAGGGCGGCAACGCGATCCGCCGAGGGGGTCAGGATGCGTGGTACACCATCATCCCCAACCTCCACCTCTTCTCCGGGCAGGACGCGGGGCAATAGGGTATCTTCACCTGCAACACGGCCCAAACCATGATGAGTCAGGCTTTCGATGATCGGCATTTATTCAGCTGCGTCCTGCACATTGATGAAACCCCCTGATTGCCGGTTCCAGTAACGCGCGTAAAGACCGCCCTTGGCCAGCAGATCGTGGTGCGTGCCATCCTCAACCACACGGCCTTGTTCCAGCACCACGATCCGGTCCATTTGCGCCAGTGTCGACAGGCGGTGGGCAATCGCAATCACGGTTTTGCCTTCCATGATCTGGTCGAGTGAGCCTTGGATTGCTGCCTCAACCTCGCTATCGAGCGCACTTGTCGCCTCATCCAGCACAAGGATCGGCGCGTCCTTCAGAATCGCACGGGCGATGGCGATCCGTTGACGCTGCCCACCGGACAGCTTCACACCGCGTTCACCCAGGTGCGCATCGTAGCCCGTGCGTCCTTTGTGGTCGCGCAGATCCTTGATGAAATCATGCGCCTCAGCCTGTTTGGCGGCGGCGATGATTTCAGCCTCACTCGCATCCGGTTTGCCGTATTTGATGTTGTCCCGCGCGGACCGGTTGAACATCGCCGTTTCCTGCGTGACCATCGCGATCTGGCGGCGCAGGCTTTCCTGTGTGGCATCCCGCACGTCCGTGCCGTCAACCAGCACGCGCCCCGCTTCTGCGTCATAAAGCCGGAGAAGAAGCGCCACGAGCGTCGATTTCCCCGCACCAGACGCCCCGACCAACCCCAGCTTTTCACCCGGCTGCACCGTCAGGCTGACACCATCCACGCCACCCGGACCACCGCCATAGCTGAACGTGACATTGTCCAGCGCAATCTCACCCCTGTCAGCGACCAGGGACACCGCATCTGGCGCATCGACAAGCGTGTGTTCAGGGGCGAGGGTGTGCATCGCATCCTCAACCTCACCGACATTGGCGTACATCCCCATCAGCGTGAAACTCACCCAGCCCGTCATCTGTGACAGGCGCAACGAAATCGCACCGGCGGCGGCGATATCGCCTGCGCTCGCCGTGCCTGTCGACCAGAAATAGAGCGTCATCCCAACAAGGATCACAGGCAGCAAACCACCAAGCGCCATCAGCCAGAACCGGAAAGAGGCAGACAGCCAGCCATAGTTGACGGCACTGCCCCAGTAACCGGTCATCGCATCAATGGCAGCGCGGTCCTCATGCGCATCATGGGCGAAGAGCTTCACCGTCTTTATGTTGGTAATCGTGTCGACAACCTGTCCGGTCACCATTGCCCGCTTGGCTGCCCGTTCCTTTGACCGCAGGCGAATACGCGGCATGAAGAAGCGGATCAGCAGGACGTAAGAGCAGGCCCAGACAGCCAGCAAGAGGGCAGAGCGCGCATCAATCGTGAAAAGTAGGATCACGGACCCGATCAGTGATGCCAGCGCAAAGGCCACCGTGTGAATGGTGTCCACAACTAGATCACCTGCCGCCCGCGCCGCCTGCATCTGTTTCTGCGCGATGCGTCCGGCGAAATCATCATCAAAGAAACTGACGGACTGGCCCAGCGAATGCCGGTGGAGACGCGAAAGAATAAGGTTACCCAGTGCTGGCCCAACGACAACGGCCTGCATCATCCCTGAAATGCCCAGAATGACAGGGCGCAGGATCAGGAAGAATGCGGTGACACCAAGCAAAAGCAACAGGTTGTCACTGAAATAGCTGCCCTGATCGGTCGAGACAGCCGCATCAATGACCCAGCCAAGCATCAGGGCAGTGGCAACCTCCAGCGTGCCGGCAAGGGCAGAGACCCCACCGGCTATCCATGTCCATTTCCCACTGCCGCGCAGACACCAGCCCAGAAAAGCCATCAGCGTGCGGGGTGGCGGGCCATCGGCCCGCTGGAACGGATCTATCCAGCGTTCAGGGTTCACTCGGCCACCTGACTGCCACGGCCCAGGAACCCACCGGATTGGCGCGCCCAAAACCGGGCATACTGGCCATTGGCGGCCAGCAAGCTGTCATGCGTGCCTTCTTCGATGATGCGGCCCTGATCCATCACGATGATCCGATCCATCTGCGCAATCGTCGACAGGCGGTGCGCAATCGCGATCACGGTTTTGCCTTCCATCATCCCGTAGAGGGTTTGCTGAATGGCAGCTTCGACCTCGCTATCTAGCGCGCTTGTCGCCTCATCCAAGAGAAGGATGGGCGCGTCTTTCAGGATCACACGTGCAAGACTGATCCGCTGCCTCTGACCACCCGACAGTTTCACACCGCGTTCGCCAACCTTCGCGTCATAGCCTTTGCGACCCTCGTTATCTTCCAGCCCGAGGATGAAGTTATGCGCCGCGGCCTGTTCGGCGGCAGCAATCATCTGCTCTTCGGTTGCCTGCGGATTGCCGTAGAGGATGTTGTCCCGCACGGACCGGTGCAGCAAAGCGCTGTCCTGCTGCACCATCCCGATCTGACGGCGCAGGCTTTCCTGTGTGATCTCCTTGATGGCCTGCCCATCAATCAGGACCTGGCCCTGCTCCACATCATAGAAGCGCAAAAGCAACTTCACGAGCGTGGATTTCCCGGCGCCTGATTGGCCGACCAGCCCGATCTTTTCACCCGGCTTGATCGACAGGTTCACCCCGTCAAGGCCACCTGTTTTCTTGCCGTAGTGGTGGGACAGGTCGCGCACCTCTATCGCGCCTTTCTGAAATGTCAGCGGCTGCGCCTTGGGCTGATCGATCAGCTTCACCTCTTGTGCGATGGTCTGCATCCCTTCGGACACCACCCCCAACTCGCGGAAGAAGTTGGTCACGGCCCACATGATCCAACCCGACATCGCGTTCAGCCGCAGCGCAAGCGACGTGGCCACGGCCACGACACCTACGGTCGCAGACCCCTGCATCCAAAGCCAGATCGCCCAGCCGACAACCGCCACGACCAACAGCCCGTTCAATAGCATCAACCCGGCATCCATGATCGTGTAGAGCCGCATCTCGATCTGGAAGGTGCGCCGTGCCTCTTCAATTGCCTCTTTGGCGTAATCAACCTCGCGGTCATGATGCGCGAACATCTTTACCGCGTGGATGTTTGTGTAGCTGTCCACGACACGGCCGGTGACAGCACTGCGCGCGTTCGAGGCGGCTTCTGACGCGGGGCCGATGCGTTTCACAACCCAGCGCAGCAGCAGCATGTATGGCACGATCCACAAAAGGAGCGGCACCATCAGCCGCGCGTCGGCCTGCCCCAGCAGCACCGCAGCCGCGACAACGTATGCAAGCGCAAAGGTGATCGCATCGAAGAGCTGAAACACCACCTCACCCGCCGCAGGCGGTGTCTGCATAATCCGATTGGCGATGCGGCCTGCGTAGTCATCCTCGAACCAGCCGACCGACTGGCGCAACACGTGCCGGTGCGCGCGCCAGCGCACCAGCGTGCCAAAGTTCGGCAGGATCGTGTTGTTGAGAAGCATGATCTGCAAAAGGTGAATGGCAGGCCGGGCCGTCAGGATCAGCGCTGCGACGATGATGAACTCCGGCCCACTTTCCGACCAGACCTGCGCCGGTGTCCCTTCGGCCAGAATATCCACAAGCCGCCCAAGATAGCCGAGCAGCCAGATTTCAACGATCGCGATAATGACAGAAAGAATACCGGTGGCGACGAACACACCCATAAACGGCTCTGCATAGGCACGCAGAAACGGGTAGAGCCGCTTGGGCGGCGTGTCGTTCTCTGCGTAGGCAACGTAGGGATCGACAAGGCGTTCGAAAAAACGAAACATCGGACTGTCTTTGGTGGTCAGGCGCCCGTCATAGCAAATG
>JBCBOD010000161.1:0-6639 GCA_039821425.1 Pseudomonadota bacterium
CGCGATGAGGGGGTCGGATGAGCCGGCCTCGTCCAATCCGATCTAGGCCCTGCGCGAGGCGATCCGCCCGCGTGAAGTAAAGGGTGATGCATATGGCGCCGCAAAGCCAAAACATCCGTATCCGCCTCAAGGCGTTTGATTACCGGGTGCTTGATGCAAGCACACAGGAAATCGTCAGCACAGCCAAGCGCACAGGCGCTTCTGTCCGTGGTCCGATCCCACTTCCTAACAAGATCGAAAAGTTCACCGTTCTGCGTGGCCCCCACGTGGACAAGAAGTCCCGCGACCAGTTTGAGATCCGCACGCACAAGCGTCTTCTCGACATCGTCGACCCAACGCCGCAGACCGTTGATGCGCTCATGAAGCTCGACCTGGCTGCCGGTGTTGATGTCCAGATCTCGGTTTAAGGAGGGTTTCAGATGCTCCGTACCGGACTGATCGCAAAGAAGGTCGGGATGACCCGGCTGTTCATGGAAGACGGCAAGCAGGTCCCTGTCACCGTTCTTTCGCTCGAAAACCTGCAGGTTGTTGCACAGCGCACCGCAGACAAAGACGGCTATGTCGCCGTGCAGCTGGGTGCTGGCAATGCCAAGGCCAAGCGTACATCCAAGGCGATGCGCGGCCATTTCGCCGCGGCCAAAGTGGAACCCAAGCGCAAGGTCGCGGAATTCCGCGTGGCCCCAGAGAACATGATCAACGTCGGCGAAGAAATCCTCGCCAACCACTACTTCGAAGGGCAGTACGTTGATGTCTCCGGCACATCCATCGGTAAGGGTTTTGCCGGTGCGATGAAGCGCCACAACTTCGGTGGTCTGCGCGCCTCGCACGGTGTGTCCATCAGCCATCGTTCGCATGGTTCGACCGGCCAGTGTCAGGACCCCGGCAAGGTGTTCAAGGGCAAGAAGATGGCCGGCCACATGGGTGCCGCCAAGGTGACGACGCAGAACCTGCAGGTCGTCCGCACCGATGCTGACCGTGGTGTCATCATGGTCAAGGGCGCTGTTCCCGGCTCCAAGGGTGGCTGGGTCACGATCAAGGATGCGGTGAAAAAGCCGATCCCAGAGAACGTGATCTACCCTGCCGGCCTGAAGTCGATGAAGGAAGAAGCTGAAAAGCTGGCCGAAGAAGCTGCCGCACAGGCTGCCGCTGAAGAGGAAGCCGCCGCAAAGGCCGCAGCCGAGGCAGAACAGGCCGCACTGGAGGCTGCTGAAGCCGAAGCCGCCGCAGAAGAAGGAGGCGAGAACAATGAAGGCTGATGCTATCAAACTGGACGGCAAGAAAGCCGGTTCCGTCGAACTGAGCGACGAGATTTTCGGTCTGGAGCCCCGCAAGGACATCCTGCACCGCGTCGTTCGCTGGCAGCGCAACAAGGCCATGGCAGGCACGCATGACGTGCTTGGCCGGTCCGAGGTGAGCTATTCGACCAAGAAGATCTATCGCCAGAAGGGCACAGGTGGCGCGCGTCACGGCTCTCGCGGTGCGCCGATCTTCCGCTCGGGTGGTATTTACAAGGGCCCAACGCCCCGCAGCCATGCCCACGACCTGCCCAAGAAGTTCCGCAAGCTGGGCCTGAAGCACGCGCTGTCTGCCAAGCAGGCCGCGGGTGAGCTGGTTGTCGTCGACACGATCGAGGTCAAGGACGCCAAGACAGGTGCGCTTGCCAAGATGGTCGGCGCTCTGGGCTGGAAGCGCGCGCTGGTCATCGACGGTGCCGAAGTGAACGAAAACTTCAAAAAGGCCGCCGCCAACATCACAACACTGGACGTGCTGCCCAGCCAGGGTGCAAACGTCTATGACATCCTCAAGTCGGACACGCTGGTGTTGACCAAGGCGGGTGTCGAAGCTCTGGAGGCTCGTTTGTCATGAACGCCAAGGCAGAACATTACGACGTGATCCGCAAGCCGGTGATCACCGAGAAGGCAACCATGGCGTCCGAACAGAACGCCGTTGTTTTCGAGGTCGCCATCGACGCCAACAAGCCGATGATCAAGGAAGCTGTTGAAAGCCTCTTTGGTGTAAAGGTGAAGGCCGTCAACACCACGATCACCAAAGGCAAGGTCAAGCGTTTCCGTGGCCAGCTGGGCACCCGCAAGGATGTCAAGAAGGCCTATGTGACGCTGGAAGAAGGCAACACGATCGACGTCTCAACCGGTCTCTGATCGCGTCGAAAATTGAATGTTGAAAGCTCCTGCCGACGCGGGGGCTTTTTCTTTGCGGGTGATCCAAACGCTCCTATCATGCGGCGCAGGAGGGGCAGGCCATGTCACACAAGATCTTCGGGATGAGCTTCGCCAGTATCTACCCGCTCTATGTCGCCAAGGTCGAAAAAAAGGGGCAGACCAAGGCGCAACTTGATCAGATCATAGATTGGCTCACTGGATACGAAGAGAATGCCTTGGCGTCTGCGCTGGATGACAAGCGGGACATGGAGACATTCTTTGCTCAGGCTCCGGCCATGAACCCCAATCGCGCCCTGATCAAGGGCGTCGTCTGCGGTGTCCGTGTCGAAGAGATCGAGGACCCCTTGATGCGCGAGATCAGATATCTCGACAAACTGGTGGATGAACTGGCGCGCGGCAAGAAGTTCGAGAATATCTTTCGCGGGAACTGAACCCGCCGGGGCCGACCGCCGCAGCATAATTTGTGCTCTTACCAGTTACAGCTCAGCCCGATGATCCTGTGTCGCGCTTTGCAGTAATGCTGCGAGCTTCTGCTTGTCTGCCTCTGCCATCCCTTGCAGCGTTTCTTCCAGAACCTCTGCCAACGCGTGTTGGTGAGTCTTCACGAGGGCCGCACCCTTCGCGGTAAGCGACAGTAGGCTGACCCTTGCATCTGTCGCGCAGTCTTGCCGCCGGACCATGCCTTTGCGTTCGAGCGACGCCACCTCGCGCGTCAGCTGCGATTTGTCCCGCACCAGTCGGGCGGCGAGCCGATGCAGAGGAGCGGTTCCCATCTCATCCAGCGTCAGCAACAGGATCGCCCCTCCTGGTCCGACCCGGTCAGTATCGAAGGTCTTGGCCCTGGCTGACAACGACGCATGGATGCGACGCACAAGACGATCAAGGTGGATGGCGAGGTGGGTATCGGACATACGGCGACCATAGCCCAATCATGAGGGAACGAGAATTCCGTTCTTCCAAGCGCCAGAACAGTTAGTTGACAGAATCAACAAATACCATTTAGTTGATATTATCAACTTTATGTCTTGGATACTCATATGACCCCGCTGCAAACCAACCTCCTTCGGGTTTCGGCCGTGCTCTGGGTCATCTGGGGGCTGGTCCATTTTCTGGCAGGCGTGATCGTCTTGTCGTCGGACACCTCAGGCGGTTTCGCGGCGATCGCGGATGCGGTGGATCCGGCTTTGCTGTTGATGGACTATCACCCGGCAGCCGGTGGTATCCTGGGCCAGCATGCCTGGAACCTTTGCTGGTTCGGGATTGCCACGGTGATCGGCGGCATCCTGATCTAGCGGCAGAACATGACGGCAATCTGGGTCACCGCGATGGTCGGGGGCCTTGCAGACCTGGGATATCTGATCTTTGTCGATCTGCCCGGCTTCGTGAACTTCTTTCCTGGCACCGTGATGACCTTCGTTTCCGGCACCGCCATCGTGCTGAGCTTCATGGTCTGGCTGCCGCAGCGGCGCGCGGTCCAGACGTGAAAAAGCCATGGTCGCTGACCCGGGCTTCTGCGTTGTCGTCTTAGGCTGCCTTAGATCAGCGTCCGATCCTTGGCGTCGCCGTTCCCCCGCATCAGGAAGAACAGACCGGCGGCCAGCAACATGCCCTGCAACTGCCAGCCAATGAACGGCCCGAAGTAGATCATCACGATCACACCGGCGACCACGATCGAGACGGCCAAACCACCCAGACGGGTCAGCATATCTGTCATCCAGTTGTTCCGGATCAGCCCGCCCAGCAGAATGGCAAGACCACCGGCAATCTCGGCAAAGGCCGCCATGGCAAACATGAATGGCGCTAGCCCGTATGTGGCGGCCTGATCGGCCAGCCCGGGGATCTTGATGACCCCCTGTTCAATAATGATTGCAGCAAGCGGAATGCGAATGAACCAGTCCGAGCTGCGAATTGTCGGAATGCGCTGCGAATACCCCGCAACTGTTTCCATCGTCGACATTGTAAGCTCCTTCAAGCGTAGGTTTCGATTGCTCCCTGGCGTGTGGGCGAAAAGGTAGGGGGCTGCCGGGACAGTGCCATGGCGCTGCGACGATGTGTCAGATCGCGTTTGCGTGAGGATCAGCACCGCGGCACCACTTTGGAACGGCGGCCGTTTCGCGTATGATCAGAGCATGGCGATGATCACAGAGATCGAAGATTACTTCACCGATGGCTGCGGGCGGTGCGACCGTTTCGCGACGGCGGATTGTTCCACGAAGCACTGGGCGCAGGGGCTCGCAGACCTTCGCGCGCTTTGTATTGGGGCTGGGCTGAGCGAGCACGTCAAATGGGGCCATCCGTGCTACATGCACGCAGGCCGCAACATCGTGATCATGGGCGCCTTCCGCGACAACTTTCGCCTGTCGTTCTTTGAGGCCGCGCTGATGAAAGACCCCGCGGGTGTGCTGGAAA
Organism: Pseudomonadota bacterium; assembly: GCA_039821425.1. GTDB lineage: Bacteria > Pseudomonadota > Alphaproteobacteria > Rhodobacterales > Rhodobacteraceae > Yoonia. Next base: position 4,590 of record JBCBOD010000161.1, read on the forward strand.
AGCAGGGGGCGAATACGCAACACCCTGACATGATCCGCTTCACCGCCAACGATCAGGTCATCACCATGGCCGACACGATCCGCGCATACCTGACCGAGGCGATGGGATATGCAGAAGCCGGGATCAAAGCGCCGAAGGTCGCACGCGAAGTCCCGATCCCCGAAGAACTGACCTGTGCACTCGACGCGGACCCCGAACTCGCCGAAGCCTTCGCCGCCCTGACCCCGGGCCGCCAGAAAAGCTATGCGTTCAACCTGAACCAGGCGAAACAATCCGCGACGCGGGTGGCACGGATTGCGAAGTTTCGAGAGAAGATACTGGCGGGGAAGGGGGCGATGGAGCGGTGAGAAGGTCGGTGCAATTCTAAGCAGTTGAATGCATAAGTATTCTCGATATGGTTGAGTTGAGTTATCGCAAGGACTGAGCCGAGGCATGGCAGACATAGCGAAGAAACTTGGCTCGCGATTTATTGCGGCTAGCCGATACGCAAACTTTGGTCCGGTTGTGAACTCAATGGCAGTCACCGGGTTTCGCGGTATGACTTGTGATTTGCGGTTTGAATACCCAGTTACCGCGATTACCGGATTGAACGGCGCTGGAAAAAGTACAGTAGGCCAATTACTGTTATGCGCTTACAAGAAAGAGGACCTGAGTGAATTCAGAAGGTTCTATGTTAAGGACTTCTTTCCCGTTTCAGTTGCTGATCCAAATCCCTTCATTCCAGATGCTCAAGTTGAATTCCAGTACCAAGGAACTGGACAAAACGACACGCAGTCGTTGACGGTTTCTAGAGCTGTGACCGAGTGGAGCGGATACAAGCGCCAACCACAGAAGACAGCGATCTTTGTTGGTCTAACTTTCTACCTTCCCAAAGTCGAACGTCGAGATCTCACTATCTACTCTGCAAAGAATATCCAACTAACGGATCGAACTGATGTCGAACTTGGGAAAGAGTGGGCATCAAGGATACTTGGAAACACCTATGATGATGTCTTCTTTCAGGGTGTAGCCAATGCTACCCGGCAAGCCGAACTAGGTATGGCTCGCCGGAATGGCGCCACCTACTCCGAAAATAACATGGGGTTTGGTGAAGGCCGTGTGATTCATACAATTCGTCTGCTTGAGAGCTGCCCTGCACAGTCTCTAGTGGTTCTTGAGGAACCAGAGACGAGCCTCCATGAGTTCGCTCAGTATGAATTCGCGAGGTACTTGTTGGATGTCAGCGCTCGACGCGGACACCAGATCGTTCTCTCCACTCATTCTTCTGCAATCATAAATGCAATTCCCCCGGAAGGACGAAAGCTACTCTCTCGAGGAGGAGATGGTGTGAAAGTCTAAGATCGACTTTCATCAATTCACATTCGCAACGCCCTCACGGAGGGCCACAATGGCCATCTGATTGTATGTGTTGAAGATGTTTTTGCTCAGTCTCTACTGCGCGAGCTGATCAAGTCTAAAAGCAAAGGGCTGCTGAAGCGCGTTAAGATCATACCTTTTGGTGACGCAAAGGCAGTCAAATCAGCCGTTGAGAACCTCACAGCGAGCGGAGTTTCCGTGATTGGGGTGCGCGACGGCGATCAATCGGAAATCAAAGCAGAAAAACTGTTCAAACTGCCTGGCACTCAAGCCCCAGAGAAAGAGGTTTTCCTTTCGGAAGCCGCTAAGGCGATGCTTATGGAAGACTACGAATTTGATTTGAATCATAAACTGATTGCACTTCCAGAATTGGATCATCACGAATACTCGTCGGTCGTGTCGAAATCCACTGGGTCATCTCGGGAAGTCATCGAGGCAGATGCAATTCGTGCCTATATGGAGGTACAGGACGCTAACTGGGCAAGTGGACTACTTGAGACGCTTGAAGCGCACGCCTGACAGACAGTCAAAGCCCCCTTGCCACCTCCCCCCTTCCCCCCTATACCCCGCCCATCGCCGCGCCCCGGGATTCGTTCCGGGGTGTTGTCGTTATGAACTCGGGCACCTACGGGGGCCTTTACCACATAGGCCTCACCAGAGGCCGCCAAGCAAACGGAAGAAGCTAACATGGCAC
>JBCBOD010000152.1:0-7973 GCA_039821425.1 Pseudomonadota bacterium
CCGGCGAGATGCCGGACGACAATCGCCCGAAGAGCGACAAGACAGCATATGTGACCGACCCGAGCTAAGGAAATGTCTCAACAACCGCATGTTCTCATTGTCGAGGATGAAGCCGCCCAGAGAGAAGTTCTGGCTTACAACCTCGAAGCCGAGGGTTTCCGCGTGACCCGCGCCGAAAACGGGGAAGAAGCGCTGATCTGTGTGGATGAGGATACGCCGGACGTCATCGTACTGGACTGGATGATGCCGAACCTCTCTGGCATCGAAGTGTGCCGACGGTTGAAGATCAAACCTGAAACCCGCGCGATACCGATCATCATGCTGTCGGCGCGTTCTGAAGAAGTTGACAAGGTGCGCGGTTTGGAAACCGGTGCTGATGACTATGTCGTTAAACCCTATTCAGTGTCCGAGCTCATGGCACGGGTGCGTACGCAACTGCGCCGTGTCCGTCCGGCGACCGTTGGGCAGGTCCTCACCTTTGATGACATCGTGCTGGATGCAGAAACGCACCGCGTTACCCGTGATGACAACCCGCTCAAGCTTGGCCCGACCGAGTTTCGCCTGCTGTCAACTTTTATGGAAAAGCCCGGCCGCGTCTGGTCGCGCGACATGCTGCTCGACCGGGTCTGGGGCCGTGACATCTATGTCGATACACGGACCGTTGACGTGCATGTTGGGCGGCTGCGGAAGGTCCTGACCCAGCATGGCGGAAGTGATCCGGTGCGTACCGTGCGTGGTGCTGGCTACGCACTGGGGTAGACAGGTGGCTCAGTCCGCCCACGGCCCGTGCGGGTTGTCGCCCCCATCCATCCGCTCAAATCCGTGCCGCCCGAAATAGTCGCGTTGGCCCTGGATCATGTTCGCGGTTCCGCGCGCCGTCCGCATCGCGTCGAAGTAAGCAAGGCCCGACGAAAGGGCAGGCATCGGCAACCCGTGCAAGGCCGCCTGTGCCACCACTTGGCGCAGCGCGCCTTCTGTCTCTTTCAGCGACTCTGCAAACTTTGGTGCGAACATCAGATTGCGCGCCGCATCATCCCGCAGGGCCGTCGCCATGTCATCCAGCATGTCCGAACGGATGATGCAGCCCGCGCGCCAGACCTCTGCGATGTCGGGCAAGGGGAGGGCCCAGCCAAATGCGTCAGAGGCTTTGGCAATCATCCCGAAACCTTGTGCGTAGCAGAGGATCTTGCCAGCGATCAGCGCTTGTTCCAGCGTCTTGATCGACAGCATGTCATGGGGTAGGCGATGCGGTGCAGCACCGAAAAGTTCCTCTCCCTCCGCCCGCAAGTCCCGCTGCGATGACAGGTTGCGTGCCACGACCGCGGCCTCGATCGCAGGCACGGCGGCAGCCAGATGCTGCGCCTCGATCACCGTCCAGCGCCCTGTGCCTTTCTGGCCAGCCGCATCGACGATCATTTCCAAAATCGGCTTGCCACTGATAGGATCTGTCGCCGCTGCGACCTTGCCCGAGATCTCAATCAGGTAGCTGCGCAACGGGCCTTTGTCCCAGTCGGCGAAGACATCCGCAATCGCATCATGCGTCATATCAAGGCCGTCGCGCATCACGCCGTAGATTTCCGCAATCATCTGCATGTCTGCGTATTCGATGCCGTTGTGGACGGCTTTTACAAAATGCCCGGCACCTTCTTCACCCATCCAGGTCGCACAGGGCTGCCCTTCATGCTTGGCGGCAATCGCTTTCAAGATGTGGGCCACGCGATCCCAATGCTCTTTCTTGCCACCCCCCATGATGGATGGACCGTGGCGCGCGCCATCTTCGCCGCCCGAAACGCCGATCCCCAGAAACGCGCCATCGCCATCGGACATCCGGCGATTGGTGTCATGGAAGTTTGCATTGCCTGCATCGATGATCAGGTCATCGTCATCAAGATAAGGGCGCAGCGCCTTGATCTGTTCATCAACGGGATCACCGGCAGGCACCATCAGGATAATCGCGCGCGGTGTTTGCAGCGCGCTTACAAATTCTTCAAGGCTTTCAGTCGGATGAACCTTTTCTTGCAGGTCTCCGGCTTTTTCATGAAAGGACTTGGTTTTTGAAGCCGTACGGTTCCAGACGGCAATGTCGTGGCCTTTCTCCGCGATGTTGAGCGCAAGCGCCGCCCCCATCGTACCAAGCCCCATTAGCCCGATTTCCGCTTGCGCCATAATGCTCTCCCTTTGCGTTGTATACTGTCGATATAGGCGCAATCGGGCATGGCTGAAACCATGTGTTGCGCACAATTTCTGTTCGCACCTCTTGCAATTTCCAAAAACGTGAGCAATGTTCATAAAATGAGTTTGGAAAGCAAAATGCGATGAAAATAATCGGCACGGGTCGCTATGCTCCGGGCGCGCCGCTTCGTGCCAGTGACTGCGACGTCGCCTATGATCATGCGGAAGGCACGGTCGCGCGGCTGACCGGGGTGATGTCGCGACATGTGTGCAGCCAGGGTGATACACAGATCACGATGGGAACAGCTGCGGCAGAGCAGGCCATGGCAAGTGCAGGGGTCACGGTGCAAGACATCGACCTGATCATCAGCGCAGCCGCGGTTCCTTACCAGCCAATCCCGGCGACATCCCCTGCGTATCAGGCCGCTCTGGGCATCACAGACGGGCAGGTCTTTGCCTTTGATGTCAATGCGACCTGCTTGTCGTTTGTGACTGCGCTAGACGTTTGTGCCGGGATGCTGGCCCGTGGGCCGTACAGAACAGCGTTGATCATTTCGTCAGAAGTGGCCTCTGCCGCCCTTCCATGGCGGACACGCCCGGATATTGCGGGGCTCTTTGGTGATGGTGCGGCTGCGGTCGTTGTGACGGCGGATGAGGCGCCGTTCCACGCCCGCTTTTCCACCTTCGCCAGCGGCTATAACATTTGTGGGATTGGGGCAGGGGGTACGCGTTTCAATTTTGAGAGGGAAGCAGAGGCATTTGCAGCCCACAGCCTTTTTGACATGGATGGCAAGGCGCTCTTTCGTCTGACGACACAGGTCTTCAACCCTTTCGTATCGCGGCTGCTTGATGACGTGGGCTGGGCCCGTGATGAAGTCGACTTGGTTGTCCCGCATCAGGCGAGCCCCAAGGCGCTCCAACACATGATCCGGCAGTGCGGCTTTGCGCCGGGCGCTGTGGTCGACATCAGCCAGACCTTCGGCAATCAGATCGCCGCCTCGATCCCTTTTGCGCTTGACCATGCGTGCGACAGGTTGCGCCCTGGTGCAAAGGTTCTGATGCTGGGGACCTCGGCCGGCGTGTCCTTCGGCGGTGCTGCGTTGGAGTGGGCATGAGCATTCTGGTCACCGGCGCAACGGGATTTTTGGGCGCGCATCTGGCGGTGTCGCTGCGCGCGGACGGCGTCATCGCAACCGGGCGGAACCCGGAAAAGCTGGCGCGGTTGGCGGACATGGGTCTGGCCATGCGGGCGCTTGATCTATCGTGCCCTATACCATCGGAAGGCTTTGCCGAGATTGACGCCATCGTACACTGCGCCGGGTTGTCATCGCCTTGGGGGCGCAAGGCGGATTTCATCGCCGCAAATGTCGATGCGACGCGCAATCTAATCGCGCTTGCGCGCGCGGTGGGGGCCAAGCGTTTGATCCATATCTCCACCGCCAGCGTCTATTTTCAGTTTCGGGATCAGGATGGGCTGGGTGAGGCGGATCTGCCTTCGCGTTTCGTCAACGCCTATGCCGAGACCAAACGCGCGGCAGAGAAACTGGTGCTCGCCGCGACCGATCTGCAGCCCATCGTACTGCGACCACGCGGGATCTACGGGGCGGGGGATACGTCGCTATTGCCGCGGCTTCTGCGGGTTGCGCGCACCCGACCCATCCCGCGTTTCTCGCCAGCGGGCGCGACGGATATCACCCATGTGGATGATGTGGTCGCGGCCTGCCACGCCGCGCTGCGTGCCCCTGTGGGTGCCACTGGCCAGATCTTCAACATCTCTGGCGGGGTGGGGATTCCCTTGCCCGAGATTATTGCCGCCGCCTGTGAACGGACAGGAACGCCCTGCCGCTGGCGCAATCTGCCTTTTCCAGTCGCACTCGGTACTGTCAAAGCGATAGAGGCTGTCGCGGCGCGTCTTCCCGGAAACCTAGAACCTCCGGTCACGGCTTACGCCCTTGGTATTCTGCGGTATCGTCAGACCATGTCACTTACCGGTGCGAAGACAGATTTGGGCTGGCAGCCCCGGATAGGCTTTGATGAGGGCCTCGCACGCACATTTGAAGGTGGCACAATACGAAAGGGGCCGGTCTGATGCGTCCGATTTTCACGAACACAGCGACGTTCACGACATCCAAACGCTGGATGGTCCCTGGCGGTCGCGGGCAGATTACATTGCCCGTGCGTTGCGGCCTTTGTGTTCATCCGGTCCACGGGCCCATTCTGATCGACGGCGGCTGCGGGCCGCAGATCACCGATCAGGCCGGGCGCAGCCTCGCCTTGCGTCTCTACGCCTGGGCGCTCGGGCCAAAGGTTCAAGAGGGCCAGAGCCCGGTTGACCTGCTGGCGGCGCGTGAGTTTGCGCCAGAAGACGTCAACCTGATCGTGGTGACCCACCTGCACGCTGACCACGTGGCCTACCTGCCAGAGTTTACAAACGCCCGGTTCATCACGGATGGGGTGACGCAGGGCAAAATGCGCCATGGCGTCTACAACGAGCTTTTGCCCCCGAAGTTTGCGGCGCAGCAGGTGGAATTGCGCTCCTACGCGCGGTTGGCCGTCCCCGGTCTGGGCGATGGCTATGACATTTGCGGGGACGGCAGCATGATCGGCGTGCCGCTGCCGGGCCACGCAGAGGGGCACTTTGGGCTCTTTTTTCCCGGTGATCGGCCGCTTCTTTATGCCGTCGATACGCATTGGGTGTTAGAGGGCGTTCACCAAAAAAGGGCGCCGGGATTTCCGCTCTCACTGATCGCGCAGCAGAAAGACGCGATGCGCGATACGCTGGGCCGCGTACATCGTTTTGCGGCGGACGGTGGCGAGGTTTTGCTGTGTCACGATCCTGCACAGACGCCGTATGACTGGACCCCCGATGTTTGAGCTTCGGCACGCTGCGACAGCCTATTGGCAGGCAACGCGGCGCCTAACCGCCGCGCAGTTGCGTGCGCGGTCGGAACGAAAGCTGCAGACATGGTTGCAAACAGATGTGCCGCGCGTGCCATTCTATCGGGATCGGCAGATAGATGACCTGACGGACCTGCCAATCATAGATAAGGCAACCTTGATGGCAAGTTTTGCCGCCTTTAACCGCGAGGGTATCACAGCGTCACAAGGGTGGGAGGCCTTTGCCACCACCCGCCAAATCGGCCCCATCATCGTTGGGGCGAGCACCGGCACCAGTGGCAATCGCGGCCTTTTCGTGATCTCGCAGGCAGAGCGGTTTCGCTGGTTGGGGACGATCCTAGGCAAGGCGCTCCCCGGGTTCTGGCGACAGAGGCACAAGGTGGCCGTCTTGCTGCCGCTGAACACTCCCCTTTATGACAGCGCGAACAAGCTCAGCCGCCTGAAACTTCGTTTTTTTGATCTTTCGGGCGACTGGGCGAACGGTTTGGATGATTTCTCACCCACCGTGATCATCGCTCCGCCTAAGATCCTACGATTGATTGCAAAGCAGAAACTGCCAATTGCTCCGACCCATGTCTTCTCTGGCGCTGAACAACTCGACCGCCTCGATGCCGACGTCATCAGGGGCTACTTTGGTCGTCCTGTCGGCCAGATCTACATGGCGACAGAAGGATTGATGGCCGTGACATGCGCGCAAGGCACATTGCACCTTTGCGAAGACATCATGCATTTCGAGCTGCCAGAGGTTGGCGACGATCCCGCCTTACGTGAGGTGATCATCAGTGACTTCAGCCGTCAGACACAGATCATGGCGCGCTACCGGATGAATGATCTGATCCGTCTTGGTGATCCATGCCCTTGCGGCATGCGGCAGCAGACAGTGGCAGAGGTCGTGGGGCGCGCGGACGATTGCTTTGATCTGCCGGGCGGGATGCTGACACCGGATGTTTTGCGCAACGCCGTGGTGGACGCCGACCGCAGCATCACCGACTTCCGGATCCTGCAGACCGGGGCGGATAGGATCGAGGTGCTGTTGCCTGAAGGCTGCGATCCTCTTGCCGCACAACACGGCATCGAGGCGCTGTTGCACCGCAAGGGGATGCGCGCGCAGGTGTGTGCCAAGACGACCGCCTTGATGCCCGAGATGACGCGCAAGCTGCGCCGTGTGGAAAACCGGTATTCGAGCGCCAAGGTGTGACCTGCATCCTGATCACCGGTGCCCGGGCACCAGCGGCGTTGCACCTTGCGCGTTTGATGCATGATGCCGGGTATCAGGTGGTCATGTCTGATAGCGTGCGCTGGCCTGTGAGCGCGGTTAGCCGATGCGTAAACGGCTACACGCGGGTACCGGTGGCAAATGGTGATCCGGATGCATATGCCAATGCGATCAATGCGGTCGTGCGTCGCCATGATGTCTCACGCATCATTCCGACCTGTGAAGAGGTGTTTGCCCTTGCCAGGATGCAGGACGCGGGCCGCCTGATCTGCCCGGTGTTTGCGCCAAACCTCGTCTTGCTGACACAGGTCCACAGCAAAATCGGTTTCGTGGAGCTAGCGCAGCAAATTGGACTGGCAGTACCGGACACAACCCAATTGACAACGGCCGAGGACGTGGCCGCTTTCACAGGCGATCCTCGCGCGCATGTCTTCAAACCGGTCTGGTCGCGGTTTGCGACGTCGGTGCAGATCAAACCAAAGCGTCCGGATTTCACCCCAACGCCCGAGGCGCCATGGGTTGCGCAACGGTTTATCGCTGGGTCAGAGGTGTGTGTGTACGGCATTGCGCAAATGGGGCGGCTGCTCGGGTGGGCGGCTTACACGCCTGTGTACCGCGCAGGGCAGGGGGCCAGCATCGCGTTTCAGCCGATCCGTGCCAGCCGTATCGGTGAGTATATGGCCCGCTTCGTGGCGGCCACAGATTGGACGGGGCAGATCGCCCTCGACCTGATCTTGCAGGATGACGGCACACCTGTAGGGATCGAGTGTAATCCGCGCGCGACCAGCGGGATCCACCTCTTCCGCGATCCCAAAGGCTTTACCGGCGCGATCATGGACGGGGCAGAGGTCACACCCGACGTGACAGGCCTGCAGGCGGTGAAGCTGGCCCTCGCCGCCTATGGGCCTTGGTCCCGGCCGGTGCAGCTATGGAACGACATGCGGTGCGCGCAGGATGTCATGGGGTGGCCGGACGATCCGCGCCCGATGCGCCGACAGCTGCTTTCGACGTTGGAGTTTACAGGCATCGCACTCCGTCACCGTATCGGGCTGACCGCCGCGACCACGCATGACATTGCATGGAACGGGCCCTAGAGCGCGAAACGCTGCAAGAGGGGCACGCCAACCCTGCGCAAGATGCCAGCCAGTGCGCGAGTTGCCCGGCGCGGTCCGGCGCCAAGGTGATCGACATAAACGCCCGTGTATTCAATCGCAGGAACGGCGCCACGGTTGCGCTTGAACCCCGCCGCACCGGCGCTGCGGTTGTAGAGAAGACGATCCGCAATCGCCCGATCCTGCGCAATGGCGCAAAGCATGCGGTAGAGCCCGATGTCCTTGGGTTTGTCGGTATCGAGGCCGAGGAGCGGCATCGTCATGCTCTGCCCGATCCGAAAGACCCCGCCAACCCCGTCAAGCTGTCCATCCGGTCCACGCATCCCGAACAACGTCAGCACGCCCGCCTCATGCGCCTTTGCCAGATATCTGGCCGTGTATTGCGGGTTCTGCCAACTGTACCGATCGAGGTAGAGCATCTGGTAAAGCTCTGCGGCCCGGCTGAAATCCTTCACTGCGAAGTCGTTGCTATCAACGATTGCATAGACCGAAGTCCGTAGCAGTTTGCGATCCTTGCGCATGTCCTTGGTCATCTTGCCCGCCGCGCGATGGTCAGCAATGTAAATCTGCCGCGC
>JBCBOD010000077.1:0-18323 GCA_039821425.1 Pseudomonadota bacterium
CGGCTGGCAAGAACGGCAATCTCGTCAACGGGGAAGGCCCGTTCATCGAGGATGTTCAGCATTTCGCGGCCCACGTTTCCGGTGGCACCGACAACGACGATTCGATAGCCCATTGGCTGGCTCCTTGGTTACGGTGCCGCCCCTTTAACGCTTGACCTAGCGAAGGGAAAGAGGGGCGTTTCGGCAATGCCATGTGTAAATCAAACTGGACAGTTCGGCTTGTCTGTCTACGGTGTGTGTATGGATGATCTTTCCACACCTGAACTTGCCGCCCCGGCCCGGCGCGGGCTGTGCACCGATTGCGGGTTGTCACGGATGAAGAACGCTGGCGATTGCGGACGGGCCTGCCAGTTCATCAAGCCGGAATATCCGACGGCAGAGGCGCAGATTCACGGACGCGTGGCGCAGACAACGGGGGATGAACGCTTCTTTGGCGTGACCGCTGCGATGTATCGCGCCGCTTTGGAAAAACCGCGCCCCGGCGCGCAATGGACGGGCCTGACGACGCGGCTTGCAGAGCGGCTGTTGGAAACCGGCGCGGTCGATGCGGTGCTGACGATGGTGCCGGACCCGGCGGACAAGTGGCGCCCGCGCCCGGCGATTATTACGGAGCCTGCGCAAATGGCCCAAGCGCGCGGGATGCGGATGGGCTATGCCCCGCTGCTGGCACTTCTGGAACCCGCACGCGCCGCCGGTCATCGCCGCATCGCCGTTATCGGCATCCCTTGCCAGATCTATACGTTGCGTGCGTTGGAGGCAGAACTGGGTTTTGAAAAGATCCTCGTCATCGGCACCCCATGTTCGGACAACACAACAACAGAGAACTTTCATCACTTCCTGTCCAGGCTAACCGACGCGCCAGACACGGTCACCTATCTGGAGTTTCGGGCGGACTACCATGTGGAGCTGCGCTTTGCCGATGGTCGCAAGCGCCTGATCCCATTTCTGAAGCTGCCGCTGTCAGACTTGCCCGATGACTTCTTCCCGACCACCTGCCGCACCTGCGTGGATTACACCAATCGGCTGGCCGACATCACTGTGGGCTACATGGGCGGCGAAGGGGAGCAGTGGGTCATCGTGCGCAACGCGCGCGGGGCCGAGATGCTTGATCTGGTCCGGAACGAATTGCGCCTGCGCGACCCCGGTTCAAAGGGGAAACGCGCAGGCGCAGTGAGTGGGTTTGTCGAGAACACGCGGCGCGCGGCGGGTGGTCTGCCTTTGCGCCGTATGCCCAACTGGTTGCGCGGCATTATGGGCTGGGTCATGCCACGGGTTGGGCCGCGCGGGCTCGAATTTGCCCGGGCACGAGTGGAAATGAAGGCGGCGGAGACAGTTCTACACCTGCGGCGGGAGGCCCCCGCCAAAATGAAGAACATGATCCCCGCCCATGTCTGGGCGCTTGCGGCGCCTTACGGCTTGATTGCTGAGAAAGGTGAGACATCAGACCCTAGTCCGCCTGAAACGCGCCGATGACATCAACGGTGCCGTCGTCAATCACCAGCAGGCCGCCAAGCTCATCTGCCTGAGCGCCGAAAAACGCGCCCTGCGTGCCAGATGTATCGCTGGTGTTGTTCAGCGTATCGAAGATGCCGGAACCCGTAACGCTGCCACCGGCGAAGGTGCCATTCGTCATGACCGTGTTTGACAGGTTGATCGTGCCGACGTTCGACACGTCTTCGGCCACGCCACCACCCGTGCCGCTGCGCGTGCCTGACAGACTGCCAAACGTGCCAGAGAGGCGGTTGTTGTCCCAGTTCGCTGTCAGGTTGACGGTCCCTTCCAGCGTATAGGTCGCCTGATCTGTTGTCGCGGTCAGCGCTGTCCAGCCTTCATTGTAGCTGGTTGTGCCACCGGTCGGCAGATCCGCCTGCTGTGTTCCAAACCCGACAACGCCAAAGTAGTTGTCCGTGCCGCTGATCGTCACGACGCGTGAGATTTCTCCATTCGCCGGGTTGGTGAACGATGCGTCGTCGATATCCGCGCCTGCTAGATCACCGCCAGAGATCAGGCCGCTAGCTTGATCATAACTAACGTCAGTTGGGGCCGTCGGTATTCTGTTTTCGAGCACCACGACAGTAATCTCCGTCGGTGCGCCAACAGCCGCCCTGTCGGACAATGCCGGATAACTGTCACTGTCGACCTCGGTGACGGCAAAACTGGTGGACCCAGATCCGCCGCCACCGGGGCCGCAGGCCGCGAGCAGGGCAAGTGTGGGGAAGATGCCCGCGCGGGTGAGATTGCAACTGGTGATCATAGGATAAAGTCCTCTGCCGATAATTCCGCCTCGGTCACACCGACAATCGTGATTCGGGTCCCGAGTGCATCGAAGACAGTATCCCCATCATGTGTTGCAATTGCGTCATCAAGCTCAGCAAAGCTCGCAAAATTGAAGTCGCTCAGATCTATGCGGTCGATGCCAGCGACAAAATCCCGTCCGATCATCTCAATCGCATTTTCGTTTATGTCGATCTCGGCGATCTTGTTGTTGCCCTCGTTGGTGCGGAACACGAACGTGTCCGCGCCGCCGCCACCTTCAAGATAGTCGTCGCCGCCGCCAGCGTAGAGCGTGTCATTGCCGAATAGGAAACCATTTTTCGGATCACCGCGCAGCACATCGGCACCCATGCCGCCCATCAGCATATCGCCACCGATGCCGCCAATCAGCGTGTCGCGGCCCATCCCGCCTTCCGCGAAGAGGTTGCCACGACCGCCAATGATCGTGTCATGGTTCGCACCGCCGGAAATCTCATTGGAGCCACTGGTGTCAACCAGCCAGTCATTGCCTTCACCGCCAAAAAGCTCGTCATCGCCGTCGCCGCCCTTGATACGGTCGTTGCCGTCGGACCCAGTGACGACATCGTCACCGTCAAGCGCACTAAAGACCACGCCGGTTTCTTCGTCGCTGAGATCGTAGAAACCATCGTCGTCGGTGCCAACTTCGCGGACGCCATAGATCGCTTGGATCCCGGCAATATCTCCGGGCTGGAGGAAATCGGTGGTGACCGTCGAGTTCATGATCTGGGGGGAGCCGTCATAGTGGCCGAGCCCCAGAAGGTGACCGATCTCGTGGATCGCGACGCTGAGGAAGCTGACGGTGTTCGTTACGCCGCCGGTTGGCGCCCAGCTTTCGGCGGTGTCGAAGAAAATGAAGCCGTCCGTCATGACGCTGACACCGTTTGCGACGGGGCCGTCGGTGAAAAGCGATGACGCAACCGCAACCGTTCCGAAGGGTTCACCAAAGGTGAATGGGCCTACATCCTCGCCAGACATCGCGATTTCGATGTCGGCGTCTTCGCCTTCTCCGACCTCGCGGAACGTCACACGGGCAACCTCAGCCCAAGCGGCAAAGGCATCTTCAAGAACGCCTTCAAAGTCGGCGAGTGTCAGTGTGGGAAACAAAGTCGTGTTGAAAACCAAACCAGCGAGGTTCGCTGACCATGTGATTTCACCGCTGCCGGTGCCGATCTCATCAGCACCCCACTTTGTTCCTGTCAGCACATACTGCTGACCAAACTGGCCAATAACCTGTCCGGGACCACCTATCAAATCGACTGTCTGTGCATTACACTCCGCACACCCACAAATCACACACATCTATGACGCTCCTTTCTAGAGCGCCCCCACTCCAATGTCGTGCTAACGCACATCTTTTGGATGAGTTCCAAAATTTTTTTCCTTTGGTGGTATCCGATTAAGTTGGACGACGTTGCAGTTCCTGAACGTTTCTTTGATCGCCTTTATGAAAAAGGGCCCCATATTTTTATGGATATCTCAAAGAATGAAGTCAGAGGCCGTCAATTCTTCGAGTTCAACACCGCTCAGAACGACACGCGTTCCGGTTGCGTTGAACTCTGCCCCATCCTGCGTCTCGGACATGGACAAGAGTACGTCGCCAAACGTCATGAAGTTGAATGCACTTAGATCAACCCTGTCGATACCGACATCGAAATCCCTGCCGACTGCACGCGGCGTCCCCGAATCTAGGTCCAGCGACGCGATGACATTTGTGCCTTGGTCGGGGGCGAAAACGAAGGTGTCAGCGCCACCGCCACCTTCAAGAAAGTCCGCACCGACACCGGCGCTTAGGATGTCATTGCCGAATAGGAAATCGCCACCGGGATCGCCAAGCAGAACGTCGTCGCCGGCGCCGCCCTGCAATGCATCATCACCGACCCCACCGATCAAGATGTCATTGCCAGCGTCACCCTCTGCCCGCAGCACGCCGCGCCCGCCGATGATCGTGTCATTGTCCAGCCCGCCAGAAATTTCATTTGCCCCACTTGTATCGACCAGAAAATCATCCCCCGCGCGGCCAAAGAGTTCGTCATCACCTGCGCCGCCCGAGATACTGTCGCCACCCTCGGTGCCCATCACGACATCATCACCGCCAAGCGCATTGAACGTCGCGCCCGTTGTGCCTGTGCCGAGGTCACTGAATTCCGATGCCTGACTGCCGATTTGGCGCGCACCATAGATTTCCTGAATGCCAGCGATGTCGCCGGGTTGCAGAAAGTCGGTCGTCGCGAAAGAGTTCATGACCTGGGGTGAGCCGTCATAATGCCCAAGTCCAAGGATGTGACCGATTTCATGGGTCGCCACACTGAGGAAGCTGACCGTATTTGCAAAGTCACCGAAAGGCACCCAGCTTTCAGCAGCATCAAAGAAAATACTGCCGGATTGAATAAGGCTGACCCCGTTGTTGACGGGCCCCGCGTTGAAGAACCATGAGGCAACGCCAACGGTTCCAAAGGGCGTTCCGAAATCGAAACCGCCGATGTCTTGCAATGTCATGGCGATGTTGACGTCCGCATCCTCGCCCTGTTCGGCTTCGCGAAAGGTCACCTGTGCCACCGTTTCCCAAGCATTGAAGGCATCCTGCAGCGCCTCTTCAAAATCAGTCAGCTTCAGGTTGGGGAACCGTGTGGTGTTGAAAACCAGGCCGGCAAGGTTGGCTGACCATGTGATCTCACCCCCGGATGTGCCAAGGGCGTCTTCACCCCATTTTGCGCCGGTCAGAACATATTCCTGTTGAAACTGACCAACGACCTGGCCCGGACCGCCCACAGTCTCGACGACCTGCGCATTGCAATTGGCGCACCCACAAATGACGCACATGATTCCCACTCCTCATCTTGGTGCCCCCGCCCGACACATCGTGTGGGCAGCAAATGCAGGAGGAGGATGTGAAAGGTGTTAAATGGGCAGGGTGAAAATACTGATCTTAAAGGGAAAATTTTTGACAAACACGCATTGCAGTGTCAGCAAATTGACCGCAAAATGCGCGGCGAATTGCCCCTTATTCTCGACACAGTTTTCGGTCAAACATTGCGCACTACGTCAGGTTTAACTTTTGGCACCAATAAGGAGCAGTCCCAATGTGCGTGATTTGCGGATGTCCAAGTTGTACCGCGATTGTGTCGGCACAAGTGGCCGATGGCGCGCCAACGGTCGAGGAACAGGCCGATCAGGGCTTTCTTCTGTTCAACAACAAATGGGGCGAAGACGCGCTTGGTACGCCAAGTGGTGAGATAACTTGGAATGCCAATCTGGCAGGCCTGATGATCGGAGCATTCTCTGGGTTTACTCTCGCAGAGTTTGAGCAGGCCTTGCAGGATGCATTTGATGCATGGGAAGCCGTCGCACAGGTCACTTTTCGGCAGGTCAGCGACCCTGCCGATGCAGATGTGGATATCTCCTTCACCGATCAGGATGTCGGCGCGTTTGACCTTGGAGAACCTGGAGGCACGCTCGCGGTCGCATCATCTTTCGTGACATCCGGTCCCGTTGATAACAACCTCTCTGTGATGCTTCCAAGCACGATTCATTTTGACTCTGCCGAGAACTGGGCACCAAGTGGGGGTAGCAGGTTCCAAGTGGACTTCTTTGCTGTTGCCCTGCACGAGATCGGGCACATCATCGGTTTGGACCATCACGATACCAGTATCCAGATCATGAATTCCGAAATCTCGACCGGAGAATTGCAAGACGGCGACATTGCAGGTGCTCGGTTGATCTACGGTGCACGCGTTACCGGGACCGATAGTGCGGAAGTGATGTCGCTCGCGGAAGACACCCCCGGTGCAGAGTTTTTTGCCGGCGGGGGCAATGATCAAGTAACAGGAACCCTTGGTGACGATCTGGTCACTGGCGGAACGGGCAATGACGATATCTTTGGCCGGGATGGTGATGACTTTCTGGTCGACACCAGCGGAAGCAATGATGTCTCTGGCGGGGCTGATGACGACACGATCATCGGCGGACGAGGGACATTGCGTGCCGAAGGAGACGGTGGTCTGGATGTGCTGATCGGCGGGATCGGCAACGACACGCTGGACGGCGGCGCGGGCAATGACATCATCCGCGGCGATCCCAAGAACAGCTTTCTGGCCGGAAACGACACCATCATCGCAGGCGCGGGCAACGATTTTCTGGAAGGCGGCGGTGGCGCCGATGTCTTTGTCTTCAACCAGAACGAAGACACCAACAGGATCGGGCAGCTGGACATCAGCGGCACCAACGTCTCGGTCATTGGGCGCGACTTTGAAGTTGGCGTCGACCGGATTGACCTCAGCGACTTTGGCTTTGCCAACTTCGCCGCTGTCGGCAACGCAATGACGACATCGGGGGCGAACACAGAGTTCGTTGCTTCTGGTACGACCATCGTCATCTTTGGCGTGACCGAGGATGCATTCTCGGCGGATGATTTTATCCTGGTCTAGTGTCGCCACTTGCCTGATCGTACTGCCCCAAGACGGTGCACATCTGGGCACCGTTAACCGATGATTCACTAATCATTCGCCACCGGCGCGGCAATCTGGCACACAGTCTGGACACACGCGTGCGCGACCCCATGTCCGACGCGTAAACGGTTGAATTTGTGTTAACGAGTAAGGAGCGCATTTATGTGCGTTGTGTGTGGCTGCCCGGGCTGCGCCGCCGTCACGGTGCCGCAACTGGCAAAGGATAAACCGGCCAATCTCGGCCAATCTGACCAAGGCTATCGCCTGATTGGCATGAAGTGGGGTGCCGACACGCTGGGCACGCCAGGGGGTGAGGTTACCTGGGCGGCAAACCTCGGTGGACTGATGATTGATGCGGTCGCTGAGTTCGACTTGGCTGAATTCGAAGTGGCACTGCAGGACGCGTTTGATGCCTGGGAAGCAGTCGCGCAGGTCAGTTTTCGCATGGTTGCGGACGCTGGTGACGCGGATGTCACGATTGCCTTCGGTGCGGATAGCACCGGCGGGTTCGATCTGGGTGTGCCCGGTGAGGTTCTGGCGGTCGCGACCAACAACTTTCAGACTGGTCCTGCGCTCAGTGGGCTGAAGTCGATGCAGTCCGCCACGATCATATTTGATGCTGCCGAAGATTGGATCCCAAGCGGGATCGAAGCAGAAGGTACCAGCTTCCTCGGCGTCGCCACCCACGAGATCGGTCATGTCCTGGGGCTGGATCACGACAACGCTACGCTCAGCGTCATGAACACCCATCTTTCGACAGAGAACCTTCAGCCAGGCGACGTGGCTGGCGTGCGCGAAATTTACGGCGCACGCATGACAGAGGGCAGCGCAGGGGCGGATCATATGATGCTGGGTGACGGAACCATCGGCGCCGTTGTGGCCGCTTTGGCAGGCCATGATGAGGTGTTTGGGACACTGGGTGATGACATGATCGCGGGTGGCGACGGGGATGACCACCTGTCCGGGCGCGCGGGTGATGACCTGTTGATCGACACCAGCGGCGGCAATGCGATTGCAGGCGGCGCTGACGACGACACAATCATCGGCGGACGCGGGACCTTGCATGCGGACGGCGACGATGGGCGCGACACCCTGATCGGTGGCATTGGCGACGATGTGCTGAATGGCGGCGACGGGGACGACATCCTGCGGGGCGATCCGGCGGGTAGCTTTCTCGCCGGGAATGACCGTCTGATTGCAGGTGATGGCGATGACTATCTGGAAGGTGGCGCCGGCGCCGACGTCTTTGTCTTCAAGCGATACGACGACACGAACTCAATCGGACGGCTGGCGTTGGACAATGGGCAGCCAACGATCATTGGGCGCGACTTTGAGGTTGGCGTGGATCGCATTGACCTGAGCGATTTCGGGTTCACCACGTTTCAGGCGCTTGGAAGCGCACTAATCACAGTTGGCGACGACACGATCTTCGCCGCCTCACACACGAAAATCATCATCGTTGGCGTGTCAGAGGCAGAGCTGTCAGCGGATGACTTTATTCTCTGACATCAGACAGGCAGCGCCGTCGTCTGCCTGACCTTGCGCAGCGCAAACGAAGACTGCATTTGCGCCACGCCGGGCAGTGATGCGAGGTAGCGGCGGTGGATGCGCGCGAAATCCTCGGTATCGCCTGCGACTACCTTCAGCAGGTAGTCCGCCGACCCCGCCATCAGGTGGCATTCCAACACATCAGGCACCAGCGCCACTGCCTTCTCAAAAGCATCCAATACCTCATCTGCCTGACCACTTAGCGTGATTTCCACAAACACGGTCGTCGGGCGCCCAACCCTGCGCGGGTCCAGCAAGGCGACATAGCCCGCGATGAACCCGTCTTTTTCCAACCGCTGAACACGCCTGTGGCAGGCAGAGGCGGAAAGGTTTGCCTGCTCTGAAAGCTCTGCGTTCGAGATACGGCCAGACCGCTGCAAGGTCTGCAGGATTCGTCGGTCGATGCTATCCAGTTCCATACTGAGAAGCTCCTTCGAAAAAACCACTTTCTTGCGCAACTTTCTGCGTAAATCTCATCAATACCTGACGCAACAGCCCAAGACATTGCAAGCACTAAGGCAAATGATGCTTTCAGCTTTGGTAGGAGTGACAATGCATATCGGCTGTCCAAAAGAGATCAAACCACAGGAATTTCGCGTCGGCCTGACCCCGAACGCGGCGCGCGAAGCGACAGGTCACGGTCATCAAGTCACCGTGGAAACCGGTGCAGGTGATGGCGCCGGTTTCTCTGACGCCGATTACATCGACGCCGGCGCGCAGATCGCTGGCAGCGCCGCGGATGTGTTCGCAGTCGCCGACATGATCGTAAAAGTGAAAGAGCCGCAGCCGGTGGAGCGCGAGATGCTGCGCGAAGGGCAGATTCTGTTCACCTACCTGCACCTCGCCCCCGACCCGGAACAGACCAAAGACCTTCTGGCCTCCGGCGCCACCTGCATCGCTTACGAGACGGTGACGGATGCACAAGGCGGTCTGCCGCTCTTGGCGCCGATGTCAGAAGTAGCAGGTCGATTGGCCCCGCAAGTTGGTGCCTGGACCTTGCAAAAGGCCAACGGTGGGCGTGGTGTGCTGATGGGCGGCGTGCCGGGGGTTGGGCCTGCGCAGGTTGTCGTGATTGGCGGTGGCGTCGTCGGCACGCATGCGGCGCGGGTGGCCGCTGGGATGGGCGCGGATGTCACGGTGCTGGACCGGTCCCTGCCCAGGCTGCGCTATCTCGACGATGTCTTTGCAGGACAATTCAAGACGAGCTACGCCAGCGCAGGGAATACCGCGCGCCTCGCGGCAGCGGCGGACCTCATTGTTGGGGCGGTCCTGATCCCAGGGGCGGCAGCGCCCAAACTGATCTCGCGCGCGCAGCTTGGCACGATGAAACCCGGCGCGGTACTGGTTGACGTCGCGATTGATCAGGGCGGCTGTTTCGAGACGTCGAAGCCTACGACGCACGAAGATCCAATCTACGACATGGACGGGATCATGCATTACTGCGTGGCCAATATGCCGGGGGCCGTTGCACGGACATCCACCATTGCGCTTGGGAACGCGACGATGCCGTTCATGCTGGCGCTGGCGGATAAAGGCTGGCGGCAGGCTTGCGAGGATGATCCACACCTGTTGAACGGGTTAAACGTTCACGCGGGTCAGCTGACCTACTACGCGGTGGGCAAGGCGCTGGGGATTGATGTGATATCGCCCGCGTTGGCGCTCAAGGCCTGAAACGCAAAAGGCCCGCCAAAATGGCGGGCCTTCCGGTTATAGTGCGATGATCAGCCTTGCTTGGCCAGCTGATCGCGGATTTCCAGAAGCACTTCCAGCTCGGTTGGGCCCTTGGGCTCTTCTGGTGCCGCTTCCTCTTCTTCTTCCGAGGCGTCCTTGATCCGGTTCACCATCTTGACCAGCATGAACACCACAAAGGCAATGATCAAAAAGTTGATCACGGCCATAATGAAGTTGCCGATCGCAAAGACGGAGATACCAGCCTCACCACAGGCCGCGACGGATGCGCATTCGCCGTCGCCCAGCACATAGAACCAGCCAGAGAAGTCGATCCCGCCGGTAAAGAGCGCGATGATCGGATTGACCAGGTCGCCCACCAGCGATGTCACGATGGCGGTAAAGGCGGCCCCGATGATGATCCCCACGGCCATGTCCATCACGTTGCCTTTCGCAATGAACGTCTTGAATTCATTCAGCATGTTTGTCCCCACAACTGTTAGTTCTGCCCACGGATCTGTCGCCCGCTGCGCATTGGTGCACATGTTAATATTTATTCATCCACCAAGACACGGGTTTTATTTGGCGCCAGCGCCCATAGGTACAGAATGTCGCAGTTTACACAAAGGACATGCTTAATGGCCGATCTTTCCGCCTTTCCCATCACGCAGCGCTGGCCTGCAAAAGACCCTTCGGTCATCCAGCTTTATTCCTATCCCACACCAAACGGCGTGAAGATCTCCATCGCGCTGGAAGAAATGGGTCTGGCCTATGAGCCGCATCTGGTGACGCTGTCCGACAGCGATGTCAAAAGCCCGGAGTTCCTGTCACTGAACCCCAACAACAAGATCCCTGCCATCATCGATCCGAATGGCCCTGATGGCCCGATTGGGCTTTTCGAAAGTGGCGCAATCTTGCTTTATCTTGCTGAAAAGTCAGGGAAACTCTTGGGGCAGACGGCTGCGGACAAACACAAGGTCACACAGTGGCTGATGTTCCAGATGGGTGGTCTTGGTCCGATGCTGGGGCAGATGGGCTTCTTCTACAAATTCGCAGGCAAAGACATCGAGGACGAACGTCCGCGCGAACGCTACCGCGATGAGGCGATCCGTCTGCTGGCCGTTCTCGACAAAGAACTGGAAGGCAAAGAGTGGATAGCGGGTGAATTTTCCATCGCCGACGTCGCCATCGCGCCATGGATCAACGCGCTGGAGTTCTATGGCACCAAGGACGTGGTGGGCTATCACGATCTAAAGAACGTGCCAGCCTATGTTGAGCGGTTTCTCGCCCGCCAGGCGGTTGAAAAGGCGCGGTACATCCCTGATCCGCGTTAAGTTTCCGGGCGGCGTGTGACCCGGTCGCGCGCCGCCCAATAATCTGCAGCACTTAGCGGTCAAGGCAAAACGCTTGCGGCAATTGCGCCAAACTCCTGCACTTCGCGCGATGTGCCACCTGTGGCTTCGTTGTATGTCACCTCGACCCCACCGATGAAATGTTCTGCGTCCGGGCCCGAAACCGCCCCGCCGTAGCGCCCTGACAAGACCTCAAACGTTCCCGAGAACATTGTCGAATCTGCGCCGCTGACTGTGGGGCTACTTGGCCCATCAAGGGCGACCTGACCATCCGCGGTCAGCTGATTTGATTCGAGCGTCAGGTCAGCCGGGGTTTCGGTGGCCGTGAACGGGCTGAGCAATGGAAAGAGCTGACGACCTGTAATCGACCCGGAAATCTCGGGGGTCGCCCCGAAAGTCGCGGTCAGCATTGCGTCACCGGTGATCTCCCCTTGGAAATCCCCATTGACGAAGGCGATTGCGTAATACTCGCCCAGATAGCTTACTGTGCCACCCGCAGGCACGCTGCTGTCAGGGGCGCGGTCGAAATTGACTATTGTGTCGTCAGCGTCTCCATCAAAATCCGTGAGGAGGGCCACCTAACTGTTCCCACGTGATTGCGTCACCAGCATCTGCCCATTTGTGCGCACGCCCGCCAGATCAAACCCGCCACGGTCGAACGTCGGGTTCCCTTCGATGCGCGCCGCCTCATCATCGACAGGTTTAATCAGATAGACGTCCGTATCCGCATTGTATGTGATCGTGACAAATGCCCCGTTCAGCGCAAATTGTGCTGCCGCCCCTGCATCAACGGACGTATCAGAACCACCGCCGCCACTGTCGCATGCCGCCAGACCTGCCAAAGCGGCAGGTATCCAAAGATATCGCATTCGCTTATCCCTTCTCCTTACCCTACGGAAAGCCTACGCCGAGTCGCGATTTCCACCAAATTGGCGGGGATCGCCCTATGCCCACGCTGGCTTGCACCACCGCCCGCGGCGGGGTAGCAGGACGCAAAGCGCGAAAGAGGCCCGTCATGGACGATCTGAAACAGAAATACCTTGGTCTGATAGCCGATGCGGCGGATGAAGCCGCGATCGAGGACCTGCGCGTGCAGGCCGTCGGCAAGAAGGGTGAGATCAGCCTGAAGATGCGCGAGCTGGGCAAGATGACCCCGGAAGAGCGGCAGGTCGCTGGCCCTGCCCTGAACGCGCTGAAGGATGAGATCAACAGCGCGCTGGCCGCAAAAAAGGTGGCCCTCGCTGATGCTGCCCTTGATGCCCGTCTGAAAGACGAATGGTTGGATGTCACATTGCCGTCCCGCCGCCGCCCAGCCGGCACAATTCACCCGATCAGCCAGGTGACCGAAGAAGTCACAGCGATCTTCGCCGACATGGGATTTGCCGTGGCCGAAGGCCCGCAGATCGAAAGTGACTGGTATAACTTCGACGCGCTCAACATCCCCGGCCACCACCCCGCGCGGGCCGAGATGGACACGTTCTACACACACCGAGCAGAGGGAGATAACCGCCCGCCACATGTGCTGCGGACCCATACCTCGCCCGTCCAGATCCGCTCGATGGAGGCGACAGGCGCGCCCACACGCATCATCTGCCCGGGCCGCGTGTATCGTGCAGACTATGACCAGACGCACACGCCGATGTTCCATCAGGTCGAAGGCCTCGCCATCGACCGCGACATCAGCATGGCGAACCTGAAATGGGTGCTGGAAGAGTTCGTGAAGGCCTACTTCGAGGTCGACCACGTCGACATCCGCTTCCGCGCCAGCCACTTCCCATTCACAGAACCTTCGGCAGAAGTCGATATCCGCTGTTCGTGGGAGGGCGGCACGCTCAAGGTCGGCGAAGGGGACGACTGGCTGGAAATCCTCGGCTCTGGCATGGTGCACCCAAAAGTGCTGCAGGCCGGCGGGATCGACCCGGCGGAATGGCAAGGCTTCGCCTTCGGCATGGGGATCGACCGGATCGCGATGCTGAAATACGGCATCCCCGATCTGCGCGCGTTCTTCGATTCAGACCTTCGGTGGCTGCGGCACTACGGGTTCAGCGCACTGGACCAACCGACGCTGCATGGTGGGTTGAGCAGGTAGGTGTACCTGTTCGGGATCGTGCTCAGCTCCTACTACGACTGGTGCTACAGAATCGTCTCGGGCCGGACTCAGTTGCGAGGTGCTCTAATCTGGTTAGTGCCCTCGATCGTCGTTTTGCTTTTTGCGAGCGTCATGCCAGCTTGGGCATTCTTATTGGCATTTTTCTTGGTGCAAGTCCTATCTGCACCGATGGCATTTGCTCACCACAACTACTGGAAAGAGCGCTGACGTTGGAAACAACCTGATGACCGAGCTTTGCTCGATTGCTACTGCGCGCACCCCGAAGTCCGTGGGCTACCTTGGGAAGCAAGAGTGAACTAGCACCATTTCACTCTGCCCCGCATACGGCATATATTCACAAAATGCGCATCTATGTCTTTTGCCTGATCGCTATGATCGTCGGCGCACATATCGCCATGTGGCTGTCAGACATGCCGCGCGAGCTGGCATTGCGACTAACTCTGATCAATGCCGCCGGGTGGGCGGTTATCCTGCTGCCCGCCTGGGCGGTCTCAAAATGGGCCGAAGCACATCAGAGGCCCAAAGGCCCCTCCTCATCATCACCAATCTGCGGCAAGCGATCTGACTGACGCAACTGATGGATCCGGGCGTCGTTGTCAGGGTCAAACTCGCGCAGTTCCTCATAGCGCGCGCAATCAAACCAATAGGGCAGGTAGGGCGCGATGTTCTCATTCGAACAAATACCCTGCATTGAGTTCAGATAACCCCAGGAAATCTCACCCGACCAGTCGGTATAGTGCACTGACATCACCATCGCCGTGGCGATCATCAGCGTACTGAACATAAGATGCTGGAAACCACTCATCACACTCACCCAAACACGTGTCCCGCCTAAGGATTCAATATGTCGAAACTTGGACCAGAGGTTGAGCCAAAATCGTTGTTTTTCGGGCCTATTTGGCATCAAGGACAGTGGGTCGTCCAGCCCCCTTTCCCCTCTGTTCCATATCCGGTAAGTCGGCCCAAACGATCTTACGCGGAACAGACCCATGAAATTCACCCTGTCCTGGCTGAAACATCACCTAGAAACATCAGCCACGGTTGATGAGATTACCTATGCGCTGACCGACCTCGGGCTTGAGGTTGAAGGCGTCGAGAACCCGATGGAACGGCTTTCCAATTTTACGATCGGCAAGGTTCTGACAGCGGAAAAGCATCCCGATGCGGACAAGCTGAAAGTGTGTCAGGTCGAGACTAAGGATGGGCCAACGCAGATCATCTGCGGTGCGCCGAATGCGCGCGCGGGCATCACCGTCGTGATCGCCAGCCCCGGCACCTACGTCCCCGGTATCGACACGACCATTGGCGTCGGCAAGATCCGCGGGATCGAAAGCCACGGCATGATGTGTTCCGAACGCGAGATGGAACTGTCGGAGGAACATGACGGCATCATTGAACTCCCATCTGGTGAGGTAGGCGCGCGGTTCACCGAATGGCTGGCCGAAAACGATCCCGCCAAGGTAGACCCGGTGATCGAGATTGCGATCACCCCGAACCGCCCGGACGCTTTGGGTGTGCGTGGCATTGCGCGCGATCTGGCGGCGCGTGGGCTCGGTACGTTGAAGCCTTGTGATGTTGCATCCGTTCCTGCCAGTTTCACCAGCGACCTGACCGTCACGATTGATGACGACACGCTGGATGGCTGCCCAGTGTTCTGCGGGCGCCTGATCAAGGGCGTCAGGAACGGCCCCTCGCCTGAATGGCTGCAAGATCAGTTGCGGGCCATTGGACTGCGCCCGATCAGCTTCCTCGTCGATGTCACGAACTGGTTCACCTATGATCTGAACCGCCCTCTGCACGTCTTTGACGCAGACAAGGTGAAGGGCAACTTGCGGGTGCATCGCGCCGCAGGTGGCGAGACGATCGTTGCCCTTGATGACAAGGAATACACACTGCAGACCGGGCAGATGGTCATCTCGGATGACGAGGGGCCAGAAAGCATTGCAGGCGTCATGGGCGGCGCCGTCACGGGCTGTTCGGACGAGACTGTGAACGTCTTTGTCGAAAGCGCTTACTGGGATCCGGTGCAGATCGCCTACACGGGCCGGGCGCTGAAGATCAATTCCGATGCACGCTACCGTTTTGAACGTGGGGTCGACCCAGCGTTCACGCCAGAAGGGTTGGAGCATGCCGTGCGGATGATCGTGGATCATGCTGGCGGTGAGGCGTCAGAGCTGATCCAAGCCGGCGCTGTGCCTGACACCGCGCGCGCCTATCGCCTCGACACGGACCGGGTGCAGTCGCTGGTCGGCATGGAAATCCCCGACGCCACGCAGCGAGAAACGCTGACGGCACTCGGGTTCTGCCTGGATGGCGATATGGCGCATGTCCCGTCATGGCGGCCAGATGTCATGGGTGAGGCTGATCTTGTCGAAGAGGTTGCGCGCATCGCGTCGCTGACCAAGCTGCAGGGCAAGCCAATGCCGCGCCAGAACGCTGGTGTCCCAAAACCCATCCTGACAGCCAGCCAATCGCGCCAACAGGCTGCACGGCGCACAGCAGCCGCACTGGGATACCATGAATGCGTGACCTACAGCTTTGTGGATGCGCAGGCGGCGACGCTTTTTGGCGGCGGCGACGATGCGACGATGCTGGAAAACCCGATCAGTTCGGAGATGTCGCATATGCGGCCGAACCTGCTGCCGGGCCTTCTGCGCGCCGCGGCTCGCAATCAGGCGCGCGGTTTTGCCGATATGGCACTGTTTGAGGTCGGCGCGGGCTTTCACGGTGGTGAGCCGGGGGAACAGCATACGCTGGTCACGGGCCTTCTGATCGGGCGGACTGGGCCGAAAGACGTGCACGGCGCTGCGCGCCCTGTCGATGTCTTTGACGTCAAAGCGGATGCAGAGGCTGTTCTGGCAGCTATCGGCGCCCCCAACAAGGTGCAGATCCTGCGCGACGCGGATGCCTGGTGGCACCCGGGCCGTCATGGCAAGATCTGCCTTGGCCCCAAGAAGGTGCTTGGCATCTTTGGGGAATTGCATCCGAAGATCCTGCGCGAGATGGATGTGAAAGGTCCTGCAATGGCTTTCACCATCTGGCCGGATGAGGTGCCGCAGCCGAAAAACAAGACAGCCACTCGCGCTGCTTTGCAGGCGACCGATCTGCAAGCGGTCGAACGTGACTTCGCCTTTGTCGTTGATGCCGATGTGGCCGCACTGACACTGGTGAATGCGGCGGCCGGGGCCGATAAGGCCTTGATCGCGGACGTCCGCGTCTTTGACGAATTCATCGGCGGTAGCCTGGGTGATGGCAAGAAATCTCTCGCTGTCACCGTCCGCCTGCAACCGACCGAGGCCACGCTGAAAGAGGCGGATATCGAGGCGGTCAGCGCCAAGATCGTCGAGAAGGTGACAAAGGCCACGGGCGGCGTCCTGCGCGGATGATCATCCGCCGCGCCACCCCCGCCGATGCCAAGGCGTTGCGCGGGGTGGTGGAGGCGGCCTACGCGCCCTTCGTAGCGCTCGATTTGCCACCCGTTGCCGATGGGCTGGACGACGACATTGCAACGCATAACGTCTGGGTGGCTGACGGTGGCACCGTGATCGGCGGGATCGTCGTGGTCCAGGGGGTGGACGCGCATATCGCCAATCTCGCCGTCCATCCTGATGCTGGCGGGCGTGGTATCGGGCAGGCCCTCATCGCGCAGGCCTGCGACGCCGCCCGCGCCGCCGGGCATGACACAATCCATCTTGCAACACATATCAAAATGACAGGCACGCAGGCCTTTTATCACAAACTCGGCTGGGAAGAGGGTCGCCAAGAGGGCAACAAGGTCTACTTTTCTTTCCAACTGCAAAGAAAGGACACCCCATGACGCTGAACATCTATCTCTCCGGTGAAATTCACACCGACTGGCGCGATGAGATTACGGCAGGGGCCAGCGGCCTTGATGTGCAGTTCAACAGCCCCGTCACGGATCACGCGGCCTCTGACGATTGCGGCGTGGCGATCATGGGGGCCGAGGACAAGAAATTCTGGCACGACAACAAGGGGGCAAACCTCAACGCAATCAGGACTCGGCATGGGATCGAGAACGCCGATATCGTGGTCGTCCGCTTTGGCGAGAAATACAAGCAGTGGAATGCGGCCTTTGACGCGGGCTATGCAGCAGCCTTGGGCAAATCACTGATCGTGATGCATGGGGCCGATCATCAACACGCACTGAAAGAGGTGGATGCCGCCGCCCTTGCCGTGGTGGAGACACCGGGGCAGGTGGTCGATATCCTGCGCTACGTGCAAAACGGGGTACTGCCGGGGTAGCGGCAGCACCCTTGCTGTGCCTAAAGCATTTCGACCTAAACCTGGATCACCTTTCGCTGCCTCTCTGCGTCGCTACGAACGCGAAAGGTGATGCATGATTTTTCAAGTTAAGGTCGAAACGCTCTAGTTCATCTCTGCCGCGTTGGTGATCGGACCACGGAAGTTTGGTGTCGCAAAGGGCGACCTGCGGTCACCGAATGAGAATGAGACGCCAATCTGAAAGCTGTGCAGGAAACTGCTCTCAAAGCTGGAATGGTTGACCTCGATCCCGTCGACCAGATCGCCCTGGTAACCGACAAACCAATCAAAATCACCAGTGATCGGCGCAGAGTAGCGGACAGCGTATTGCGCCCAGTTGATCTTGGCGGCACTCGCCTTGGCACCGGTCGCGCGGCCTGTGCCGAAAGCCAAACCGCTTTCAAGGAGGCCGTTTCCGAGGGTGTCTTCGCGACCGACCTTGATGTAACGCAGGTTCCGCACGCCATCGATGTCTTCGCTCTCAGCTGCGGCAGTCTTTGCGTCGTCGGTTGTGTTGGTCATCACGCCACCCTGAAGGTAGACGTTGCCCCAGCGCCGCTCTGCCCCGATGCCGACCATCACACCGCTGTTGTCGTCGCCATCCACATGGTTGGTCGTGGCGCC